>CAYROZ010000141.1:0-4745 GCA_964426125.1 uncultured Oscillospiraceae bacterium
TGTGTGTGTGTGTGTGTGTGTGTGTGTGTGTGTGTGTGTGTGTGTGTGTGTGTGGCGGATACGTCCGCCAGATAGGAGATGCAGTGGAAAATGATAAAGGAGATGCCGAGCGGCATTACAACGGAGGCGGGCAGAGCAATGTGCAGAACATTTGCGATCCCGGAAGCATATTTATACCAAATCAAAAGAGCTGCATCCAGCGCGATACCGACACCGCAGGGCCAGCGCTTGTCAATTATGCGGGAGAAGAACGAGCAGAGATAGTTAAATACGATGAGTGGGAAAACAATGGGTGAAAAAGCGCCTGACCAAAGGCTCACGACGATATACAGTGCTGCGGATAAAAAACACAGCAGCAGGTTGGTCAAAAGTGTACGGCCCTTGAAAAGCTTTGTTACAACGAAATACAGAGCAAGGCTGGCTGGCAGAAAGGCGAAGAGAAAAGGTGTTGTTGAAAACATAGGCGTATTGTTCCTTTTGTGTTTATATTTGTATTTGAACCATACAAGAAACTCCCCACAGGGTTGCTGATGTGGGGAGTTTAGTTTTTCTTTGGGGAGAGGAGACTCTTGTTCGCCTCAGCGTCTTCCGCCTCCGCCGCCTCCGCTGCGGCCGCCGAAGCCTCCGCAGCCACGGCTGCCTCCACCGAAGCCGCCACCGCGGCTGCCGCCGCCAAAACCGCCGCTGCGTCCGGCACCGCCGCCGCTGCTATGGCCGCCGAAGCCGCCGCCGCGCGGAGCAGAAGGCCGGGAACCGCCCGGACGGGGGCCGCTCGGGCCAGGACCGGGACGCGGGCTACCCGGCCGGGGACCACCGGGGCCGCCAGGACCGGGACGCGGGCCACCCGGACGAGGTCCACCGGGGCCACCAGGGCCACCCGGACGAGGTCCACCGGGGCCACCAGGGCCGCCCGGACGAGGTCCGCCGGGACCGGGGCGAGGACCGCCGGGGCCGCCGGGACCATGGGGAGGTCTGGGGCCACGGGGAGGCGGCGGGCGGCGAGGCCGATAGCTGCGCCACAGCCGCGGGCCGCTGAATATCCAGAAAACCGGCCAGAAGCCGCCGGTATAGCCTGAACGGCGCATCCGCCCCATGCGAGAAAGGGAGATGAGCAGCCAGAAGATCAGCAGGAGAATGAGCAGCGTCCAAAACCCGCTGAACGAGGAGCCGGAGCGCTCGTGATAGTCGTCGTAATAGGGGTCGCGATACGGCTCGTCGTAATAGTGGGAGTCGTAACGATCGCCGTAGGAGTCGCCATAGGCCAGATCGTCAAAATCAACGTTGTAATAGTCCTCGTACCAGTCGACAAGCTCCTCCGTCAAACTCAAAACGGCCTTGTCCGGCTCGTATGCGTCCACATAGTCCCAGAAGTATTTGTCCAGATAGTCGCCGGCGTCGTCGTCGGTGAAGTCGCGGTCGATGCCGTCGCCCACGGCCAGCCAGCCGCGTGCCTCCTGCACAACGTACAAAAGCAGCATACCGTTCGATTCGCTTGCGCTGCCCACGCCCCAGTCGTTCATCAGCTGCGTGGCGGCCACATCGGTGGCCTCGTCGAGATAGTTGACGGTCACGACGACCAGCTGGGCGTTGTTGCAATACTGCTCAAGCAGCGCGTTATAGTCCACCACGGTCTGCTCCGTGGAGGCGGACAGGGCGTTGGCCTCGTCCACCACATAAAAGCCGTTGCCGGAACCGGCGTCGAGCTCAATGGCCAGTGCGCTGCCGGTGAGCAGCAGTGCCGCCAGGAGGATCAGGGATATTCTTTTCAGTGTTTTCATAGTCATTCGAATCTTTCCGGCATATCCACAAAAGCGATACGCCTGAGAATGTTGGTGGGGAAGCGGTTCGCCACATTTTGCATGAAGCGGTCCACTTCGCTGTTATAATCGCTGCTGCGCGCCACACGCATGGCTCCGGCCAGATCGTCGAACAGTGCGTCAAGGTCTTCGACGGTATCGAAGGTCACGCCCCCGGCAGCTGCGGCCACGGCGTTTGCGGCCTCCTCCAGCGCCTCCAGCGCGTCATGGGCGGCGGGGATATCCTGCGCGTCCAGCGCGTCCAGCAGAGCGCTGCGGCTGTCGCTCAGCGCGGTATACAGCTCGTCATCCAGCGCGCCGTTTATGACGGAGAGAATGCGGTTTGCGTATTTGGCGGCCTCATTGAGCTGCGTGGCGGGGGCCGTGAGCTCCTCGGCAAAGAAGCTGGCCTCCACGGTGCGCACACGGCGGCCCAGCGATAAATGGCAGCCGAGCAGACTGAACACGATGACCACGACCACGAACACGGCAGTGGCCGTGCGGCGGCTTTTCAAAGCGCTCATCATCAGCCCTTGATCTGCAGAAGCTTCTGCTTCAGCTCGCCCTCAATGCGGCCCAGCTCCACTTCGGCCTCGGCCCGGCGGGCGCGGCCGTCGGTTTGGATTTGGCGCACCTCCTCCAGCGTGGCGATGAGCTCCTGATTGGTCTGCTTGAGCGTTTCGATGTCCACGATGCCGCGCTCGGCCTCGCGCGCCACGCCCACGGAGCCCATGTGCAGCGCCTCGGCGTTTTTCTTCAGAAGTGCATTCGTCATGTCGGATACCTCGTGCGTGGCCTCCATGGCCTGCTGGCTGTGATACATCGAAAGCGCCAGCACCATCTGCTGCTTCCACAGCGGGATGGTATTGACAAGCGCGGTTTGGATTTTTTCCGCCATGAGCGAGTCGTTATTCTGGATCAGACGGATCTGCGGGGCCATCTGGACGGAGATCATGCGCGTCAGCTCCAGATCGTGCAGCTTCTTTTCAAAGCGCTCGAGCAGATTTGCGTAGTCGTTTGCGGCCTGCACATCCTCCGGCAGATTCGACTCCTGCGCCTTTTGCAGATACTTCGGCAGCTCGGTTTCCCGCAGCTCCTGCAGGCGCAGCTTGCCCGCGACGATGTACATGCTCAGCTCCTTGAAATACTGCTGGTTCATCTCGTACATCTTGTCCATGGTCACGATGTCCTTGTTGAGCGTGACCCAGTGGGCATCGAGCGCGGCGGTGATCTTGTCCACGTTCGCCTCGGCCTTGTCGTAGCGGTTTTTCAAATCGGCGATGGAGCGGCTGGTTTTCTTAAAAAGACCCTTCAGCCCCTTTGCGGGCGCTTCCTCATAGCTCAGCCCCTGCAGCTCGGAAACGAGGTCCGTGAGCATACCGCCCACCTCGCCGAGATCCTTGGTGCGCACTTTCGACAGCGCCTCAGCGGAAAAGTCGGAGATGTTTTTCTGGGCATTGGAGCCGTAGTTGAGGATCTGCGTGGAGTCGGTCACATCGATCTTGGCGGAAAATTCGCGCACGGCGGCCTGCTCCGCGGGGGACAGGGAGTCCAGATCGAGCTTTTCAACGGGGGCTTCTTCCTTTACCGGCTCCTCCGCGGCTTCCGCGGCGGGCGCTTCGTTTCCGAGTACCAGCGTGGGCACTGCCTCGGCGGCGGCTGCGGCGGCGGAGACTCCGCCGGGATCGAGAGTGAGGTTGAAGTCAACCGCTTTTTCTTCGTTAGCCATGGTCATGTTTCCTTTCTGTATCGGATACGATCGTATTGTGCATTATGGTTTGCCGGCCGGTTTTAAAAGCTCGTCCGGACCGCCGTCGTCCGCCAGACCCTCCGCGCGCATACGCATATGCATCACGGCGATCTCGCTTTCGATGTCCAGCGCCTGTGCGCCGAACAGCGCGTCGAGGAAGCGGGCAAAGGCGTCCTTTTCCGCGTCGAGCATGGCGCTGATCTTTTCGCGTGCGGCGGTGATGTTTTCGCCGGCTACGCCCTGCCCGGCCAGATGGGTGTAGGAGTCGGCCAGCTTTTCCGTGGTGGCCAGATAATAGTCCTGAAAGCGGCGGATGCGGCTGGGGTCAAAATCCGGCTGCCTGGCCATATCGGCGATCTTGTCGGAAAGGTTCGCCAGCGCGAGAAGCTTTTCGCCGTCCGGGCCCATGGAGGGCGCGCACGCGGTGCATTTTTGGCGGAAGGCTTTGGCGCGGGCCAAAACGGTGTCCGCGGCCTCGCCATAGCTCGGTTCCGGCTCCACGGGATCGGCCTCGTATTCGATCACGGGCTTGATCAGCGCGTCCGCCGCGAGCCAGGCCGCCGCCGTGACCAGCGCGGCCAGCAGAAAATGCCACAGCGTATAAAGCGGCGCGATGAGCGCATACAGAGCGAAAACACCCGCGGCAATATACACCGGCAGCGCCCGCCGGCGCTTTACCTCGTGCATGGGCGAAAACCCCCTTTTTCCCAGTATACTATTGTCTATTTTATGACGCGCGGGGCCAATCGTCAAGCGGTACTTGCGTGAAATTCCATAATGGTGTTATAATAGTGTGCGATGGGCAACACGGCAGCGGAGCTCCGCGAACCGTGCTGCCCCTATATGAAAGCCGGCCGCGCGCGGCCCAGGCTGAATCATTCTATGCGGCAGGTGACAGAAATGATAAAGATCGCGCCCTCTATTTTATCGGCTGACTTTACTCGTCTGGGAGAAGAAGTATCCGCGGCCATAGCCGGCGGTGCGGATTATATTCATGTGGATGTGATGGACGGCGTGTTCGTTCCCAATATCTCCATCGGTGTGCCGGTGGTCAAATCGCTGCGCAAGGCGTTTCCGAACGCGTTTTTGGATGTTCATCTGATGATCACCCAGCCCGGGCGCTATGTGGATGCGTTCTGCAAGGCGGGGGCTGATCTTTTCACCATGCACTATGAGGCCGATACGCCCGAGAACATCTC
>CAYROZ010000142.1:0-4697 GCA_964426125.1 uncultured Oscillospiraceae bacterium
CGGAAACAGCTTGCCGATATCGCCCAGCGCCGCCGCGCCAAGAATGGCGTCCGCCAGCGCATGAAGCAGCACATCGGCGTCGGAGTGGCCGTCCAGCCCGCGCTCATAGGGGATATCCACCCCGCCGAGGATGAGCTTGCGGCCCTCGGTCAGGCGATGCGCATCGTATCCATGTCCAATTCTCATGTTTTTCTCCTCGCCGCGATCAAATTGGCCATATCCAGATCCAGCGGCGTTGTGATCTTGATGTTTTCCTCGCTGCCCGGTGTGAGCGTGATGGGGGTGCCGATGGCCTCTGCCGCCGCGCAGTCGTCCGTTACGGAAAGCTGCTTCTGCGCTGCGTTTACCAGAGCCGCGCGGATGATATCCGCCTGAAACACCTGCGGTGTCTGCACGGCAAAAAGCGTGCTGCGCTCCGGCGTTTCCGTCACCACGCCGTCATAGGCGATCTTGATCGTGTCGCGCACTGCAATGGCCGGGGCTGCGGCCAGATGGCGGTAGGCTGCCCACACGGCGTCTTCAATGACCTTTTTGCTCACCAGCGGACGCGCGCCGTCGTGGATGGCAATGAGTCTGGCACGCTTGGAAACAGACATGACCCCGGCATAGGCACTCAAAACGCGGGTCTGGCCGCCAGGCACGACAAGCCGGACCTTTCCGCCGCCATAGGCTCTGGCCAGCCGCGCCGCACGATCGAGTATCGCCTCGCGCACGACCAGAACGATCTCCTGTATGCACTGCGAGCGTGCCATCGCCTCGATGGTCATGCCAAGGACCGGTGTTCCGGCGATCTCGGCAAAGAGCTTATCCGAGCCGAAGCGCTCGGAGCTCCCCCCGGCCACGATCACGGCGGCGCAGTGCGGCAGACGCATTTTTTTCATTGTTTCCGAAAGATTCTTCATGGCTCCTCCGCGGCCTTACTCGGCAAGTCCGGCCAGCATTTCGTCCACTTCTTCGCCGCTCAGCTCCAGAACCAGCGCCATTTCGGAGGCAAGGATCTGCTTGGCTGCGTGGAGCATTTTTCGCTCGCCGGTAGACAGGCCGCGAATGATATCGCGGCGCAGGAGCCCTTTGATCACGCCGGATACGATCAGCAGATCGCCGCTGCGGATGCGGGCCATGTTTTCGCGGTAGCGCTTGTTCCAGTTTTGCTCCATGTCCAGATCGATGTCCGGAATGTGGTTCAGAATTTCATCGATCTCCTCCCGGCTGAGCAGCGGACGCACGCCCACGCGCTCGCAGGTGTCCTGCGGAAATTTGATGAGCATATCGCCAAAGGGGAGCTGCATGACATAGTAAGCGCGCACAACTCCATCGATGCGCTTTGTTTCCACTGCGGAAATGATGCCCGCTCCGTGAAGCGGATGCGCGACCCGGTCGCCGATCTGGTAGCTCATGGCAGTTCTCCCTCATCTCTTTTCTCTATCCCACCAAAATTATATACAATTCTTGCCGATTAAGCAAGGGGATGCCCTGATTTTGGGGCCTTTTTTGATTTTTTCGCGCGAAAGGATATTGGATTTATGTTCAAGGATAAGGAACTGATGAAAAACACGGCGCTGCTCACGGCATCCTCTCTGGCGATGCGCTTTGTGGGCATGGTGTGGCAGGTGTGGCTGGCCGGGCGCATCGGCGAGACTGGCATCGGTCTGTTTCAGCTCATCATGAGTGTGGTTTCCCTGGCTGTAACGCTGGCTGTCAGCGGCATCCGCTTCACGACCACGCGGCTGGTATCGGAGGAGCTGGGACGCGGAAAGGACGGCTGTGTTCGCGCGGCGGTCCGGCGGTGTATGGTGTATGGCGCCGTTTTTGGTCTGGCGGCGTGTGCCGCTTTGCTGCTGGTGGCCGAACGGGCCGGTTTTCTGTGGCTGGGCGATGCGCGTTCCGTTGTGCCGCTGCGCGCGGCGGCACTGGGACTTCCGTTTCTGGCTGTAAGCACGGTGATATACGGCTACTTCACAGCCACGGGCCGCGTTTGGAAAAGCGTGTGCGTGCAGATCGGGCGGGAGCTGTTCATGATCGCGGTGACGGCGGCACTGCTGGCGGGCTATGTGCGCGGCGACATCGAAAGCGCCTGCCGCTGCATCGCGCTGGGCGGTACTCTCGCGGATGCCGCCGCCTGTGCCGGAATCGTGCTTGTGCTGCTGGCGGATATGAAAAAGCATCTCCCTGGCCGCTGCACCGCTTCGTCCGACGGCATGACGGATCGGATGCTCACCATCGCCCTGCCGCTGGCCGCGGCCTCGTATGCCCGAAGCGGACTTTCGACCTTTCAGCATCTGCTGGTGCCGCAGGGGCTGCGGCGGTCCGGGCTGAACGCTGCGGCGGCCCTTTCGGCCTATGGCGTGATACAGGGCATGAGCCTTCCGGCGGTGCTGTTCCCCTCCTGTTTGATGATGGCGCTGGCGGAGCTGATCGTGCCGAAGCTGACGAGGGCGCAGATCGGCGGCGACGGGCATGAGATACAGCGCGTCACGGCGGATATCCTGCACAAGTCGCTGCTTTTTTCGCTGGGCACGGCGTTTTGCTTTCTTGCGCTGGGCGACGGCTTCGGCGAGGCTTTGTATGGATCTGAGGAGGCCGGGAAATACATCATGCTCTTTGCGCTGATCGTGCCGGTCATGTATATGGACATGATCGCGGACGGCTGCTTGAAGGGCCTGGGCGAGATGATGTTCTGCATGTATGTGAACATCGCCGACGCGGGACTGTCCGCACTTTTGGTGTGGCTGATGCTGCCGCACGGCGGCATCGCGGCGTATGTGTTCGTGATCTGCTTTACAGAGGCATTCAACTTCGCTGTGAGTCTGTGGCGGCTGAGACGGACGACCGCCATGCGCATCCGCCTTCTCCCCATTGTGCGAGCACTCGCTCAGGCCGGGCTGTCCGCTGCCGCCGCGCGCGCGGTGTATTGCATTGCATTAACAAAAACGAACGCCGGAAGCTGTGTTCCGGCGCTCGTGTGCGCAGTTGTTTTTTATGTTTTGGTTTACGGTTTGCTTATCAGCCCTGGGGAGGCAGCAGGCAAACGAGCATCTGGCAAACGTCAGAGCCAGTGTTGGTGACGGACTTCGCAACGCCGCCGGCGCAGCGGAAGGAGTCGCCAGCGTGCAGAACGGTCTCTTCTTCCTCGGTCTTGAGGGTCATCTCGCCCTCGAGGATGTAGTAGATGGACTCCAGGGGGTTGGCGCCGAAATCGGTGCGGCCGCCCGGCTGGAAGTAGGTGATGCCCATGATCATCTTGCCGCCTTCGACATCGTTGGCGCCGCCGCCGGAGACGTCGTGCAGACGGGTGGGCTCGCAGTCATAGTGGCCGGGAGCGGTGTAGGAATAAACGGTGCTGCCCTCGGTGTCCTTTTTTCTCTGGATTCTGTACTTAGCCATGGTTTTATGCTTCCTTTCAAAAAAAGAATTTTTGATGTTTAAATTTTAGCACAAAGCGCTTCCACTTGCAAGTATACTTTGACATATACGCGCGGATTTGATAATCTGATAGTGGGAAGTGATTTGAATTATGATACTTGCGATCGATATATCCAACAATCATGTGGATGTCGGCATCATGGAAAACGGTGAGCTTCTGCACACCAGCCGCATGTCCTCCGTGAAAACGCGCACGGCGGACGAGTATGCCGTTTTGATGGATCTGATGGCCAAGCACCACAGCGTGGAGCTGCGGGAAGTGGACGGCTGCATCATCTCAAGCGTTGTGCCGGAGCTGACGGCGGTTATGAAAAGCGCCGCGGAAAAGCTCACGGGCAAGCGTGCGCTGGTGGTCGGCCGGGGACTGAAAACCGGGCTGAACATCCGCATCGATGAGCCGGGCGAGCTGGCGGGCGATTTTGTAGCCGCCGCCGTTTCTGCGCTGGAGCGCTATCCCCTGCCCTGCGTCACGGTGAACATGGACACTGCCGTGGCCATCGGCGTTTTGGACAAGCACGGCAGCTACATCGGCGGCGTGATCGCGGCGGGCGTGATGGCCTCGCAGATCGCGCTGTCGCGCGGAGCGTCGCTGCTGTATTCCGTAGCCCCTAAGGCTCCGGGCCGCGTGATCGCCAAGAACACCGCCGATTCCATGAAGGGCGGCGTGATCTATGGTACGGCCGCCATGCTGGACGGGCTTTTAATGGGCATCGACGAGGAGCTTGGCGAAACGGCGCACGTGGTCGCCACGGGCGAATGGGCCAGTGAGGTGATCCCCCATTGCCGCCGCAAAGGCATTGTGGTCGATAAAGACCTCGCCATGCGCGGACTTTGGTCGATCTATAAACGGAACGAGCGATGAAAAGCAAAGCGGATCAATCCTTAAACATCCTCATTGGCTGCATCGGCGGCCAATTCATAGGCCGCGCCATCGCGCAGTATATTGCCTACCGCAAATACCCGGATATCTTTTTTTCATACTCCGCACCGTGGTATACCGGAATACTGGTCAACGCGGCGTTCAGCGGCGTGGTCATTGGCATCGCCGTGGTGGTGAAAGTTATACTGAAACGAAAACAGAGATAAATAAAAACAGCATCCAGCCAGTCGGCTGGATGCTGTTTTTCTATGTTGGGGAAATAATTACTTGTTGGACAGGTATTCCACGATACCGGCCGCAGCGACCTTACCGGCGCCCATGGCCTTGATGACGGTGGCAGCGCCCGTGACGGCGTCGCCGCCGGCAAAGACGTTCTCGCGCGTGGACATCTCGT
>CAYROZ010000143.1:0-4676 GCA_964426125.1 uncultured Oscillospiraceae bacterium
CGGTGGTGAACATCTCGAGCATGTTGATGGGGTCGTTGAAGTCGGCGATCCAGCCTTCGCGGGCCACATCGTAGTTGCCGGCCTTACGCTCTTCCAGGAACACGTTCCAGTCCATGACGGAGATGGTCATGTCGATGCCCAGAGCGGCGAAGTCCTGCTGCATGGACTCGGCGACGGCCACGTGGCCGGTGTTCTCGTTAACGATGTAGTCGAGCAGCAGCGGGGTCTCGTCGGACAGCATGCCGTCTTCATCGAACTGGAAGCCAGCGGCCTTCAGCAGAGTGCGGGCGCGCTCGAGAGTGCCCTCGTAGTCGTTGTTGATGCCGTAAGCGTCGTAGTAGCTGCTCTCAGCGCCCTTGAACACGCCGCCGTTGCCGTCGGCCATGCCAGCGGGGATGTAGGAGTCAGCGGCGACCTGACCGGTCTGGCCAACGTTCTCGCAGATGTAGTCGCGGTCGATGAGGATGTTCAGAGCCTCGCGCATGCAGGCGGCTTCCTCGGGGGTCTTGTCAGCGAACAGGTCGCTGGTGACGTTGAAGGCGACATAGTAGGTGCCGAGGTTGTCAACAACATAGAACTCGGGGTTGTCGATCAGAGAAGCGGTCTCGTCGGTGGGGACGGAGTCGATGAAGTCCACGTCGCCGGCGTTGTAGGCGGCATAGATGGCGGTGTCGTCCGCGGAAAGCATGAACTCCAGGGTCTCGATGGTGACGTTGTCAGCATCGTACCAGTAGGGGTTCTTGGTGTAGGTCATGGAGGTGTCGTGGCTCCAGCCGGTGCAGACATAAGCGCCGTTGGACACGAAGCCGGCCTCGGTGCACCAAGAGCCGGGGTTGGTTTCCCAGTCGGCAGCGGCCTCAACAGAGGACTGCTTCACGGGGTAGAAGGTGGGGAAAGCCATCAGGTCTTCCATGTAAGCGCAGGGAGCGGACAGAACGAACTCGAGGGTCACGTCGTCAATGGCGGTGACAGCCAGCTCGTCGGGGTAGCCGGCAAAGCCGGAGAGCATGTAGCCATAGTCAGCGGCGGTGGCGGTGGCAGCAGCGCGCTTCCAGGCATACTCGAAGTCGGCGGCGGTCAGATCGGAGCCGTCGGACCACTTCAGACCCTCACGCAGGGTCACGGTGTAGGTCAGGCCGTCCTCGCTCAGCTCGTAGCCGGTGGCGCAGGCGGGGGTGGTGACGCCGTCTTCGGTGTAGGTGTACAGACCGGAGAAGGAGTTAACCGCCAGGCAGGCACCGTCCACGGAGGAGTTCAGCGCGGGGTCGAGGTAATCGGGCTCGGAAGCGAGGTTGATGCGCAGGGTGGTGGCGCTGGGAGCATCCTCACCGAGGGTGGCGTACATGAAGAACTTGTTGCCGAAGAGGTTGGAATAGATGCCTTCGACATAGGACTTCTGCATGTAAACGTCGTTGTAGTAGTAGACGGGGATGACGCCGTAGTTGGACATCAGGATGTCCTCGGCCTCGTGCATCAGGTCAACACGAGCGGCGAAATCGGTGGTGGTCTTGATCTCTTCGATCAGCTCGTCGTACTTGGCCCAGTCGTTGACGGGGTCGATGAACGCGTCGCTGACGAGATCCGCAGCGTTCGGGGTCTCCTCCGTGGTCTCTTCCACGGCGGAGGTGGTGGTCTCTTCGGCCACGGGCTCTTTCTGCGCGCCGCAGGCGCACAGAGCGAGGACCATAACCAAAGCGAGCAGAAGGGCAATGATCTTCTTCATTTGATTATCCTCCAATAAAATTTTTTATAACAGACTCGGGTGAGTCCCGTCATACAGAAAGGATGGTTTTTGACCCATCGGGTCAAAAGGCAAGAGGGACGTCCCTCTTGGGGGGGCGGCAAATCCCGTCGCTTTAATAAATTAAATTACATTATATTCTAGGATTTTTCAAAAAACAAGACGGAATCGGGCCGCAGGATCAATTTTGTGGGATTCGTTGGATTTGCAGTGTTTACTGATTCCAGCACGCAACAAAATGACCATCGCCGCGGTCTTCCAGCGGCGGGCACTGGCAGGCGCACTGCTCTGTGGCAAAGCGGCAGCGGGTGCGGAAGGCGCAGCCGGACGGCGCGTTGAGCGGGCTGGGAATGTCGCCGGAGAGCACGATGCGCTTGCTGGCGCGGGCGATCTTCGGGTCCGGGATGGGCACGGCGGAGAGCAAGCTCTGGGAATAGGGGTGCTGGGGATGGTCGTAGATCTCGTCCGCGTCGGCCAGCTCCACGATCTTGCCCAGATACATCACGGCGATGCGGCGGCTGATGTGGCGCACGACCAGCAGGTCATGGGCGATGAAAAGATATGCCACGCCCAGCTTTTCCTGCAGTTCCTCGAACATATTGATGACCTGCGCCTGGATGGAAACGTCCAGCGCGGAGACCGGCTCGTCGCACACGATGAACTGCGGGTCAACGGCCAGAGCGCGGGCGATGCCGATGCGCTGGCGCTGGCCGCCGGAGAATTCGTGGGCATAGCGCGTGGCGTGTTCGGCGTTGAGGCCGACGTATTCCATGAGCTCGAGAATTTTCTCGCGGCGCTCTTTGCGGTTCGAGTAGAGATGGTGCACATCCAGCGGCTCGCCGATGATGTCCTCGACCGTCATGCGGGGGTTGAGCGAGGAATAGGGGTCCTGGAACACCATCTGCATCTTCTTGCGCATCTGGGTGATGTTTTTGTCGGTCACGGCCTCGCCGTCAAAGAGCACTTCGCCGGCGGTGGGCTTGTAGAGGTGGAGCAGGGTGCGGCCAACGGTGGTCTTGCCGCAGCCGGATTCGCCCACGAGACCAAGCGTCTCGCCCCGGCCGATGGTGAAGGAGACATCATCGACGGCCTTGAGGGGCTTGGTTTTGAAAAAGCCGGTGCGCACGGGGAAATATTGCTTCAGCCCGCGAACGTCCACCAACGTATCCGCGGCAGACGGCGTGACATTTTGCTTGTTGTCACTCATGGCTTTCCCCTCCTTCCCCATTTTCCAGCATGGCCTTGACGTTCATCCAGCAGGAAGCCATGTGGTTTTCGTTGATGGACAGCTCCTCCGGCATCTCATCCAGACAGATCTTCATGGCCGCGTCGCAGCGGGCGCAGAAGGCGCATCCCTTGGGCATATTGAGCATATTGATGGGCGTGCCCGCGATGGGGACGAGCTTTTTCTTCATGTTGCTGATGCTCGGGATGGAGCGCAGCAGACCTTTGGTGTATTCGTGCCTGGGATTGTAGAAGATTTCGTCGGCCGTGCCGCGCTCGCAGATGCGTCCGCCGTACATGACCACGATGTTGTCGCACATATCGGCGATAACGCCGAGGTCGTGCGTGACAAGAATGACGGCCATGCCGAGCTTTTTCTGCAGATCCTGCATCAGCTCGAGTATCTGCGCCTGGATGGTCACGTCCAGCGCGGTGGTGGGCTCGTCGGCAATGAGGATATCGGGCTCGCACGCGAGCGCCATGGCGATCATCACGCGCTGGCGCATACCGCCGGACAGCTCGTAGGGGTATTGCTTGACGCGCTTTTCCGGCTCGTTGATGCCCACCAGCTCCAGCATTTCCACGGCGCGGGCCTTGGCCTCGGCGCCTTTTTTGTCGGTGTGCAGCTCAATGGCCTCGCGCAGCTGGTTGCCGATGGTGAAAACGGGGTTAAGGCTGGTCATGGGGTCCTGGAAGATGATCGAGCAGCACTTGCCGCGGAAGTGGCGCATTTTCCGCTCGGACCACTCCGTGATCTCCTCGCCTTTGTACTTGATGCTGCCGCTGACGATCTTGCCGGTATCGGCCAGGATCTGCATGATGGAGTACGCCGTCACGGACTTGCCGGAGCCGGATTCGCCCACGATGCCGAGGATCTCGCCGGGATCGAGGTTGAAGCTGACGCCGTTGACGGCCTGCACCTCGCCGGAATCGGTAAAGAAGGATGTGTGCAGATCCTGCACGCTCAAAAGATGTTCACTCATGCCGCTCACCTCTTCAGTTTCGGGTCGAAGGCGTCGCGCAGACCGTCGCCGAGCAGGTTAAGGCTCAGCACGATCAGGCAGATCGCCACAGCCGGGAACACCAGCTTATACGGATAGCTCTGCAGGCCCTCGCGCGCAGCGTTGGCCAGCGAGCCAAGCGACGGCATGGGCGCCTGAATGCCAAGGCCCACGAAGCTGAGGTAGCTTTCCGTGAAGATGGCCGAGGGGATCTGCAGGGCGGTGGACACGATGATAACGGAAATGCAGTTGGGAAGGATGTGCTTGCGGATGATGCGGCCGGGCTTGGCGCCGATGGAACGCGCGGCGAGGATGTATTCGTTTTCCTTGATGGAAAGGATCTGGCCGCGGATCAGACGGGACATGCCCACCCAGTACAAAAGGCCGAACACGATGAAAAGCGAGACCATGTTCGTGCCGAGCGAGGCAAGGAAGGTGCCGCTTTTGAAGTGGAGCACTTCCTTCAAAACCACGGACAGCAAAATCACGATGAGCATATCGGGCAGCGCGTAGATGATGTCCACGATGCGCATCATGATAAGGTCTACCTTGCCGCCTAAATAGCCGGATATACTGCCGTACAGCATACCGATGATCAAAACGATGATGCTGGCGAACAGGCCGACCACCAGCGAAACACGCGTGCCGTACACCACGCGGATGAAGTAGTCGCGGCACTGCTCGTCGGTGCCGAAGATATGCGGGAAGCG
>CAYROZ010000144.1:0-4656 GCA_964426125.1 uncultured Oscillospiraceae bacterium
GAACAAGGCGCTGGCCGCCGAGCGCGGGGCGGAGCTTTGTGCCCTGGCCCACAAAATGGGCGTGAGCTATCGCTTTGAGGCCGCGGTGTGCGGCGGCATCCCGCTGCTCGCCCCGCTCACGGAATCGCTCGCCTCGAACCGCGTGGACGAGCTGTGCGGCATTTTTAACGGCACCACGAACTACATCCTCACGGCCATGGCGTGCGAGGGCGTATCCTATGCCGAGGCCCTTTCCCGCGCGCAGGCGCTCGGCTATGCCGAGGCCGACCCCACCGCCGATGTGCAGGGCCACGACGCCGGACGCAAAACGGCGCTGCTGGGGTCGCTGGCGTTCGGAAAGCGCGTGCGCTTTGAGGATATGTCGGTGTCCGGCATCACGCAGATCACACCGGCGGATCTGGAGCTGGCCGACGCGCTGGGCTATGGTGTGAAGCTGCTGGGCCGCACGGGCCGCAGCGCGCAGGGCGTGTATGCCTTTGTTGAGCCGCATCTGGTGGCAAAGGAGGCCATGCTGGCCTCGGTGAGCGGCGTGATGAACGCCTGCGTTGTGCGCGCCAGTGCCGCCGGGGAGCTGATGTTCTATGGCCCCGGCGCGGGCGGACGGGCCACGGCCAGCGCCGTTTGCGCGGATCTTCTGGCGGCTGTGCGGCACCCGGGCGACTGCATGGAGCTTTCGGGCGAGGAAACGGCTCTGCGCGGGCCGGAGGAGCTCAGTTCGCGCTGGTATGTGCGAACCGAGGCGCAGCCGGATGCGCTGCTGGCGGCCTTTCCCGAGGCCGAGCCGGTCTATGGCTCCAGCGGTGCGTGCGCGTTTATCACGGGGCCGTGTCTGCGTTCGGAGCTGTCGGCGCGGGCGGAGACGCTGAAGGCCGCCGCGTGGCGTGTTTGGCAGCCGTGAATAGAATGAATTGGGGCCGATGGCCCGTATATGAGCTGAATAAGGGGAATCTATATATATGCTGATCGTACAGAAATTCGGCGGCTCCTCCGTGGCGGATACGGCGCGGATCAAAAATGTGGCCGCGATCATCGCGGAAACCTACTTAGCCGGAAACGAGCTGGTGGTGGTGCTGTCCGCGCAGGGGGATACCACGGACGAGCTTTTGGAAAAGGCCGCAGAGCTCAACGCCTCGCCGTCGCGGCGGGAGCTGGATATGCTGCTTTCCACGGGCGAGCAGCAGTCCATCGCGCTGATGGCGATGTGTCTGGAATCCATGGGACTGCCGGTTGTGTCGCTCACGGGGTGGCAGGCCGGAATGCGCACGGACGCGGCCTATGGCGACGCGCGCATCCGCCGCATCGACTCGGAGCGTCTGCGGCGGGAGCTGGATATGAAGCGCATCGTGCTGGTGGCGGGCTTTCAGGGCATCACAAAATTCGACGATGTCACAACGCTGGGCCGCGGCGGCTCGGACGCCACGGCGGTGGCCCTCGCAGCGGCGCTGCACGCCGACCGCTGCCAGATCTTCACGGACGTGGAGGGCGTTTATACCGCCGACCCGCGCAAGGTGCCGAACGCGCGCAAGCTCGAGGAGATCAGCTGCGACGAGATGCTGGAACTGGCGTCCATGGGCGCGCAGGTTTTGATGAACCGCTCGGTGCAGCTGGCCAAACGCTATGGGGTGGAGCTGGAGGTTTTGTCCTCCACGGCCCGGAAAAGCGGAACGATAGTCAAGGAGGTCACAAAAGATATGGAAGAGATGAAGATCACCGGCATTGCCAAGGATGAAAAGGTTGCGCGCATCACGGTCGAGGGCCTGTCCGACACGCCGGGCGCGGCATTCAAGGTGTTCGGGGCCATCGCCCGCCAGGGCGTGAACGTGGATGTTATCATTCAGGCCAACGGCCGCAACGGTCTCAACGATATGTCCTTCACGGTGGCGCAGGCGGACGCGGAAAGGGCGCGCGAGGCCGTTATGAGCAAGCAGGCCGTGTTGGGTTTCGAGGGCGTTTCCATCGACCCGGATATCGCCAAGGTCAGCGTGGTGGGTGCGGGCATGATGTCCAATTCCGCCATCGCGGCGCTCGTGTTCGAAGCGCTCAACGATGAAAACATCAACATCCAGATGATCTCCACCAGCGAGATCAAGCTCTCTGTCATTCTGGCCCAAAGCCAGGCTGACCGTGCCGTGGCCGCGATCCACCGCAAATTCTTCGAAAATTAAAATTTGTAACTTTTTTAATTCTTCGACAAAATCCAACATCTTGTGCATGGCATCCCAGACCGACACTATCGGCTGGGATGCTTGATTTTTCAAGGAAAATTTGTGGTTGACAAGTTTTGTGAGATGTGTTACTTTGTTTCTATATCGTAACCAAATTGTAACTTTTTCTACGCATGAGGTGTCATCCTATGAGTCAATCCACCATGCTTTCAACCGCTCTCACGGCCGCGCAGCTGGCCGCCATGAACGGCGAGCAGATCGTGAAAATGGGGCGCGAGCTCGTGTCTCAGCTGGACAGCTGCCCGGAGGACTTCCACGGCAACATCTGGCCCGGAAGCATCCACATCGATGCCGATGGAAAGGCCGTTCTGTGCTCCCGCAGCGATGCGCCGGTATCCGAGCGCACGCCCGAGCAGATCGAATATATGGCGCCGGAGGCCTTCTGGCAGAATGATTTCAGCCGCGCGGCGGACCTTTACAGCATCGCGCTGGTGATGTACACCGCCTACAACGGCGGCCATCTGCCGTTTATCACCTCGTCGGAGCCGACGGATGTGGAACGCGCGCAGGCCCTGCGCACGCGCATGAAGGGCGGCGAGATCGTTCCGCCGTCGAGCGCGAGCGAGGCCGTGGCCGCGATACTGCGCCGCGCGCTCCGCTATAGCCCCGATGAGCGCTATCTCACGCCGCAGGCCATGCTGTACGAGCTGAGCGAAACCGACGAGGCGCTGCCCTCGGAGGCGCCGGACGGCGAACAGGCGGCCGATCCCGAGGCTGCGGCGGCTGCGGCGGCGACCGGCATGACCGGCGTGTCCGTCGTGGCAGAGCTGGCGGCCATCCCGAAGGAGACCGTGCGCCCGGTGGAGGCGGAGGCCGGTGTTTCGGCCAGCAGCATACTGATGGAGCAGGAGCTGCACGATCTGGAGCCGTCCGTTTCCGCGGACCGCGCGCCGGAGAGGTCGGAGGCGCTGAAGGATATTTTTGCCGAGCCGGAATCCGTGCCGGAAAGCGCGGAACCCGCGCCGGAAACGCCCAAGGCGGAGACAGCGGCGGAAACGCCCAAGGCGGAGACAAACCCGCCCCAGCAGACGAAACCCGAAAATAAAACAGCGATGCCCGTGACGCAAAAGAGCGGGAAAAAGAAGAAAAACAGCAAACCTGCGCCCAAAACGGCCGGGGAGACCCCCGCGCCGGAGGCAAAGGAAGCGGCCCAGCCGCCAAAAGGCGAGGAACCCAAGGCGGAAACGGCGGCCCAGAGCACCGCGCATGAGCCGGAGAAAACGCCGGACGCACCGAAGGCCGAGCGGCCGAAGGACGAAGCGCCTGCGCCGAAGGCCGAGCCGCTGAAGGAAAAGGAGAAAGCGCCCGCACCGAAAAAGCAGTACACCGTGCAAAAGGACATCGACCGGCGGCAGGAAGCGGCGGCCAAGCGCAAAAACCGCAGCGGCGCGTTTGTGGCCATCGGCGTCGGTGTGGTTGTGATCGCAGGCCTTGTCAGCGTGGCGGCCTATTCGCTGGGCGCGTTTGAAAAAGAGGAGCCCATGACGATCGTTACGGCGGAACCGGTCGTGGAGGCCACGGCGGAGCCGACCTCCGAGCCCACGCCGACCCCGACTGCGCCGGAGTATCGGTTCAAGGCCACGGCCATCGATTTTGACTGGGATGAGCTGAAAAACGTCGGACTGGCCGTGCTGGATGGCGAGGACGCTTTGAATGCCGCCGTGGAGGCGGCGGAGGCGGCCGGGCTTGAAAATGTGTGGCTTGGCGCGCGCTATCTCGAAGCGGCGGACGCGCCGAACGGCGAGGCCGGATGGTATTGGCTGGACGACACGCAGCTGCCGGAAGTCAGCGCCTTCTGGGCGGACGGCGAGCCCTCCGTCTCGGTGGGCGGACGGCTGATGCTCAGCCGCGCGGAGGATGGAAGCTGGCATTTCCGCGCCGTAACGCGCGAGCAGTTTGAAGCGGGCGACTTTGCCCCCGTCGGCTGCATCACGGACGGCAGCGGCATGGCCGCCATGCCGAGCCCCACGCCGGAACCCACGCCCGAACCCACGCCGGAGGCAACGGAGCCCCCGCGCTCGTATACATACTATGCCCCGTCGGCCACTGTGACGACGGCGCCCACCGCGATCCCCACGACCGTGCCCACAACGGCTCCCACGACTGTCCCCACCGCGATCCCCACGACCACGCCGACGGCGGATAAGTATACCGCTGTGGCCAGCAGTGATTTCTGGACGGCGCTGCAGGCGGCGGGAACGAGCTTTGTCACGATCGGCTCGGCGGAGGATCTTGCCGCTGTGACGGATTATCTGAACGCCTACAACGAAGCGAATGCGGATGCAAAGCTTGAAAACGTTTGGCTTGGCGCGCAGTATCAGGCGGAGGATGCCGCCACGGGCCGCGCAGCCGGTTGGTATTGGACCAATGGCGCGGCGCTGGCTGCGGACGATGCAGGCTGGGCGAGCGGCCAGAGCGACAAGACCGGGGG
>CAYROZ010000145.1:0-4625 GCA_964426125.1 uncultured Oscillospiraceae bacterium
CCGGCGTGCAATGCGCTGTGTGGTCGATCATGCACGGCCAGATGGACGAGCGCGGCCGCGGCACCGGCAACATCTACGACGGCATGCACCTGTATGACAGTTGCTACGCCTCCTGCTGGAACACCTTTGACCGCGTGCGCGACTGTATGTGGATCCATGGCGAGAAGCCGAGTTTTACATATAATTCGGAAAGCGCGGCAGCATCCAACCCAATCGAGCTGACCTATGATGCCACATCAGGCCGCTATACCGCCACGCTCACGGACACGAGCAATTGCGCGGCGAGCACCTGGTACTCCGGAAAAACCTACTTGGAGGAATATTTCAAATTCTCGGCGGACGGCGTGAGCTTTTCCGTGTCCGGCGCGACCTTGACGATTTCCGCTCCGGCGGAGGCGTTCGCGGCGGACGGCACCATCGCGGTGCAGGTTCTCACGCCCACGCGCGGCGGCACGACCAGCATCACGATCTTTGATTCCATCCGCTACCTCGGCGCGGGCTGGCAGCCCGTCATCACGAACTGGAACGCCCACGGCTCGCCGCTGTATGTTTACATGACGCTTCACGTGGAGCTGAAAGACCCGGAGATCACGACCAGTGCCCGTGACGGTGCGGCCGGCGGCAAGCTGGTGTTCGCAGACGAAAATGCGGAGATCATCGACACCGTGACATATACCGACCTCACCGCCGGAAACGAATATACCCTCATCGGCACGCTGGTGGACAAGGAAACCGGCGATGCGCTCACATCTTCCCGTGTGACCTTTACCCCGGCATTGGACGATGGCAGCATCGAGGTCAAGCTTCATTTCGATGCCGCCGGGCTGTATGACCGCGAGCTGGTGGTGTTCGAGGAGCTGCGGCTGGATGGCGAAGTTATCGCCGAGCACAAGGACTTGAACGATACGGCACAGACCGTGCGCACCACCCCGCCTGGCAGTCTCACGGTCACGAAATATGCCTCCGATAGCGCAACGCCGTTGGCTGGTGTCGGCTTTATTCTCACAGATACAGGCGGCAACGAGGTTGCGCGAGGCGTGACAGACTCAGATGGAGCGATTGTTTGGACTGGCCTCGCCTATGGCGATTACCTTGTCACAGAGGTATCCACACAGGACGGCTTCACCCTGCTGCCAGAGGCAATACCCATTACGCTTCCGCTGAAACAGGCGGACGGAACATATCTATATGATCTGTCTTGTTCCGTCCGCAATGCACAAAACTACACATTGCCCATGACCGGCGGAACCGGTCACAAGCCCGCTATGTTCGGCGCAGCCCTGTTGGGACTGACGATCATCGCGGGCTTTTGTTATATCCAAAACTACAGAAGAAAGGACTTTGAATCATGAAAAATTGCAAGAAAGCCTTGGCGCTCATTCTCGCGCTGGCAGCGATCTTCTGCCTGCCTGTGGGCGCGTCCGCCGCATCCGTAGCCGATGCCACCATCGACACCACACGCACCGGCAGCCTCGACATTTACAAATACGACTACACCAATGCCGCGCAGGACGGCGTGTGGGACGAAAGCTACATTTCCACCGGCGTGCGCGACGAATCCGGCGTGGAGGCCGTGTTGGGCGATGCAAGCCGCGTGTCCGATCTCGGCAACGGCGAGTGCGCCTACGGCTACGCGCTCAAAGGCGTGGAGTTCAGCTATCTCAAGATCGCGGACATTGCAACCTACAGCGAAAGCGAAAACGGCGCGAGCCATGCGGAGGTTCTGTATGGCATCCCGAACGGCGAAAACGCGAACACACTGCTGGCCGCGATGGGCTTGACTTCTTCTGCCCGCTATACGCCCGCAGACAAAGACGGCGTGTATTATTACCGCTCGGATACGCTCATAGACGGCCTCGCCTCGGCACTCACGGCGAATGCAACGACCGTGAAAAATGCCCTCGAAGCCTATGTCCGCGAAAACGATGGTACGGCGATGCCGGAAACGGACGAATATGGCCATACAAGCGCGTCCGCTTTGCCGCTCGGTCTGTATCTCGTGGTGGAAACCGCCGTGCCGGAGATGGTCACGACCACCACCGCGCCGTTCCTTGTGTCCTTGCCTATGACGAGCGTGAACGGATCGAACGCCACGGATGGCGGCACCCGCTGGCTCTACGATGTGACCTTGTATCCCAAGAATCTCACCGGCATTCCCAGCCTTGAAAAGACTGTGCGCGAGGCGAAAACCGACACCGGCAAGAACGAGGGCAGCGCTGCCATCACGGACGGCTTCGCGCACACGGCCACCGCCTCCGGCGGCGATGTTGTAGAGTACCAGATCGTGTCCACCCTGCCGACCATCACCTCCGAAGCCTCCTATCTGACTGACTACACTTTCACCGATACGCTTGCGGATGGCCTGCGCTACAACGGCGATACGAAAATCGAGTTCTTCACCGATGCGGCCTGCACCGATAAGATTGCCACATGGACACCCGGCGACAAATTCACCGCAAGCTACACCGCCCACGGCATGACCATCGCCATGACCACTGCGGGGCTGAATGAGATCAACACCAGCGGCGCGGTTTACAGCAGCTCCGTCAATTCCGGTTATTCCGATTGTACTCTGCGCATCACCTACTCTGCCACGGTCAACAGCGACGCGAGCGTCATCTATGGCGATGGCGGCAACCCGAACGCCGTAACGCTTCGCTGGCAGCGCAGCAGCAACGACTATTTTGACGAGCTGCACGATGACTGCCATGTTTACACCTACGGCATCGACCTGACGAAGCAGTTCAGCGATGGACAGGGCGACTTCGCGAAGGTCGAATTTATTGCGCAGAACAGCACAGACGGTTACTATCTCACCGCCGCGCTGACAGACGGCGTGTACTACGTCACCGGACATGTGAACGCGGAATCCGAGGCCACGCATTTCATTCCGATGGATGACGGAAGCCTTATCATAAAAGGCGCGGAGGACGATGCGTACATCCTCACCGAAGTGCGCACGGACAATCGCTATACGCTGCTCAGGGACGACATCCACGTCACCATCTCGACCAGCGAATCCGAGCTGTGTGATTGCTACACCGACACCCTTGGTGTCACGCAGAACGACAGCCGCTACGCGCATATCCAGAAGCACCTGGAACACAAGCTGCTCACCGCGAGCGCCGCCGTGGACGAGAATGCCGTGACCATGCTGCCCGACAGCGAGTCCCCGAACGCTCTCGCGCCGCTCACGGTGGTCAACACCCGCGGCTATGACCTGCCTCAAACCGGCGGCCGCGGCAATTGGATCTACCCCGCCATCGGCATCACGCTGATGGTCATCGCCGGGGCCATGCTGCTGATGATGCGGAAGAAGAAAAAATAAGCATGGCATAGAAAACAGGACGGGATGCTTATGTGCCCCGTCCTGTCCGTGATTATTCAGTTTTACCATTTTGGCCAAACACAAGATTCGTTATAGCCTCTTTGCTCCAATTATCATTTGGATAAAGGTTAATATCATTCTTGTGTTTTCGGCATATGCGGAATGGCTCATCGTCCGTGTTGTCGTATATGTGACAGATGTCGCACAGCGTCAGATACTCCGGAATGTTTGCCAGTGACCTGTGATAGCGCCGAATCACGGTGTCTGCCGGAACATCATGCAAACCCGTAGCGACTCTAGCCATAACGCGAGCTACATTCAATGCCGGATCGTTGGTGAGGATAAAATAACCACGGATAAAGTAGCCACACCTTTTTGCCTCTCGCAGAAACTTCAACTTATGTGGCGATGATAAAACCGTCTCAAATGTGAAATCCGTGCGTGCCGAAAGCTGTTTCTCGCGCATCTCGTCTGCAATTTTGGCAGCCTCTTCAACCGTTATGCCGCGCTCTCTCTGGATGTCATCCGCATTGATATAGACACCCTTGATCCACTCTGCGCCCGTGATCGTTGATTTCCCAGATCCATTCGGCCCTGCAAAAACTACGATCTCCGGTCTTTTTGCATTTTCAGACATACTGAATGCGTCCATCCGGGTACTCAAGGTAGGGTTTACCCTTCTCCTTGTCGTATCTGGCAATAGGATGTCCCGCAGCAAGATTGCTCTCTATGGAGCGGCTGACCGCTTTTCGAAAGCTCTTTGTCATGGCATCGTGTTCGTTTTTATACCTGCGAATACTTTCAAGCGGATTCATACAAATGCCCCCTTTTAATATTGCATGTTCATTATAGCATAGAATGTATCAAGAAACAACGCTAATTCAAGAAAGGGTGGAATGAAAAAAAGGATACATATCCGAACGAAGGAGGTCATCATGATATCCCCACCCCATAAAATCATCCCCATTGCCGTCGTGCTGGTATTTATCCTCACGGCGGCGGTGGCTTTTTATCCGCTTGTCAGCATCGCACTGGCAGAACGAAACCGCAGCATCGTGCGCACGGAGTATGCCGAGCTGATCGAACAGGCAGACGACGCAAAACTGGAAACAATCCTCGCCGCCGCACAGGAATACAACGCCGCGCTGACGGGCGCGTTTGTCCCGGAACGCGGCGCGAAGGGCTATTACCTCACCGCCACGCTGACAGACGGAATCTACTATGTCACCGGCCATGTGGAAACGGAATCCGAGGCCACGCATTTCATTCCGATGGATGACGGAAGCCTTATCATAAA
>CAYROZ010000146.1:0-4613 GCA_964426125.1 uncultured Oscillospiraceae bacterium
GCACACCTCGCGCAGCAGGAGCACCTGGCGGAAATCGTCCGGCAAGCGCCGCAGGCAGCGCTGCACGGCCTCGCGCCGCTCGCGCTTGTCGGCCAGCGCCTCCGGCCCATCGGATGGGTCGGGGATGGAAAGTTCGGCCTCTTCCCCGCGCTCATCGGCGGCGGTAAGACTGGTTTCCGCGCGGCGCTTTCGCGCGCGCAGATGGTCAAGGCATACGTTTGTTGTCACGCGGTAAAGCCAGCTTGAAAAGTTCGAGCGGCCGCGAAAGGCCGCCAGCGAGCGGAACGCCCGGATGAAGGCCTCCTGCGCGCAGTCCTCCGCGTCGGCGGGGTCGGACACCATGCGCAGCGCCAGATTGTAAACGAGCGACTGGTGCTCCAGCACAAGCGACTCAAACAGCTCCGTTTCGCCGCTCACGATGCGCGCGATGAGTTCGGTTTGCTCCTGATTGGTCAAGCGATCACCTCAAATCTCTCTGTATCACATGGGCCACGCGGCGAAGTTCCTCGAGCGTTGACACCGCCACGGCCTCTTTTTTGTATGGTCCCGCGTTTGCCACGCCGCGCAGATACCAGCATATCTGCTTGCGCGCCTCAAGGCACGCGGGCTTTTCGCCCTTCCAGGCGGCGGCGTTTTCGATCTGCGCCACAAGGCAGTCGATCCGCTCGTGCAGCGGCGGCGTTTGCGGCTCGGGCCGGCCCTCCAGCGCGGCGTTTGCGCGCGCAAACAGCCACGGGTCGCCAAACGAGCCGCGGCCGATCATGGCCATGTCCGCGCCGGTGCGGGCAAGGATGGAAACGGCGTCCTGCGGCGTGAACACATCGCCGTTTGCGATCACGGGGATGGAAACGGCGGCCTTTACATCGCGGATGATGTCCCAGTCGGCCACGCCGGCGTACATCTGAACGCGCGTGCGTCCGTGCACGGTCACGGCGGCGGCCCCGGCGGCCTCGGCCATTTGGGCAAACTCCACGGCGTTTATGTGCCCGCCGTCGGCCCCCTTGCGAAACTTCACCATCACGGGCACGCCCGCCGATTTGACGCAGGCTTCGATGATGTCGCGGGCAAGCTCGGGCTTGTCCATCAGGGCGCTGCCGTCGCCGGAGCGGACGATCTTGCCCACGGGGCAGCCCATGTTGATATCGAGAAGCTGCGCGCCGGACATCTCGATGGCCATAGGTGCGGCCTCGCCCATCGCCACGGGGTCAGAGCCGAAGATCTGCGCGGCGAGCGGACGGTCGCCCTCGGGCGAGAACAGCAGCTCCGCCGTTTTCTTGTCGTGATACACCAAGCCGCGGCTTGAAACCATCTCCGTTGCGCAAAGGGCCGCGCCCTGCGCCCGGCACACCATGCGGAACGCAGCGTCCGTCACACCGGCCATCGGCGCGAGCGCCAGCCGGCCGTCTATCTTCACATTGCCGATCGTTACCACAGTATATCAAGCCCCACCGGGCAGTGGTCACTGCCCTCGATCTCGGAGAAAATGTACGCATCGGAGATGTTTTCCGCGATGCGGTCGGACACAAGGAAATAGTCGATGCGCCAGCCCGCGTTCCGGCTGCGCGCGGCCATGCGGTAGCTCCACCAGGTATACGCGTCGCGCTTGTCGGGATAAAGATGGCGGAAGCTGTCCGTAAATCCGGAAGCGATCAGCTCCTCCATCTTGCCGCGCTCTTCGTCGGAAAAGCCGGCGTTTCCGCGGTTCGGGCCGGGATTTTTCAGGTCGATCTCCGTTCGCGCCACGTTCATATCGCCGCACACGATCACGGGCTTTTTCGCGTCCAGCGCTGTTAAATGCGCGCGGAAGGCATCCTCCCACGCCATGCGGTGGTCGATGCGGCGCAGACCGTCCTGCGCGTTGGGCGTGTACACGCAAACGAGGAAAAATTCCGGGTATTCCAGCGTGATGCAGCGGCCCTCGGTGTCAAGCTCCTCCACGCCCACGCCATAGGTCGCGGAAAGGGCAGGCTGCTTGGCAAAAATGGCCGTGCCGGAGTAGCCCTTTTTCTCGGCGTAGGCCCAATAGGTCTCGTAGCCGCCGAGATCGAGCTCGATCTGTCCCTGCTGAAGCTTCGTTTCCTGAAGACAGAAGAAATCCGCATCCAGCGCCCAGAAGCTCTCCTCAAAATTCTTTTTCACACAGGCGCGAAGCCCGTTTACATTCCATGAAATAAAGCGCAAAAGATATCACCCCAATGATATTTTAAGACAAGAAAAGCGGGGTGTCAATCGTCATATACACAGGGCGGTTTAATCAAAATTTAATGTTCCGGCTCTTAACTTTTTAAAATCCGCGTGTTATCGTAGGAAGCGGAGAGAAACACAACGGAGGCATGAGCGTATGTATACCATCCTGATCTGCGACGACGACCGCGACATCCGCCGCGCGCTGCGCATCTATCTTACCGGCGAGGGCTACCGCGTGCTGGAGGCCGAAAACGGCCAGCAGGCATTGGAGGTGCTCGAGGGCAGTCAGGCCGATCTGGTGCTGATGGATGTGATGATGCCGGGGCTCGATGGCCTTGCGGCCACGATGAAGCTGCGGGAGAAAAACAGCGTGCCCGTGATCCTGCTCACGGCGAAAAGCGAGGACACGGATAAGATCCTCGGTCTGACCGTGGGCGCGGACGATTATGTCACAAAGCCGTTCAATCCCCTCGAGCTCATCGCCCGCGTAAAGGCCCAGCTTCGGCGCACGGCATGGAGCGCGGCGCAGGAGCACCGCGAGGAAAATCTGCGCATCGACGGCATCGAGCTGGACGACGCGGCCAAAACCGTCACGCTGAACGGCGAGCCCGTTACCCTCACGCCCACGGAGTACGACATTTTAAAGCTGCTGATGGAAAACCCCGACCGGGTGTTTTCCTCCTCGGACATCTATCGCCTGGTGTGGAAGGATGCGCCGCTCGGCGCGCAGAACACCGTGGCCGTGCACATCCGCCATCTGCGCGAGAAGATCGAGATAAACCCCGCCGAGCCGCGCTATATCAAGGTGGTCTGGGGCAAAGGCTATAAATTGGAGGCGGGACGATGAGGACACTTGCGCAGAAAAAGGGCGCGCGGATCGTATGCTTCGTGCTGTGCCTTGTGTTCACGGTGCTCGCCGGGGCGAGCTGGTGCCTTTCCTACCAGTGCTGGACGCGCGGGTGGTATGAGGCATCGCCCTTTTCAAACAACGGAACGTCGTTTGCCGACAGCGACTATGCGTCGGATTATGTAAACGACTGTATCTGGTACACCGCGCAGTATATCCAGTGGCTCGGAAAGATCACGGAGGACGTGGTGTCCGGCTACGGCGGCGATTCGATCGCCGTTTTGATCTGCGATGAGGAAAGCGGCGAGATCATCCTGGACACAAGGAAACCGAACTCGGAAAAGGTTTATGCGGAGGCGCTCGTCACCTTCGCCGACGGCGGCACGCAGCGGTATAACGAGCTGCTGGCCGAAGGGGACGAGGCGGCGCTTATGGCGCGGCAGAACCACAACTGGCGCATTTCGGGTTATGTAAACCTTCCGGTCAAGCCCTACGAAGGCTGCTACACGGAATATCTGTACCACGAGATACTGCTTGCGGTCCGGCCGTTCATCATCCCGCTCACGGCGCTGCTGGCGGTGGTGGCGCTGGTGTTTGCGGCGGGACTGGTGTGGATCACGCTTTTGCACGAGCCGGGCAAGCGCCATTTCTTCGACCGCGTGCCGCTGGAGCTTCTGGTGGTGGGCGAGCTGCTTTTGTGTCTGGGGCTGAAGGCGCTGCTGCGGAACCTTGGCCAGCATGCGCTGCATGAGCGCCTGGGAGACGCTCTGCTGTATTTTGAGCTGTCCTATGGCGGCCTGCGCCGGATTTTAATGGTGCTGTGCTGGACGGCGGCGGGTCTTTTGGTCGTGTGGAGCGTTTTGCGGCGGATACGGCGCCATGAGCTGCGGCAAAGCTCGCTTTGCATCCGGATGCCCGCCGTGTGGCGCATGGCGGCCCTGATGGCGCTGGCGGCGGTTTTTGCGCTGGGATGGATATATGCCTGGGGGCAAAACGGCTGGGATTTGACGATCCCCGTCCTCGTGCTGGTGCTGGCTGCGCTGGCGACGGCCCATGCCGTGGTGCTGGCGGTGCAGTTCGGGCGGCTGGAAAAGGCCGCGCGGGAGCTGGCCGCGGGACAGCTTGATTATCAGGTGGCGACCCATGGACTGATGTCCGGTCTGCGCGAGCAGGGCGAAGCGCTCAACTCCATCGGCGCGGGCATGAAGACCGCCGTGGACGAGCAGATGAAGGGCGAGCGGTTTAAAACGGAGCTGATCACAAATGTAAGCCACGATCTGAAAACGCCGCTCACGTCCATTGTGAGCTATGTGGATCTTTTGAAAAAGGAGGACGTGCCCTCGCCCACCGCGCGGGGGTACATCGAGGTCATTGACCGCCAGAGCGCGAAGCTGAAAAAGCTCACGGAGGATCTGGTGGAGGCCTCGCGGGCCTCGAGCGGGGCCATCGCGGTGCACCCGGAGCCGACGGATGTGCGCGAGCTTTTGAGTCAGTCCGTGGGCGAATACGCCGAACGATTGGCGGCGCGCGGGATCGAGGTCGTGATGGCGCTGCCGCTGCGCGGCGTGGTGCTGGACAC
>CAYROZ010000147.1:0-4613 GCA_964426125.1 uncultured Oscillospiraceae bacterium
TTTGGATTACATCGAGCGCGTCAAGACCCAGCAGCGCAACTGGATCGGCCGCTCCGAAGGCACCGAGGTGGACTTCACCGCCACGAACGGCGAAAAGCTCACCGTTTTCACAACTCGCTGCGACACGCTGTTCGGCGTGACCTACATGGTCCTTTCGCCGGAGCACGCGCTTTTGAAAAAATGGGCCGACCAGATCAAAAACTGGGACGAAGTGAGCGCCTATATGGAGGCCGCGTCCCGCAAGTCCGATCTGGAGCGCACCGACCTTGCCAAGGACAAGACCGGCGTGCGTCTCGATGGCATCGAGGCCATCAACCCCGCAAACGGCGCCCATATCCCCGTGTTTGTCTCGGACTATGTCCTCATCACCTACGGCACCGGCATCGTCATGGGCGTGCCCGGCCATGACCAGCGCGACTGGGAGTTCGCCACGAAATTCGGCCTGCCCATCGTGGAGGTCGTTGAGGGCGGCGACATCACCAAAGAAGCCTTTACCCTCAAGGACGACACCGGCATCATGGTCAACTCCGGCTTCCTCAACGGCATGACCGTCAAGCAGGCCATTCCCGCCATGAAGGAGTATGTCACGCAGCAGGGCTTCGGCCGTCCGAAGGTCAACTACAAGCTGCGCGACTGGGTGTTCTCCCGCCAGCGCTACTGGGGCGAGCCCATCCCCCTGGTCAACTGCGAAAAGTGCGGCTGGGTGGCCATTCCGGAAGAGCAGCTTCCGCTGGAGCTGCCGCCGGTGGAATCCTATGAACCCACGGACGACGGCGAAAGCCCGCTGGCCAAGATGACCGACTGGGTCAACACCACCTGCCCCTGCTGCGGCGGCCCGGCCCGCCGCGAGACCGACACCATGCCCAACTGGGCGGGCTCGAGCTGGTACTTCCTGCGCTATATGGACGCCCACAACGACAAAGAGCTCGCCAGCCGCGAGGCGCTGGAATACTGGAGCCCCGTCGATTGGTACAACGGCGGCATGGAGCATACCACGCTGCATCTGCTGTATTCGCGCTTCTGGCACAAATTCCTCTATGACCTCGGCATCGTGCCCACAAAGGAGCCGTACTGCAAGCGTACCAGCCACGGCATGATCCTGGGCGAAAACCCCTATTACGTCGGCAACGCCGAAACCGAGGAGGAAAAGGCGGAGCTGATCGCAAAGCACGGAAGCCTGGCCCAGAGACCGAGTGTGAAAATGTCCAAATCCCTCGGCAACGTGGTCAACCCCGACGACGTGGTGAAGGAATTCGGCGCGGACACGCTGCGCGTGTACATCATGTTCATCGGCGACTTTGAAAAAACCGCCACCTGGTCCACCAACGCCGTCAAGGGCTCCAAGCGCTTCCTTGACCGCGTGTGGAATCTCATGGACATGGCCGAGCCCAGCGAGGAGCTTTCCGCGAAAAACGAGGCCATCATCCACAAGACCATCAAAAAGGTCACGGACGACATCGACGCGCTGAAGATGAACACCGCGCTGGCCGCGCTCATGACGCTCGTCAACGAGCTTTACGTCAATGGCCTCTCCCGCGGCGACCTGCGCGTGCTGATGCTCATGCTCAGCCCCTTTGCCCCGCACATCGTGGAGGAAATGTGGGAGACCATGGGCTACGCGGAGAAGACCGGCCACATGGCCATGCAGGACAGCTGGCCCGTGTACGACGAATCCAAAACCGTGGAGAGCACCAAGGAGCTGGCCGTGCAGGTAAACGGCAAGCTGCGCTCCACGATCACGGTGGCCGCCGATGCGGACGATGAAACCGTGATCGCCGCGGCCAAGGCCGAGCCGAAGATCGCCCGTCAGCTCGAGGGCATGGAGCTTATCCGCAGCATCGTTGTGAAAAATAAGCTCGTCAATCTCATCGTCAAACCCGCAAAATAATAATTTCTTTATTGACATTGGCGGGTCGACAAAGTATAATAGTCGATGTGCAAAAAATCAAGCGTATTTGAGGCGTAATCGGAGGGAGGGAAAAATAGATGCCGGAAATCCACGTCAAGGAGAACGAGTCTCTCGACAACGCGCTCAAACGGTTCAAGCGCAGCTGCGCTAAGGACGGCGTTATGAACGATCTTCGCCGCAAGGAGTACTACCAGAGCCCCAGTGTGAAGCGTCGCAAAAAGTCCGAAGCTGCTCGCAAAAACAAGAACAAGCGTTACTACTAATCCATAAAGCCAAAGCCGCACGGTTTGCCGTGCGGCTTTTGTGTTGCCATCGCCTAAGATTCCTCCAAAGGCCACAATATGTGGTAATTTTCGCCGCAAAAAAGGGAAAAACGTACGATTTTTTGATTGACATAAAATTCTGCGAGTGCTATAGTAAAGCATGTTTTTTTGAAAGACGAATTGAAACGCAACAGGAGGTATATAACCGTGAAGATCATCATTGGAACTGAGCAGGAGATCGCCCAGAAGGCCGCGCAGCGCTATGTGGAGCTTTTGGCGAAAAAGCCGAACGCCGTTTTGGGCTATGCCACCGGCAGCACGCCGCTGGGCCTGTATGCCGAGCTTGTGCGCCTGAACAAGGCCGGCGCTCTGGACTATAAGGATGTCACGACCTTTAACCTCGACGAATACGCCGGGCTTGACGGCACGCACGACCAGTCCTACCGCTATTTCATGAACACCAATCTCTTTAACCACCTCAACATCGATCTTGAGCGCACCCATGTGCCCTCGGGTCTGGATATCGCCGCTGCGGCGGACTATGACAAGCAGATCGAAGCTGCCGGCGGCATCGACCTTCAGCTTCTCGGCATCGGCAACAACGGCCACATCGGCTTCAACGAGCCGAACACGCCCTTCGGCAGCCGCACCCATCTGGTCGATCTTACCGAATCCACGCGCGAGGCCAACAAGCGCTTTTTCGCCTCCATCGACGATGTGCCCACTCAGGCCGTCACCATGGGCGTGCGCACTGTGATGAACGCCCGCTCTGTGATCCTCCTGGCCATCGGCAAGGCCAAGGCGGAGATCATCCGCCAGACCCTTCTTGGCCCCGTCACCGAGGCCGTCCCCGCGTCCGTTTTGCAGCTGCATCCGGACTGCGAGATCTATCTTGACCACGAAGCGGCCAGCCTGCTGTAAGGGAGAAGGGAAGTATGGGTAAATACTTCGGCACGGACGGCTTCCGCGGCAAGGCCGGCGAGGTCCTCACCGCCGAGCACGCGTTCAAAACCGGGCGCTTCCTCGGCTGGTACTATGGCCGGACCCACCGCGCGCGCATTGTCATCGGCAAGGACACGCGCCGCTCGTCCTATATGTATGAAAGCGCGCTGGCCGCGGGCCTCACCAGCTCCGGCGCGGACGCCTATCTGCTGCACGTCACCACCACGCCCTGCGTAAGCTACATCACGCGCACCGAGCACTTCGACTGCGGCATCATGATCTCCGCCAGCCACAACCCGTTTTACGACAACGGCATCAAGCTCATGAACGAGATCGGCGAAAAGATGGACGACGCCCTTCAGGACGAGCTCGAGCGCTACATCGACGGCGAGCTGCCCGAGCTGCCCTGGGCCACGGGCGAGGCCATCGGCCGCACGGTGGACTTCTATTCCGGCCGCAACCGCTACATCGGCTATCTCACCGGTCTGGCCGTGCGCTCGTTCGAGGACCGCAAGGTCGCGCTCGACTGCGCCAACGGCTCCGCGTGGATGATCGGCCGCGCCGTGTTTGACGCGCTGGGCGCAAAAACCTATGTCATCAACGACCAGCCCGACGGCGTGAATGTGAACACAAACTGCGGCTCCACCCACATCGAGGGGCTGCAAAAATACGTCCGCGAGGGCGGGTACGACGTGGGCTTTGCCTTCGATGGCGATGCCGACCGCTGCCTGGCCGTGGACGAAAACGGCGAGGTCGTAAACGGCGACAAGATCATGTACATCTGCGCCAAATTCATGCGCGACCATGGCCAGCTGCCCTCGAACACCGTGGTCACCACCATCATGTCGAACTTCGGCCTGTATAAAGCCCTTGACAAGCTCGGCATCGCGTATGAAAAAACCGCCGTGGGCGACCGCTATGTGTACGAAAACATGAAGGCCAACGACCATCTCATTGGCGGCGAGCAGTCCGGCCACATCATCTTCCGCAAATACGCCCACACGGGCGACGGCCTCATCACGGCCGTGATGCTCATGAGCGTGATGATCGAAACGCAGCTTCCGCTGTCCGTTCTGGCGCGGGAGGTGGAGATGTACCCGCAGGTGCTGAAAAACGTGGTCGTGGACGACAAAGCGGCAGCGCTTGCCGACCCCGCCGTGGAAAAGGCCGTGGCCGAATGTACCGAAAGCCTTGGCGCGGACGGACGCGTTCTCCTGCGCGCGAGCGGCACGGAGCCGGTCCTGCGCGTGATGAGCGAGGCCGGCAGCGAGCAGGAATGTGAAAAGCAGGTGGACCACATCATCGACGCCATGCGCCAAAGCGGCCATTTGATCGAGGTGAGAGCAAAATGATAAAGCTCAAGGAACTGTACGACCTCAGCCACACGCTGGCGGCGGACTACCTTTCCCGGTTTGAATACCCGTGGGAGGCGCTCGGCGGCATCTCGGACTTCATCCTCGCCCTCGGCGGCGGCAGCGTTATCGACTGCTGCAAGGTTA
>CAYROZ010000148.1:0-4599 GCA_964426125.1 uncultured Oscillospiraceae bacterium
GAGCGAGCTTTCGCGTTTACGCGGAAGCGAGACATAACGCAATCGGTTCTGACGCCTGGAGTGAGCGAGCTTTCGCGTTTACGCGGAAGCGAGACATAACGCAATCGGTTCTGACGCCTGGAGTGAGCGAGCTTTCGCGTTTACGCGGAAGCGAGACATAACGCAATCGGTTCTGACGCGGCGCCGAGATTTTCGCGTGAGACGATGACGCGTGAGACGATCGTGGCGCAGAGATTTTCGTGCAAGAGGAAGACGGCAAGGCGACGGCGTACAAATGGTACGTCGAGCCGCGCCGGCGATCTATTGCGCGAAAAGATCAAGCCACAGGGCTTCGGCAGCGGGACGAGGCGGTATATTGGGATATGTCTCTCCATCGGGATAACCCACCATCATGCAGCATTGCATGGAGGCGTCCGCAGGGATGCCGAGCTGTTCGCGAAGGGCGGGAGACTGGTTGGTGATGCTGCGAAGATAGCCGCCCCAGCAGCAGCCGAGGCCATGCTGCTCGAGGACCATTTGGACGGTGTGCATGGCGATGACGGTGTCGACGCAGGGATTGAGCACCTTGTCCGGACTCCAGCCCACGATGACAAGCGGGGCGCGGCCCGTGAGCAGATCGAGACCTTTTTCCGCCAGATGAAGAAGCTCCGGATTCTGGCCGGTCTCGCGGCAGAAATCGAGCGCCATATCGCTTATGCGGCGGCAGCTTTCCGCGCCATAGATCACAGTCCAGCGGTTGGCATGGCGGTTTTTGCCGCTGGGCGCGTATTGGGCAATGTCCAGCGCGCGCTGGACGAGCTCGCGCGCGGGCGGCTCGCTTTTGTACTTGCGGATGGAGCGGCGGCGCAGGAAGATCGCCTCGAGCGTATCCTCCGGCGGGGTAACCGCGCCCTCGCCATTGAGCGTTACCGCGCCGACGGGACAGGCCGCCACGCAATGGCCGCAGCCGATGCAGCGGATGTGCCCGCCCGTAGTGGGCGCGCCGTCGCGCATACGAACAAAGCCTGTGCCGCAGCTTTTGGCGCAGCGGCCACAGCGCAGACATTTTTCCGCGTCAAAACGGATCTCGTAGTCCATAAAACAAATCTCCTTTGCCGTGCATACTATAAAAACGCGCCGCATGGGACGCACATATTTCCGGGGAGGGGATGCACATGAAACCGATCATCGGCGTGACGCCATGGGAAAAAAGCGAGCCGAGCCGCCGCTACGAACTGGGGCGCGGCTACTGCGAAAAGCTTCTCGCGTGCGGCTGTGTGCCGCTGATACTGCCGTTTGCGCCCGCGGAGGACGCGGCGCAGCTGCTGTCGCTGTGCGATGGGCTGCTGCTGTCCGGCGGCGAAGACATCGCCCCGGCTTTGTATGGCGAGCAGACGCTGCCCGCCTGCGGCCCGGTATCGCCCGAGCGCGATGCATTTGAGTGGGCGCTGCTTTACGAGGCCGAGCAGCAAAAGCTGCCCGTGCTCGGCATATGCCGCGGCACGCAGATTTTAAACGCATTTTACGGCGGCACACTGGTGCAGGACATCGAGTCGCAGCTTTCGCTGCCGAAGGCCCTGCACAGCCCCGGCGATTACAGCCCCGCTCACACCGTCACACCGCTGCCGGGCACCCGTCTGGCCGCCGTGCTCGGCACGGAAGCTATCGCCGTCAACTCAAGCCACCATCAATGCGTGAAAGCCACGCAGCTGACCGTTTCCGCCACCGACCCGAACGGGGTGATCGAGGCGATCGAGATGCCCGGCGCGCGCTTTGTTCTGGGCGTGCAGTGGCACCCGGAGCGCATGGAGGACGGGCGGCTGTTTGCCGCGCTGGCCGAGGCGTGCGGAAAAGGCAGGGGTTAAAGCCCCTGCCTTTGGCTTCATTTTCCCTTGCGCTGCAGGCGCTGCATCACAAAGCGGTCGTCCGACAGCTTATCGAGCGAGATATCGTATTCCCGCCGCAGAAAACGCGTGAATTTTTCCTTGTCGAGATAGTTTTTATACTGCTTTACAAACTGCTGCACGTTCCAAAGCTCGTAGCGCAGCTTCTTGCCATACAGCAAAAGCCCGAACAGCAGCGCCACGATGATCGCCGGGATGACCACGCCGTGGCTCGGCTCAAGCAGCACCGCACCGGCATAGATCGTCATGCCCAGCGTGACAAGCAGCACCACGACCGTGCCGGTAACGCGGCCATTGATGGTGTTGGCGAAGGCCGGGCTTTCATACACATCGTACTGCACGAGCTTTTTGTTGAAGGGCCGGTAGAACTTGAAATAGTTGATGAAGTGAACAATGGCGTTGGCCAGGCCGAAATAGGCAACCAGCACCGTGAGGATCATATAGAGAATGAGCTGAACGGATGTCATGGGCAAATCCTCCCGATAGATGTTATTGAAATCAGTATAGCATAACATGGACAAGTTTTTCAATTCCTGATAGAATAGAGCGATAAGAAATTTTTCAAACGAGGTGATCGATATGCTCAAAGAGCGAATCATAGAGTGGACAAGCGCCCATCGCGACGAGTTTGCCGCCGATCTTGGCAAGCTGATCGCCGTGCGCAGTGTGCGCGGCGAGGCGCAGGAGGACAAGCCCTTCGGCGAAGGCCCGGCCGAGGCGCTGCGCGTGGGTCTGGCCCTTTGCGAGAGCTATGGTCTGGCCGTGCAAAACCACGATAACTACGCCGGCAGTGCCGATCTGGCGGCGGACAAGGAGCCCATGCTCGATATTCTCGCCCATCTGGACGTAGTCGGCGAGGGCGACGGCTGGGACACCGACCCCTATCAGATGGTGCTGGCGGACGACGGGATGCTCTACGGCCGCGGCGTTTCCGACGATAAGGGCGGTCTGCTCGCGGCGGCGTATGCCATGCGCTGCGTGAAGGAGCTTGGCGTGAAGCTGCACCACAACTGCCGTCTCATCCTCGGCTGCGACGAGGAGACCGGCATGGAGGACACGCTGCACTATTATCTGAAAAACAAGCCCGCCCCCTACACCACCACGCCGGACGCCAACTGGCCGGTGTGCAATGTGGAAAAGGGCTTTTACCGCCCCGCGTTTTCCATGACCTTCGCACCGGAAACCGCGCTGCCGCGCGTGGTGGAATATTCCGGCGGCTTCCGCACGAACGTTGTGCCCACGGACGCTTCGGCCGTCATCGCGGGCATGGAGGAGCTCAGTTTGCGCACGGCGCTTTTGCCGCTGGCGGCGGAGCTTGGCGTGAGCTACGATATTGACGCGTGCGACAAGGGTCTGCGTCTGACAGTGCATGGCCGCGGCTGCCACGCCGCCATGCCGGAAACCGGCGTGAACGGCAACACCGCGCTCATCCGCCTTTTGTGCGAGCTGCCGCTGGCGGACTGCGCCGCCACGCGCGCGCTGCGGGCGCTCGACGCCGTTTTGCCCCACGGCGACTGGCTGGGAAAGGCTGCGGGCATCGCCCAGTCCGACGAGCTTTCCGGCGCGCTGACCTGCTCGTTCACGCAGCTTCGCTTCGACGAGCAGACGCTCTGGGGCGAATGCGACTGCCGCGTGCCGCTGTGCGCGGACGACGACAACTGCCGCAAGGTGTTTGAAGCAAAGCTCGCCCCGCTCGGCTTTGAGCCGGCAGGCGAGATGCTGCCCGGCCACTACACCCCCGCCGAGGGCGAGTTCATCCAGACGCTTTTGCGCAACTATGAGCTTTACACCGGCAAAAAGGGCTATTGCTACTCCATGGGCGGCGGCACCTATGTCCACCACATTCCCGGCGGCGTGGCCTTCGGCACGGAGCCGCCCGATTTTGACACCCGTATGCACGGGGCCAACGAGCGCATACCGCTCGATGAGCTTTTGCGCTGCACGGAAATTTACGCCGGCGTGATCGCGTCGCTTTGCGGGGAGGAAGAATAATGGGACTGCTTGAACGCTTTGAACGCTATGTGAAGGTTTGGACCACCAGCGACGAAAACTGCGAGCAGACGCCGTCCACCGAGCGCCAGTTCGATTTGGCCCATATGCTCGCGCAGGAGCTGTGCGACATGGGCGTGGCCGACGCCGTTTGCGATGAGCACTGCTATGTTTATGGCCACATCCCCGCCACGGCGGGCTGCGAAAAGGCCCCGCGTCTGGGCTTCATCGCCCACATGGACACCGCCGAGTTCAACGGCCGCGGCGTGCAGCCGCGCGTGATCGAGGATTACGACGGCAAAAAGGTCACCTACCCCAACGGCCTCGTGCTCGACCCGAAGGAATTTCCCCATCTGCGCCGGCTGAAGGGGCGCACGCTGGTCGTCACCCAGGGCGACACCCTGCTTGGCGCGGACGACAAGGCCGGTGTGGCGGAGATCATGGAGCTTGCGCAGGAGCTGGTCTGCTCCGACACGCCGCACGGGCGCATCTGCATCGCCTTCTGCCCGGACGAGGAGGTTGGCCGCGGCACGGCGAAATTTGATCTGGACGCCTTCGGCGCGGATTTCGCCTACACCGTGGACGGCGGCGAGGAGGGCGAAGTGAGCTGGGAATGCTTCAACGCCGCCGCCGCGCACTTTGAGATCACCGGCAAATCCATCCACCCCGGCGAGGCCAAGGGCAAAATGCAAAACGCCTCGCTGATCGCCATGGAGATAAACGCCAT
>CAYROZ010000149.1:0-4591 GCA_964426125.1 uncultured Oscillospiraceae bacterium
AGGTGGTGGTGAAGGCGGTGATCATGGCGGGGGCCATGCCCTTGATGAACTTCACGAAGCCGACCTTGGAAAGGAACTGCGCGGACGCGCCGTAGACCAGAACAACGTGGATGATGTAGCCGATATAGGCCGTGAGAATGGCAAGGCCGAGACCGGCGAGAACCGACGGGCCATTGACCGCCACGACGTTGCACATCAGGCAGAAAACGCCGATCGGGGTGAGCTTGATGATGAAGGTCATGACGACCATGACGACCTCATACGCGGAGTCGATGAAGCTGGCGAAGGGCTTGGCCTTGTCGCCGGCGACCAGGATGCCCGCGCCGAAGAACAGAGCGATCACGATGACGGGCAGCATATCGGCGTTGGTGAAGCTCTTCCACATGTTGGTCGGGAAGATGTTCACGATCACGTCCATGACGTTGGAGGTAGCGGCCTCATATTCAAGGCCGGCCGTTTCCGTGGCCTCCAGCGCGGGGAACCAGCCAAGGCCCTTGGCCACGTTCGCCACGATCAGGCCGATGATAACGGCGAAAGCGGTGGTGAGCAGATAGTACACGACCGTCTTCCAGCCAACGGAGCCGACGCGCTTGATGTCGCCCAGGCTGACAACGCCGCAGATGATGGACGTGAGAACCACGGGAACGACCAGGAATTTCAGCAGGTTGATGTAGATGGTGCCGAAGGGCTTGATGTATTCCGTGGTGAAATCGGGATTGCCCAGGAAGCACAGACCGGCCAGAATACCAAGGACGAGGCCGATAAAGATCCAACCGGGCAGACTGATCTTTTTCAGGAATTTCATGTAACTCTCTCCCTCTCAATTAGATGATGTGTTATTTTATCACAAAGCACGCGCGGCGGAAAACAACAATTTCGTTACAAATCGCCACGCCCGGCAAACAACCCCTGCCAAAAGATGCAGATTGTAACCGAATCGCTCTTTCCTTTTTTATTTATATGTGCCATAATGCACGCATAAGCAATACGAATGAAGCAGGAGGACACCAAACCATGAAAAGCAGAAAAGAGATCAAAGCTCTTGCCAAGCAGGCATTTCAAAACAGCTACTGGCCGTGCGTCGGCGCGCTGGTGCTCTACGGCATCGTCACCTACGCCCTCGGCTGCACCGGCGTCGGCTCGCTCATTCTGGGCGGCCCGATCCTGATCGGCTTTAACTTCTACTTTATAAATGTGTTCATGCACGGCGGCTGCGACATCGGCGGCGCGTTCAGCAAGGCCTTTGAGGACTTTGGCCGCAAGCTCGGCGGCTATCTGTGGATGGCCCTGTTTCTGTTCCTGTGGGCGCTGATCCCCGTGGCGGGCTTTGTGATCGTCATCATCAAGACCCTTTCCTACAGCCTCACCCCCTACATCCTCTCCGACTGCCCCAACGTGCGTGCACAGGACGCGCTCACACTGTCCAAGCGCATCATGCGCGGCTGCAAGTGGCAGCTGTTCGTGTTCCACCTCAGCTTCCTCGGCTGGGATCTGCTCAACTGCCTCACCTGCGGTCTGCTCGGCATTTTCTATGTCAGCCCCTGGAAGCAGACGGCGCTGGCCGGCTGGTATCTGGAGCGGCGCGAGCAGGCGCTGTGCGAGGGCATTGTGTCCCCCGACGAGCTCAACGGCGGCATCCTGCGCGAGAATATGCCTCCCCAGACCAACAACGGCTATAACCCCGGAGTGTAAGCCATGGCAGGAGTGACGAATGCCGAGGTTTTCGGCCTTGCCAGCAGCATTTACCGCAGCGGCTATCCCATGCGCTCCGCCGCCCCCACGGCGGAGGAATACCGCGAAACCGTTTCCGCCATCGAGGCGGACATCGCCGCGGGAAATTTCGATAATCCCCACATAAAGCGCGCCATCAATCTGGCCAATGCCAAGGGCGGCGGCCACGACCAGTTTCTCACCGGCATCGTGGTCAACTTCGACCTCACGCTTTCAAACAAAGCCTGGGTGGAGGCCGAGCGCTACACCTTTTTAAACTTCATCTCCTCCATGAGCACCATGCACCGCGTGGCACGCTTTGCCATCGGCGACTGCTGCAACGGCCACACCAGCGCCGCCGAGATCGCCGAGGCCGAGCGCCTGCAGGACGTTTACAACGCCATCGACGCCACGGCCGAGCCCGAGCGGAAAAAAGAGGCCTATCTTGACCTTCTGTACAACCTGCCCTCCGGCTTTGAGCTGATGGCCGGCATGACCACGAACTACCGCAGTTTGAAAAACATCTATGCCCAGCGGCGGCACCACCGTCTGCCCGATTGGCACCGCGTGTGCGACTGGATCGAAACCCTGCCGCTGGCCGGAGAACTTATCACAGGACAAAACGCGTGAACACTTACGATTTCGACAAAACCATATTCCCCCGGGACAGCACCGCGACCTTTTACCTTTGGAGTCTGCGGCGCTGTCCCCGCGCGCTTTTATCCCTGCCGCGAACGCTGGCCGCCTTTGCCGCGATGGTGCTGCATCTGGCCCCCAAGACGCGCTGCAAGGAGATCTTCTACGGCTTTCTGCGCTGCCTGCCGGCGGGGATGCCCGAGCGCTTCTGGCGCGAGCACATCGGCGAGATATACCCCTGGTATCTCGCGCAGCGGCGGGACGACGATGTGATCATCTCCGCGGGGCCGGAATTTCTGCTCCGGCCCGTGGCAAAGGAGCTGGGCTTTGCGCTCATCGCCTCGCGCGTGGACGCAAAAACCGGAAAAACCGAAGGTCTCAACTGCCACGGCGAGGAAAAGGTGCGCCGCTTCCGCGCGCTCTATGGCGACGCGCCGGTGGAGCGTTTTTATTCCGACTCCCTTTCCGACACACCCATGGCCCGCGAAGCGCAGGAGGCCTTCATGATCCGACACGGTGCGATCCTGCCCTGGCCGGAGAAGAAATGACTTTCTGTCGAAATGGCCAAAACTTTTTCACATTTTTCCGCAAAATGTATAAATCAGACTATTGCCAAAACGGAAAACTTCGTGTACACTGAAAGTGCAGTCACCCAGTGGTTTCCCGTGTTAGATTTCTTTCTTTCATCGCTAAGCTTCCGCTGTGGCTGTCTTTCTTTTTTCTGAAACTATTTTTTGAAAGGGGTGGTTTCCATGCGTCTTCTGGAGAAACGTATTCTTGCGGACGGAAAAGTGCGCCCCGGCGGCGTTCTGAAAGTGGACGGCTTTTTGAACCATCAGATGGATATTTCTCTGTTCCGCGAACTGGCGGAGCAGTTTTATGCCGCCTTTGGCGCGGATAATGTCACCAAAATCCTTACTATCGAGGCATCCGGGATCGGTCTGGCCTGCTTGGCGGGCGAGCGTTTCGGGTGCCCCGTTTTGTTTGCAAAAAAATCCAAAACCAAAAACATCGCCGGTGACGTTTACAAAACCAGCGTTCACAGCTTCACCCACGGCAACGTTTACGATGTGATCGTGTCCAAGGACTATCTGCTGCCCGGCGACCGTGTTTTGCTCATCGACGACTTCCTCGCCAACGGCGCGGCGCTGGACGGGCTGTGCGATCTGGTCGCTCAGGCCGGGGCCACGCTGGTCGGCGCGGGCATCGCCGTGGAGAAGACCTTCCAGCCCGGCGGCAAGCGCCTGCGCGAGCGGGGGCTGAAGATCGAATCGCTGGCGCAGGTGTCCTACATGGGCGACGACGGCGAGATCCGCTTCGAGCCGGAAAACTGATACCAATGCGGCTTCGTGCCGTGGTATAAATAGAAGGAAGAAACAAAAATATTTTATTTTTAGGAGGAACAACATGAAGAAGATCCTTGCCCTGCTTCTTGCTCTGTGCATGGTCCTCGCCCTGTGCGCCTGCGGCAGCGAGCCCGCCGCCGAGGAAGAGACCGCCGCCCCTGCTGAGGAAGCCACCACCGCCGCTGAAGAGACCACCGAGACCGAAGAGGCTGCCGAGACCGAAGAGACCGCTGCTGCGGATCTGAAGGTCGGCTTCATCTTCCTGCACGACGAGAACTCCACCTACGACCTCAACTTCATCAACGCCGCCAAGGCCGCTTGCGAAGCCACGGGTGTGGAGTGCGTTCTCATGACCAACATCCCCGAAGGCCAGGAGTGCTACGACGCCGCTGTTGAGCTGGCGGACGAAGGCTGCGACATCGTGTTCGCCGACAGCTTCGGCCACGAGGACTACATGATCCAGGCCGCGAAGGAATTCCCCGAAGTCGAGTTCTGCCACGCCACCGGCACCAAGGCCCACACCGAGGGTCTGGACAACTTCCACAACGCTTTCGCCTCCATCTATGAAGGCCGCTACCTCGCCGGTATCGCTGCCGGTATGAAGCTCAACGAGATGATCGCCAACGGCGAGTTCACCGAAGACGAAGCCAAGGTCGGCTATGTCGGCGCGTTCACCTACGCCGAAGTCGTTTCCGGCTACACCTCCTTCTTCCTGGGCGTCCGCTCCGTGTGCCCGAGCGCCACGATGGAAGTCACCTTCACCGGCTCCTGGTACGACGAGACCGCCGAGAAGGAAGGCGCTCAGAAGCTGATCCAGAACGGCTGCAAGCTCATCAGCCAGCACGCTGACTCCATGGGCGCTCCCACTGCCTGCGAGACCGCCGGCGTGCCCAACGTTT
>CAYROZ010000150.1:0-4583 GCA_964426125.1 uncultured Oscillospiraceae bacterium
AAACCTCCGCGCCCACGGCCTTTTCCGAAACGCGCTTTACAAAGTCCTTGACGACCTTGTAGCTCACGTCGGCCTCAAGCAGCGCAAGCTTTACCTCGCGCATGGCCTCCTTTACGTCCGACTCGGACAGGCGGCCCTTGCCGCGCAGCTTTTTGAATACGTTATTGAGTTTGTCGCTTAATCCTTCAAAAGCCATTAAAGCAATCCATCCAATCGGGCCAAAATCGCCCGTGTTTCCTCGTTTTCCGGCAAAAGCCCGTCCAGGTCACGCCGGATCGAGGCGATCTGTGCGCGCCGCTCCAGATGGCGGCGAACGATGCCGGTTTTCTCCTCCATGCGGCGCATGGTCTCCTCGCCGCGGCGCAGGATGTCCCACACGCCCTGACGGCTGAGCCCGCCGAGCTCCGCGATCTCCGCAAGGGAATAGTCCTCATTGTAGCGAAGATCGAAGTATTCCTTTTGCTTGTCGGTCAGAAGCTCGCCGTAAAAGTCGAACAGAAGCGCTTTTGTGACGGTATTTTCCTCCATCTTGCCCTCCTGTTTTTCCCTCCTGTCTTGCACGCTGTTAAGGAAAAATACTTTACAGCCCGCCTATCATACTAAAATCCCGCCCATTTGTCAAGCGGAATATTCCCCGCCGCGCAGGGCAAAATGGAAACTATGGATCATATCAGACTCGATGCCCTCGCCGCCTATGGCGAGCGGGCCGCGCAGGAATGCTCTGCGCATGGATGGACAAGCGGACGGCGCGAAAGCCGCCGTATTCAAAAAGCGCTGCGGACCGTACTCGCGCGCGGACCGGAGGAGGAAGGCGGCAGCTGGTACTCCGATAACGCATGGCTGGCCCGCAAGGCCGCCGCCCAGGCCCGCGAGGCCTTTCGCTCCGCCGGACGGCTTCGCTCCGGCGGCACCTTCTGCGCTGTGACGGCGCTGGCCGCGCGCTTTCTGCAGGCCGGCGAGGTGGACGAGGGGCGGCTTTGCGCCTATCTGACCGGCGCGCGGCGCACGGATGTTTTCGGGGAAAAGGAGGCGTGCCTGTTCGGCGCGGGACTGCGCGCGGCGCTGCTGGCCAGACTGGCCGGAGGCCTGGACGAGACCGCCGCCGGAGAGGCCTTCACGGCGCTGCGGAGCATATGCGCGCTGGAAATGGGCGAGATACTGGAGCAAAGCGACCCCATCGACGCCATTTTCCGCCGCGACGCGGTGTATCCGCGCATGGACGAGGAAAGCCGCGCCGCCTATCGCCGCCGGGTGCGTGCGCTGGCCAAAAAGCGCGGCGAAAAAGCCCTGCACACCGCCTGTGCCGCCATGAACGACGGCCTGCATGAAACGCTTTTCCCGCCCGAGGAGCCCGACGGCCGGCTGTACATCGCGGCGTATTTTGCCCTCACACTGGCGCTGGGAATGCTGCTTGCCGTCCGCAGCGGACAAATCGCCGTGTGCGCGGTGCTGCTTCTGCCTTTGAGTGAGCTCGTGCGCGCGCTTGCAAACGCGGTGCTCCTGCGCTTCACGCCGCCGCGGCGGCTGCATCGGCTGGAGCTGAAGGAGGGCATAGGCGCGGATGGACGCACGCTGTGCGCCGTGTTCGCCCTGCTTTCGGATAAGGCCGACGGCGAATACTATGCCCGCCGTTTGGAGCAGTTTCGCCTGACCAGCCGCGACTGCGGCGAGGAGCTGATGTTCGCGCTGGTGGCCGATCTGCCGGAGGGCCGGGAATATCCGCCCGCCGGAGGTGCCGAAGCGCTCCGGGCCGCCGCGAACGCCATCGAGGCGCTCAACGAAAAATACGGCGGCGGTTTTTTCCTTCTTTCGCGTGAAAACGAATACGCCGCGCGCGACAGGCTCTACCGCCCACGCGAGCGCAAGCGCGGGGCCATGGAGGCGCTGGCGCGGCTTTTGTGCGGCAAGGAGAGCGAACTGCGCTGTCTTGCCGGGGACAAGTCGGCCCTGCACGCGCCGTTTATGCTGTGTCTGGACGCGGACAGCTTCCTCACGCCCGGCGCGGCCCGCGCGCTCATCGGCACGGCGCTGCATCCGCTCAACCGTCCCGTGGTCCGCTCCCGCCGCGTGGTGCGCGGCCACGGGCTCCTCCATCCGCGCATGACGGCAGAGCTTGAATGCGCCATGGCCACGGATTTCGCCCGCCTGCACGTCGGCCAGGGCGGCACCGCTGCCTACGGCCAGCCCTGCTCGGAGCTGTTTTTCGACCGCTTTGGGCGCGGCGGCTTTGCCGGCAAGGGACTGATCGACGTGCGCTGTTATCTTGCGTGCATGGACGGCCGCATTCCGCCCGAGCGCGTGCTCAGCCACGACACACTCGAGGGCGCGTATCTGCGCGGCGGCTATCTGGGCGACGTGGAGCTGACGGATCGCGACCCCATAAACGCGCTTGGCTGGTTTCGGCGGCTGGAGCGCTGGACGCGCGGCGACTGGCAGAACCTGCCGTGGCTGTTTGACCGCGAGCTTGCCGCCATCGACCGCTTCCGGCTGTTTGACGCACTGCGCCGCTCGCTGGTTCCGGCGGCCTCGCTGGCTGCACTGACGCTGGGTTTGTGCTCTGCCCGCTTCCGCTTTGCGGCTGTGACCGCGCTGGTGTGCATGGCGGCAGACTGTCTGCCTGCGTGTCTGGGGCGGCTGTTTCTGCGCCGCTCGGACACACATTTTCGTTTGCGCAGCGGCATTCTGCGCGGCGTCGGCGGTGCGCTGGCGCGCTTTATGAGCGAGCTGGTGCTGCTGCCGTGGAACGCGTTCTGCCGTCTCATTGCCGCCCTGACCGCGCTGTGGCGCATGGGCGTGTCGCACCGGCGGATGCTTCAGTGGGTGCCCGCCGGACAGGCCGTGCGGGGCAAAAGGCCCTCCGGCGCGCTGCTTGCCGCCATGGCGCTGGGACTGGGTCTTCTTCTGTTCTGCCCCGGCTCTCTGGGGCGGGCGCTCGGTCTTCTCTGGCTGGCAACGCCGCTTTTCACCACCGCCTCCGGCTGGGAGCAAAAGCCCCGCGCCTCGTTGACGGAAGGCGACAAAGAGCTTCTGCTGGACGAGGCAAAGGCCGTGTGGGACTATCTTTTCACACTCTGCCGCCCGGAGGACGGCTGGCTGCCGCCGGATAATTTCCAAACCCAGCCGCCCAAGGGCGCGGCCCGCCGCGTTTCCCCCACCAACATGGGTCTGGGTCTGCTGGGCTGCCTGGCCGCACTGGATCTGGATCTGTGCACCCCGGAGGAGGCCTTTGGTCTCATCGGCCATATGCTCACGACCATCGAGGCGCTGCCCAAATGGCGCGGTCACCCCTACAACTGGTATGACACGGCCACGCGCGCGCCGATGCAGCCGGTGTATGTATCCGCCGTCGATTCCGGCAATTTTGCCGCCTGCCTTGTGTGTCTGGCACAGGGCCTGCGCGAGCAGGGACAACCGGCGCTTTCCGCACGGGCGCAGGCGCTTGCCGACGCGGTGGAGCTTGGCGCTTTGTACGACCGGAAAAAGCAGCTTTTCTATATCGGCTTCGATCCCGTTCGCGGCGAGGCCAGCGAGGCACATTACGATCTCATGGCCTCGGAGGCGCGGCTTACGAGCTTTCTGGCCGTGGCCCGCGGCGAGGTGCCCGTGCGGCACTGGGCGGCACTTTCACGCGCGCAGGTATCGCTGGACGGCTGGCGGGGTCTTGCCAGCTGGTCGGGCTCGGTTTTTGAATATCTGATGCCGAATCTTTTTCTGCCGCTTTACAAGGGATCGCTCCTGTGGGAGAGCGCACGCTTTTGCCTGTATGCCCAGCGGCGTCACGCCCGGCGGCACAAGGCCCCCTGGGGTAACTCCGAAAGCGCCTTCTACGCCATGGACGCCTCGCTTGACTGGCGCTACAAGGCCCATGGCACCGGCGCGCTGGCGCTGGACAGCGGCATGGACACAGAGCTCGTTGTGGCCCCGTACGCAAGCTTTCTGGCGCTGTGCGTGCATCCGCGCGCGGCCATGAAAAACCTGCGTACTCTCCGCGCACGGGGCCTGTGGGGACGCTTCGGCTTTTACGAGGCACTCGATCTCACGCCGGGCCGCGGCGCGCCGGGCGGCAGCGCTGTGACGTGCTTCATGGTACACCATCTCGGCATGAGCCTTGCCGCTATCGACAACTGCCTGTGCGGCGGCGTGTGGCGGCGGCGCTTCATGGCCGAGAGCGCGTGCGCGGCCTATTGCGGTCTTTTGCGCGAACGCGTGCCGCTGGGCGGGCCGGTACTCCGGCGGGGCGCGCCCACCGCCCCGAGAGCCGACGCGCCGCACCGCGCCGCGCCCGTATTCACCCTGTCCGCAGCGGATGTCGACTGTGCCGAGCCGCGCTTTTTCCCGCTTTCAAACGGCGTTTATTCCATCTTAGCCGGCGAGGACGGCTTCTGCCGCGCGGTGTCCGGCGGCGTTTTGATGTATCGTCCCGACCGCTTCATCCTCCATGCCGACAACGCCGCACTCACCCCCTCCGGCGGCGGCCGCGCCCTTTCCTGGCGCTATGCCGGCGGTGCGCTCACCTTCAGCGGCAGCGACCATGGCCGCTCGCACACCGTGTCCACGGCAGCCGCGGCCTCGGAATGTGGGGA
>CAYROZ010000151.1:0-4564 GCA_964426125.1 uncultured Oscillospiraceae bacterium
CTGCTGGTAAACGGCTCGTCCGGCATCGCCGTCGGCATGGCCACCAACATCCCGCCCCACAACCTCACGGAGGACATAGACGCGGCCGTTTGCGTGCTGGATAACCCGAACGCCACGCTGGATGATCTCATGCAGCACGTCACCGGCCCCGACTTCCCCACCAAGGGCATCATCATGGGCCGCTCCGGCATCCGGCAGGCTTATGCCACGGGCCGCGGCCGCGTGACGGTTCGCGCGCGCACCGAGATCGAGGAATTTGGCCGCGACCGCCAGCGGATCATCATCACGGAGCTGCCCTATCAGGTGAACAAGCGTCAGCTCGTGAAAACCATCGCCGAGCAGGTCAAGGACAAGCGCCTTGAGGATATCTCCGATCTGCGCGACGAATCCGACCGCAACGGTATGCGCGTGGTCATCGAGCTGAAAAAGGACGCCAATGCCCAGGTCATCCTGAACAAGCTCTATATGCAAACCCAGATGCAGACCACCTTCGCCATCAATATGCTGGCCCTGGTCGAGCGGCAGACCCAGCCGAAGATCCTCTCTCTGCGCCACATTCTGGACGAGTACCTCACCTTCCAGGAGGAGGTCGTGACGCGGCGTACGGTGTTCGATTTGAAAAAGGCGCGCGAGCGCGCTCATCTGCTCGAAGGTCTGCTCATCGCGCAGGACAACATCGACGAGGTCATCCGCATCATCCGTTCCAGCTACGATAACGCCAAGGCCAATCTGATGGAGCGCTTCGGACTGGACGACGTGCAGGCGCAGGCCATCTGCGATATGCGTCTTATCTCCCTGCAGGGTCTCAACCGCGAGAAGCTGCAAAACGAGTATGACGAGCTGGAGAAAAAGATCGAATACTTCGAAGGTCTTCTGGCCGACCCCGAGAAGATCAAAGCCGTGCTCAAGGACGAGCTGATCGCCCTGCGCGACCGCTACGGCGACGCGCGCAAAACCGAAATTCAGGACGTGGAGGACGAGATCGACATCGAAGACCTCATCCCCGAGGAGACCTGCGTTTACACGCTCACGCACAACGGCTACATCAAGCGCCTGCCCGCCTATGAATACCGCGCGCAAAACCGCGGCGGCCGCGGCGTGAAGGCCATGGCCACGCGCGAGGAGGACTTTGTGGAGAGCGTGTTCACGGCCTCGAGCCACGACTATATCCTCTTCTTCACGTCCGCCGGACGTGTGTATCGCCGCAAGGGCTACCGCATCCCCATCGCCGGCAAAAACGCCAAGGGCACGAACATCATCAACATCATTCCCATCGAGCCGGGCGAGCGGGTGCAGGCCATGCTGCACGTGCAAAGCGTGGAAAGCGAGGAATATCTGGTGTTCGTGACGCGAAACGGCACCGTCAAGCGCATGGGCATCAGTGAGCTGAAAAACATCAAAAACGTGGGCATCCGCGCGCTCATGCTCGACGAGGGCGACGAGCTTGTTTCCGTCATGCTCACCAACGGCACGGCGAAGATTCTCATCGCCACCCACGAGGGCGCGGCCATCTGCTTCGATGAAAACGACGTTCGCGCGATGGGACGCACCGCCATGGGCGTGCGCGGTATCCACCTGCGCGGGGAGGATCATGTGATCGGCGCGGCCTCTGCCGCCGAGGGCGGCACCGTTTTGTCCGTTACGGAAAACGGCTACGGCAAGCGCACCGAGGTGGAGGAATACTTCCGCGGCGGCGAGGCGCAGAAGCGCGGCGGCTACGGCATGAAGAACTATCAGGTCACGGACAAAACCGGCCCGGTGGCCGCGATGAAGATCGTGGACGGCACGGAGGATATTCTCATGGTGTCGGACGACGGCGTCATCATCCGCACGGATGTCGGCTCCATCCGCATCTATGGCCGCGCCACGCAGGGCGTGCGTTTGATGCGCCTGGGCGAGGGCGCGAAGATCATCTCCATCGCCACGACCGAAAAGGAAGAAGAAGCTGAAAACGAGGGCGAAACCACTCCGGAGGCCGAGCCCGAAGCATGAAGCAAGTGACCATCTATACCGACGGGGCCTGTTCCGGCAATCCGGGCCCCGGCGGCTGGGCGGCCATACTGCGCTATGGCGAGGCGGAAAAGGAGCTTTCCGGCGGCGAGGCGATGACCACGAACAACCGCATGGAGCTCACGGCCGCCATCCGCGCCATGCAGGCGCTGAAGGAATCCTGCGCCGTGGCTCTTTACACGGACAGCCAATACATCGAAAAAGCCGTGAACGAAGGCTGGCTCGCCGGGTGGAAGCGCAAGGGCTTCACGAAAAAGGGCGGGCTGAAAAACGCGGAGCTGTGGCGCGAATTTGACGAGCAGCTCACCCGCCACTCTGTCACCCTGCACTGGGTCAAGGGCCACGCGGAAAACCCCTACAACAACCGCTGCGACGCCATGGCCGTGCGGGAAAGAGAAAAATTTGCCCGATGAAAAAAACAGCGCCGTTACCAGACTCGGTAACGGCGTTTCGCTTATATATATTATATGGCCTCAGGCGACGGGGATGACCAGCCCGGCGCTCGGCTCCAGATCACGCATTCCATACACCTCGATCAGCACCGGGCTGTCGCTGCGCAGCGTGAGGGGGATTGTGCAGGCGACCGTTTCGCCGGCGGCGGCGGTCACATGGAAGTCGGTGCCCAGATCGGCGGTCGTCAGCTCCAAACCGTCCTGATAGGCATAAAGCCAGAGACAGTCCCAAACCTCCACCGTTTGCGGATCGGCCAGATTGGTGAAATCCAGCGTGGCGACCAGCACGCGGCCGGCGTCCGTGTCCTGCGTTTTGCCGCCCGTGAGCGATACCGTGTAAAGATCAAATAGTGTGCATTCCGCCGGCAGTGTGGTGGTAAGCGCGGTCTCGTCCGGCTCGTCGCAGGCCGCCTCCATCTCCTCCGGTGCGCCGGGAAGCTGGTGCAGCGAGATCAGCGCGCTCACGCTGTGGTTGGCGGTGTCGCTGAGCATAACGGCAACGGTGGAATCGGACAGAAGCGTGTACTGCAAAACGCAGCGGATCGAATGGCCCGGCTGCAGCCGCAGCATGAGATTTTCTTCTATGTCCAGCGGCTCGGGGCTTTCCGCCCAGTTGAGCGTTTTGCCGTCCTGCACGGCGGAAAACAGCAGCCATTCCGAAGCGGATATGGCCTCGCCGGACAGGTTTTTAAAGTCGAAATACACGCGCAGCGCGTCGCTGCCGTCCGCCGCCGTGAAGCTCTCCGCGCCAACAAAGGCGGCCTCGAAGCTTTCAAAGCGTCCGCTGCCAAGCTCGGTGCTCGCGGCCACAGGCGTGGGCGTGGGTGCAGTGGTGGGGGCGACGGTCGCGGATGCCTCGGGTGCGGGCTCCTTTCCGCAGGCGCAAAGAGTGAAAACAAGCGCCAGTGCAAGCAAAAGGGTACAGGTTTTTTTCATCGTGCAACCTCCTGTCGGTGTCGGTTTGCTGCGGTGTGACTCATGGCTGATAGGTCAAAACGGCGGTCTGCGCCGGGGTATCGGGCGCGAGCGTCAGCGTGTTTGTGTCGTAGTGCGTCACGTCCGCGCGCAGACGGGTGAAGGCGGACAGCTCCGCGATCACGTCGTAGCCCATCGGGCCGAGACGATAGTGCATGGGAATGACCACGCGCGGCTCAATGCGGCCGCACAGCGCCGCGGCGGTTTTGGCGTCGATGGTATAATACCCGCCCACGGGGATGAGCAGCGCGTCCACACCGTGCAGCGCTTCCAGCGCGGTTCTGTCCGGAATGTGGCCCAGATCGCCCAGATGCGCGGCGCGCACGGTGCCATCGGATACGATGTGGATGCGGTTTTTCCCGCGCAGCGCGCCCTGCTTTTCGTCGTGGAAGCAGTCGATGGTCTCCACGGTAAGCGTGCAGGGCCGGCCGGTCAAAGCGATGAGATCCGCTGCGCCGTGGTCGCGGTGGTCATGGGAGCAGTACACCGCGTCGGCCTCGGCCTTCAGCGGCGCAAGACCGGGCACCGCGCCGTTGGAATAGGGGTCGAGCACCAGCGAGCTTCCGCCGGACTCGATTTTAAAGCAGCTGTGGCCAAGCCAGCTTATGCGCATGGGATAGCCCTCCTTATCGAATGTTTCACGTGAAACAAACTCACTCGCCCAGCATGGTTTTGCCGCCCATGTACATACGCAGCGGCTCGGCGATGTCCACGCTGCCGTCCGCGTGCAGGTGGTTTTCCAGATACGCGATGAGCATACGCGGCGGCGCGACCACGGTGTTGTTGAGCGTGTGGGGCAGATACAGCTTGCCGTCCTCACCGCGCACGCGGATCTTCAGACGGCGGGCCTGCGCATCGCCAAGATTGGAGCAGGAGCAAACCTCGAAATACTTCTGCTGGCGGGGGCTCCACGCCTCGATGTCGCAGCTTTTCACCTTCAAGTCGGCCAAATCGCCCGAGCAGCATTCCAGCTGGCGCACGGGGATCTCCAGCGAGCGGAACAGCTCCACCGACCAGCGCCACATCTTTTCATACCAGTCCATGCTCTCCTCGGGTTTGCAGACCACGATCATCTCCTGCTTTTCAAACTGGTGGATGCGGTAAACGCCGCGCTCCTCGATGCCGTG
>CAYROZ010000152.1:0-4537 GCA_964426125.1 uncultured Oscillospiraceae bacterium
GGTGTTTATTTCGCCTCCCATATCGATGGACGGAAGATATTCATGGGTCCCGAAGAGAGTATGCAGATTCAATCAAACCTCGGTTCGGATATCTGTATGGCATTTGATGAATGCATTGAAAACCCATCGCCCCGAGATTATGTCCAGCGGAGTGTGGACCGGACCTATCGCTGGCTGGTGCGCTGTAAGGCCGAAAATGCCCGGCTCAATGCGCTGCCTGACACAGTAAATTCCCAGCAGATGCTCTGGGGTATTAATCAAGGCGGAACCTACGCTGATATCCGCACAGACCATATGAAGCGAATTGCGGACCTTGATCTGCCTGGCTACGCCATCGGCGGCCTGGCAGTGGGGGAGACTGCGCAGGAGATGTACGACACCATCGAGGCGGTGCAGCCGTATATGCCGGCGGACCGTCCGCGCTATCTGATGGGGGTGGGCACGCCCGGCAACATCATCGAGGGCGTGTGGCGCGGCATCGATTTGTTCGACTGTGTCATGCCGGCGCGCAATGGCCGCCATGGGCATCTGTTCACCAAGTCCGGCATCATCAACATCAAAAACGAGAAATATATGCGCGATGCGCAGCCCATCGATCCCGAGTGCCAGTGCCCTGTGTGCCAGCGCTACTCGCGCTCCTACATCCGCCATCTGTTCACGGCAAAGGAGGCCCTTGGGCTGCGGTTGGCTGTGATGCACAACCTGTGGTTTTACAACAATCTCATGGCGGAGATCCGCGCGGCGCTGGAGGCGGGGACATTTGCGGCCTATCGCGCAAAATATGCGGAAATCCTTGACACGCGAATATAAGTTTTTTATAATTACAAAGATAACTTTTGAAAGAGGTATTTTGCATGAAATTTTCGCGCACTATGAAAATTCTGTCGCTGATCGTTCTGGCGGCTCTGGCGATGGCCTGCCTGACCGGCTGCGCCACCACCGGCACCGCGACCAGCACGGCGGATGGCAGCACCGGCGGCGGCATGAGCATGATCATCATCATGGTCGTCATGATCGCGGTGTTCTATTTCTTCCTGATCCGTCCGGAAAACAAGAAGAAAAAGCAGCTTGAGGAAATGCGCAGCCAGCTGTCCGTGGGCGACGATGTGACCACCATCGGCGGCATCGTGGGCAAGATCGTTGCGGTGAAGGACGACTTCATCGTCTTCGAGACCAGCGAGGACCGCGTCCGCATCCAGGTTGCCAAGTGGGCCATTTCCACCACCGGCAAGGCCAAGACCGAAGATCAGGCCAACACCCCCAGCAAGGACTGAGTTTGTCCGCATAATCCATTCCCTCTGCGTCATAGGCTATAGCAGCCTAGTTGACGCGGGGGGATTTTTTATGTCCGTTTTCAAACGCAAGGGAATGCTTTTTTGCGCGCTGGTGGCGCTGGCGGGGGAGGGGATAGCTCTGCTAGTTCTTCTGGCGCTGTTTGCGTGGCTGACGCAGTGCGAGCTGCTGCCGGAAAAGTATATGTATGGATACATCATCTTGTGTGTATTTTTATCCGTATTCCCGGTCGCATCCACAATATCTGGTGGACGGGGGAGGGGACACCTGCCATTTTGCCTTTTGTGTGGGGGAGAACTGGTGGTCCTGCTGCTTATCGCGGCACCGGTCATAAACAGTGCGGAGCCTTACGGCGCGTGGACTTTGCGGGTTTTTGGAGGGGCTGCCGCAGGGGCTTTGGCCGCGGCTTTTTTACAAATTCGTCATAATGCAGCAAGGAAACACCGACGAAAGAGGGGGTAATACAAAACGTTATCAATCGCAATGGTTGACATAATTATCGAGTGATTACCTAGATATAGCGAAAAATACGAAATGTATACACAACATATTGTCAAAAATCCAGAGTTTTCAATGCTCTGGATTTCTTCGGTTTACGCGGTTAACATAATATTGTTTACATAATATATCGTCATAATTAACAAAAATCGACTTTTTCGCGAAAATGCCTTGATTACTTTTTTGTTTTGTATTATATTGTGTATGCAAACGTTATGTTAATGAATAATTATCGAGGAGGAGCAAATTGTGACGAATGAGGTTTGCTTCGAAAAGTACGAACGCTATCTGACCGATGAAAAGAAGGCGTCTAAGAACACGCTCAGCTCTTACCTGCGCGACGTTCGCCAGCTTGGCGATTATCTGACCGATCATCAGGATGTTGATTATGTCACCGCGTCGGAGGACGATCTTTGCGCCTACATAAGCCATCTTCGTGCAGCCGGAAAATCGGTAGCCACGGTTTCCCGTAATATTGCCTCCTTGAAGAATTTTTACTCTTATCTGCTCACGCATGGCTGCTGCGACCACAACCCCACCGGAAAGCTGGTCCCTGAAAAAGCCGCGCAGAAGCTTCCGCAGGTCATGACGGCCAAGGAAGTCGAGCTGCTGCTTGAACAGCCGGAGTGCACCGACCGCAAGGGCTATCGCGACCATGCCATGCTGGAGCTGCTGTATGCCACCGGCATCCGTGTCAGCGAGCTGATCAATCTGGACGTGACGGATGTGAATGTGTCGGCCGGTATCATCAACTGCCGCAGCCGCGACAAGATCCGCTCCATCCCGCTGTACTCCGGTGCGGTCAAGGCCTTGAAGGACTACATCGACTTCATCCGTCCCGATATGATCTCCACGCCCAGCGAGCGCAGTCTGTTTGTCAATGTCTCCGGCGAGCGCATGAGCCGCCAGGGCTTCTGGAAGATCGTCAAGCACTACCAGCAGAAAGCCGGTATCGAAAAGGACATCACGCCGCACACCCTGCGCCACAGCTTCGCGACCCATCTGCTTGAAAACGGTGCCGATCTGCACTCCATTCAGGAGATGCTCGGCCACTCGGATATCAGCTCCACGCAGATTTATTCCCAGCTGGTCAAAAAGCAGCTCAAGGACGTTTACAACAAGGCCCATCCCAGAGCCTAAAATCCAATGCAAATGCTCCGTCGACCATTGTCGGCGGAGTTTTTTTGTGCTATAGTATATCTCATGAGAATTTTGGGTATAGACCCCGGCGTGGCAACGGTTGGCTTTGGGGTCGTGGATACGGAAAAAGGAAAAAACGAATACGTCGCCTGCGGCATTATCTCCACGCCGGCAGGGCTGAGCTTGTCGTCGCGGCTTGACATGATCTACAACGATCTCAACGAGCTGATCGCAACATTCTCGCCTGAGGCCATCAGTGTGGAGGAGCTGTTTTTCACAAACAACATCACCACCGGCATCTCCGTGGCGCATGGGCGCGGCGTGATCCTGCTCGCGGCCTACCGCAGCGGCGTGCCCACCTTTGAATACACGCCCATGCAGGTCAAGCAGGCAGTCGTGGGCTATGGCAAGGCGGAGAAAAAGCAGGTCATCTTCATGGTGCAGCGCATGCTGGGCATGAAAACACCGCCGAAGCCGGACGATGCAGCGGATGCGCTGGCGCTTGCCATCTGCCACGCGCGCAGCATGACCTCCAAACTTACGACCGAAGGGGGAGCCAATCCATGTTTTACTATATAGACGGCACGGTGGCGGTGCTTGAGCCGAATCTCGCTGTGATCGACTGCGGCGGCGTGGGCTATGCGCTCAACGCCTCGCGCAACACGATCAGCCATTTGCAGATGGGCAAGCAGGCCAAGCTTTATACCTATCTGCAGGTCAAGGAAGAGATATTTGAACTTTACGGCTTTTACTCGCTGGCGGAAAAGCACTGCTTTGAGATGCTGATCTCAGTGTCCGGTGTGGGGCCGAAGGCGGCGCTGTCTGTGCTGTCGTCCAACACGCCGGAGGGCGTGGCCATGGCGATCCTCTCCGATAACGAGAAGGCGCTCACGGCGGCGCAGGGCATCGGCAAACGCATTGCACAGCGCGTGATACTGGAGCTGAAGGATAAGATGCAGAAGCAGTCGCAAACTCTCGAGATGCCGGCGTTCGCGGCCGTTGCTGCTGCGGCGGACGGTGCGCAGTCGAAGATGACGGATGCGGTGTCTGCGCTGACGGTTCTGGGCTATGGCGGCAGTGAGATAACGCAGGCGCTGCAGGGCGTGGACGTTGCCAACATGGCGCTGGAGGACATCATCCGCGCGGCGCTGAAGAACATGATGAAATAAGGGGGCGTGGAGCATGAGCATCAACTTTTCCGGCGATATGGGCAATGAAGTTGTCACAACGGCCTCCATACTTCCGGAAGATATGGTCGAATCCTCGCTGAGACCGAAAACCATAGCGGAATACATCGGCCAGGAAAAGGCCAAGGGCAATCTGGAGGTATTCATTCAGGCGGCCAAATTGCGCAATGAACCGCTCGATCATGTGCTGCTGCACGGCCCTCCGGGCCTTGGCAAGACCACGCTGGCCGGCGTAATTGCAAACGAGATGGGCGTCAATATGCGCATCACCTCCGGTCCGGCCATCGAAAAGCCCGGCGATCTTGCGGCGCTTTTGACCAACTTGCAGGAAAACGACATTCTCTTTATTGACGAGATCCACCGCCTCAATCGCTCCGTGGAGGAAATTTTATATCCCGCGATGGAGGACTATACCATCG
>CAYROZ010000153.1:0-4533 GCA_964426125.1 uncultured Oscillospiraceae bacterium
AATAGACCGGACTATCGTGAGCAGCGGATCCATATGCCTAACGAATACTGCGATATGCTCTTGAAGTGGTGCAGATCATGTATAAATGGAGTATACTTTACTAGTGTCTACCAAATAAGGGAACTGCTTTTCTCTCAACCTCGTCCCCAAATTCCTGATCAATCTATTCTGAATAGATCACTTGGTTTATCCGTCTTAGATTGGTTCTTATTCGATCGAACGGAATTACGGCACATGGGGTATTGTGTGGATGAGCCCTTTGGCAAAAAGTTTTGTAAGGCGATAGATAATGCGGCTGACAATAGATACTTCGAAGAGGATTTTCCTGTGTATTTATCAGTATTGCTGCGTGAAGGCACTGCCAATTGCGCCCAATGGTTTGAAAGCGAGTATACGCAAGGATCACATGGTATTAATGATTTAGCAGGTGTTGTAATTGTTGATTTGACAGATTGACACTCCCATAAACTAAGATACTCATAGAAATAAAAATTGCGGAATAAAAGGTTGGTAGTACGATGGAATTTGAAATCAAATCTGTACCTGAAGGATTCAGATATGATTGCGCTGGATTGGTATACTTCGAAGTGAAAAAGGATGGCAGTGTTACTATCCTTGATTACAGCGCATCTTCTATGAGGCATCCGCATGAGCATTCTTGTGTTGCGGCATATTGTAGGGCATCTATTGATGAGTCAACTCTGTATGTATGCTGCCATAAAAACTCTTACGATTTGACGGTTTATCGAATTACGGAATTAGAAGCATTTGCAGACAGCTTAGGAATCATTCGCAAGAATACTCATGTCCACGATATTGTTTGGGAGTATTCGGAAAGGCAGCCTGAGTCAAGACGATACGCTCAAATTAAAGTATTATTTAGATGTGGCTGTAAGGTTGGAATAAAAAATGCTCGCACGATTACACGCGAGCTTAATGAACAATATGGCCTATTTGTCTTGCTAAATAGCTTTCCGTCTTTTAGTACAAGTGAACCCGAGTTAAGAGTCGAACGCAACAGTCTACGAGAAACATCTGAAAAAGAATAGTGTGCGATTCTTGGACGATTGCAAGTGTTGATACTGGGGAGGTGCAAGAATGGCGACCAAGAGAGTGCAATTACTCTCATTTACATTTGGAGAATCCTTTACGACAGGCAATCTTGCTGATAGGTTAATTGAGAGTAGTGACGATTATTCGAGGTTCATTATCCATGACTATGATGAGCGCTACTTAGACGGCATTTTTTGCATCAAAACTAATCATAATGAATCGATATATGATTTTCAAAAAGGCACTTTTGATAGAGTCGTGGTTGAAAGGATCGAGTGTGCAAAGTTCTCTATTGATTTGGATTACGGAGCAATGCTGGTAAGCGGCACTAATCGTATCATTACTCAACTCATTACAGCACTCGGAACTGCCCTAGCAAATCAGGTGGCGATTGATAAATCCGATATCAGCATTAGTCGGATAATAGATAATGGTATTCCCGGGTATTACATCAGGCCAAAGAAGGCGAAGCTTTCTGAGATACCTATTGAATACGGTTTACTAGCAACATGCTCATTATCATTTGCACAAGAGGAAATCAGAAGTTCCTTTCTTAAAAAACACCGTGAGAGCATTATTCAATTAGTTATTGGCGTCTCCAAATACATTCCCAATCAGCCAAATCGTGATCCGGATGATCACGAGCTTGTTTGTACCGTCTATTGTTCCGGAACTGTGACGCTCAGCATTAATGATGACACCTTCTTTGACGAGCAAAGAGAATTCCTTTACGCATTATGGAATATAAATGGGAGGATAAAATAATGGGAGAGAATGCCACAAAGATCGGCGCAAAGCTTGAAGGGTGGGGGAGCAATCTATTCCAAGACTTTTGTTGGACTGAACTTACACGAGATCTTGAAATTAAGTGTAATAGAAAAGCGACCCACGAAGATAAGCAAACGCACGGAATTGATTTATTGTTTTCATTGTTTGATCCTTATTTGAAGCAAAAACAGGGGATAATTGTTGAGTGCAAGAATCGACAAATGCGATCGATTAATCAAACCGAGATAAATAAATGGATTCAAGAATTGCAAAACTCGATAGAATGTGCGCATGGAGCTCCAGAGCTTGAGCATATGCTCTCTCAAGTCGAACTCTCGACCGGTCTATTGCTAATCCATGCTAATGACAGTTTTAACCGTGAACTATTTGCAAAATACCTTAGAAATGCAAAAATGAAGTTAAAGCGGAATAAGATGAGCATTTATGTGGCTTCTAATGATGAGATAGATCGCTGGCAATCTTTAATTACATATATCAAAACACTTGGCGAAGGCTTTAGGTTCCATTATCCGAGCATTAATGAATCAAATATCGAAAATGATAAGCAGATCACATTGAATTACTTGTTTTCAAGATACATTTTCGCTGAAACCATTGAGTACAAATCCCAGACTATGTACGGAAAACTAGCAATGATTCCTGAAAGAAAGCGAATTGTGTTCATATTTGATAAGCCTTCAATTGAGTCCTTTAGATATGTGTGGAGCATGTCAAAGCACTTCCAGTTTAATAATGGCGAAGACCAGATTACCTACGCCTTCTATCCTAGCACTCCCGAAGATATCAAATTTACGAAAGACAATTTCTTTAATTCGATTATGAACGACATTGATCATCCTATGACTGCTGAAATTAGAGCGAAATCTAATATTGATTTCCTGCGGAACCGTCATATTTCTCCTGTAGAATATTGAATGGAGGATGCTAATGATTACCGAATTTGTAGATAGTGTAGAATTGAAACGCTTGATTCAGGATAAATTACTTACCCCAGAGAACGTGCGATACTTTTACAAAAGGCGCGGAATTCTACTCCCGTCTACGAAAATAGACGATATGGCCAGTCAAGTATATACAATACTTCTCGGAGTAGAGGAATTGCACGAGCTTCAGGATATGATGTATACTTCTGGCGCATATGTTCAATCTGCAGCTTTTGAAATTAAAGTTAATGACGCTGTAGATATACCTGCACAGTCATTTCTAGATGTAGTTATTGATGACATTTCCGATTCTATGAGCTGGCCGGATTATCCATATCGAGCAGGACGTCCCACAATCGTAAATGAGAACAACGTGCATTTTACTCTTAGTTATGAAAAGAACAATCGCGGCAAGAATCGCCTAAATGCCAAAGAAACAAGGGATATAAGAGTGAACCTACGAAAACAAGCTGATGGGAGGATTTTTGTCGATGTTCGCCAGACGGCTTCTGGCGATGCAATAAAGGTTGCTCAATATCTTGAGGCTCTCTCTAGGAAGGATTGTGCTCGGCCTGACGATCCCTGTACATTTTGGGTTATGCCGATTGATCTGGAGGGCTTGACGGTTAAGAATCGTGTTGACTTTTTTGATCGCATTGCTTCTCAGGCTTATATCGAATGGAATCTGGTAACCATTACTGGCATCTCAATAAAGCGCGGCTCGCAAGATGATGATGATGATGATGATGATGCAGAGCAAATACAAGAGATTGACGAAGATTCGGATGATTTGGCTGGAATTAATCAAGCTGTTCTAAATGGACAAGCTTTGAGAAACAATACGTTCGTCAATTCTTGCATCAAGAAAAATTTCTTCATCACCTCAATGAAGTATAGATATCGTATGAAAAATGATCCTTCAGAGTTCATTGTTTCTGTAAGTTCGAAAAAGAAACATCTTCACATTGATATCGTCAAGTCTTATCGTGAGGATGATGAAAAAATGAGCCTTTGTCCTTATTCGAAGGAGCTTCAAGACTCAATTGTTCAAGTGTTTCAAGCTAAAGCAAGAGACATTTATCGCGAACTGCTAAGGACACAAGCCGCACGCCAATAACGCAACACATGAAGCTTGGATTCGTTTGCATGCACAAATTTATTGAAGTACAGAGGGTGTTTTCTTGCATTTGAAGCAAGAAAACAGTATAATGTATTATCAGTAGGGCCTATTTGGTGCAGGCAATTGAGTTTACATTGTGTCTTTCTTTGAGCAAAAATCGTGCCAATTTGGGTTTGTTTGCAGGTGATGACACAAATGATGACATGATCCAAGAAGAATCCTTATCTCCCAAGGGTTTTTGGAGATCTAGGCACAGGTTCAAGTCCTGTTTCCCGCACCAAATTAGCACGATAGTTTTGATACGAAACCATCGTGCTTTTTCTATATTGGTTGATATTTACACAGCAATTTGATACAATCTATTCGACAAACTTGAATTTACAAACATTGAAAGGAGTTATTATCATGTTGAAATTGTTTAAAAAATCTATTTGGATTCCTTATGAAGATAGTACTGTTTATCCTACTGTTGCAAAAGCACAGCAGGCAATTATCAAATATTGTGAAGATAACGGATTTTTATATGAATTTACTGCAGATGATGAAGTTGTTATAGATGGAATTAAACATGGAATATATCGTGGATATGAATCTGGAAGTCGAGGAAACTATGGCATTAAATGTAGAGAGAAGTAACTCTACAAATCA
>CAYROZ010000154.1:0-4421 GCA_964426125.1 uncultured Oscillospiraceae bacterium
TGCCGCAAAGGCTCATTGAAACCGACCCCTATTATTCCTCGTGTGTGCTGTCGAATCTCGGCTCCATCAAGCTCAAAAGCGGCTACCACCATCTGACCAACTGGGGCACCTGCTCCATGATATGCCTGCTGGGCGAGATAAAGAAAATCCCCGTGTTTGACGACGAGGGCCACGCGACCATGCGCGACACGATCGATCTTGGCCTTACGATCGACGAGCGCATCGCCGATGGATACTACTATTCAAAAACCGTGCGCCTGCTGCGAAAGCTGCTGGAAAATCCCGAGCTTCTGGAGCGGCCGCTCAATGAGGAGGTAGATTATTGATGGAAACGACCTGCAAAACGCCGTGGAAGAACCAGTTGGGTGAAATGCCGTTTACGCTGGACTATTTCGATGGCTCCATGTTCGAGGGCCTGGAGAAGATGAGCCAGCTTTACCCCAAGTACATCGCCTTCGACTTCATGGGCAAGAGCACCACCTATAAGGAGATGGTGGAGAAGATCGAAAAATGCGCGCGCAGTCTGCGCACCATCGGCGTGCGAGAAGGCGACCGCGTCACCATCGCCATGCCCAACTGCCCGCAGGCGATCTATATGTTCTACGCCGTGAACCTCGTTGGCGCGGTGGCAAACATGGTCCATCCGCTCTCCAGCGAGAAGGAGCTGGAATTTTACATCAACGAGTCCGAGTCCACCACGGTGGTCACGCTCGACCAGTTTTACAACAAATTCGAGGCCATCCGCGAAAATACCGGCGTGATCAACATCGTCATCGCCCGCATCCGCGACGCGCTCTCCAAGCCCATCCGCGCCGGCTATATGCTCACGGAGGGCCGCAAAATTCAAAAGATCCCCGAGGATGCGCCCGTCATTATGTGGGACGAGTTCATCCGCCTTGGAAAGCACTGCTTCTGGAAGTATAAGGTCAAGCGCACGGGCGACGATCCCGCCGCCATCCTCTATTCCGGCGGCACCACCGGCACCACCAAGGGCATTTTGCTCACCAATAAAAACTTCAACGCCCTGGCCCAGCAGATCATCGCCGTCAACCCCATGTTCCGGCCCGGTGATCGTATGCTCTCCGCCATGCCGCTGTTCCATGGCTTTGGTCTTGGTGTCTGCATCCACTCCATGCTCTATAACGGCGGCCGCTGCATCCTCGTCCCGCGCTTCACGGCCCAGAGCTACGCCAAGCAGATCACGAAGTATAAATGCAACTTCATCGCCGGTGTGCCCACGCTTTACGAGGCACTGCTGCGCCTGCCCAACATGGATGGGGCGGACCTGTCCTGCCTCAAGGGCGTATTCTCCGGCGGCGACAGCCTGTCCGTGGAGCTGAAGAAAAAGTTCGACAAATTCCTCTATGACCACCACGCCACCATTCAGGTGCGCGAGGGCTACGGCACCACCGAGACCGTTACGGCCTGCTGCCTGACGCCGCCGCATATGTTCAAGGAGGGCAGCATCGGTCTGCCGTTCCCGGACACCTATATCAAGATCGTTGAACCCGGCACGGATAAAGAACTGCCCTATGGTGAGGAGGGCGAGATACTGCTCGCCGGCCCCACCGTGATGAAGGAATACATCAAGCACCCCGAGGAGACCGCGCAGACCCTGCGCACTCACGCCGACGGTCTGACCTGGGTCTATACCGGCGACCTTGGCACCATGGACGAGGAGGGCTTCATCTACTTCCGCGGCCGCTCCAAGCGCATGATCATCTCCTCCGGCTACAACATCTATCCCGCACAGCTGGAGAACATCTTCGATGCCCACGAGAGCGTGCTCATGAGCTGCGTGATCGGCGTGCCGGATTCCTATCGCATGGCGCGGCCGAAGGTGTTTGTGGTCCTGCAGCCGGGCGTTGAACAGAGCGAGGAGACCCGCGAGGCCATTATGAGCTATGCCGCCAAGCACATCGCCAAATATGCCATGCCCAAGGAACTGGAATTCCGCGATGAGCTGCCCAAAACGCTGGTGGGCAAGGTGGCCTACCGCAAGCTTGAGGAGGAAGAGGACGCCAAGCGCAAGGCCGCGCAGGCAGAGACTTCCGAAGCATAAAGAAAACATCCCCGCCCTCCCAAATGGGAGAGCGGGGATGCTGTTATATGCGAGCTTATTTGCGGAAAAACAGGATGCCCATGCAGCCGGGGCCGCAGTGGGAGCTGATGGTGAAGCCGGCCTGCGTGTGGTAAATCTCCTCAAACGGCACAAGCTTGCGAACCTCGGCCTCGATGGCCGCGCGGTCTTCCTCCGAGATGCCGGAGTCGGTGATGAAAATGCGGCGGGGATCGATGCTTTCGGGGTCGGAGAGCTTATCGCGCACATAATCCAGATAGCACGCGGCCATTTTGCCGCGGTATTTTTTTGCCACGCCCATCTTGCCCTCGGCTACCTGGATGGAAACGCGCAGCTTGAGAAGATTGGCGCCAAAGGCCTGCACGGCCGTGCAACGGCCGCCCTTGCGCAGATAGTCAAGCGTTTGCAGCACGAAGCTCACATCCAGCTTCTGCTTGCGCTCGTCCAGTGTGTCCTTGATGGTGGCGGCATCCATGCCCCCGGCGGCCAGCTCCGCCGCAGCGATGGCCAACTGTCCGATGCCGGAGGAGAGATTGCGGCTGTCCACAACGTACACATTGCCCAGTTCCGCCGCAGCGATGCAGGCGTTCTGGTAGCACGAGGACATATCGCTCGAGATCGTGAAATGCACAATGGCGTCGTATTCCTTCAGCCATTCGCCGAACACGTCCAGATAGTCCTGCACGTTCACGGCTGCCGTGGAGCAGGGAAGACCGGCGTCCACCTTGGCAAAAAGCTCCTCGGTGTTCACGCCGATGTCGCGGATGCACTCGTCGCCGACGTTGATGTAAAGCGGCGTGATGCCAATGCTATAGCGGTCGATAAGGTCCTGGGAAAGGTCGCAGGTGCTGTCTGCGCTGATCTTTATTTTCAAATTCATATCCTCCGATCGGATTGATGCACAGCTCGTAGATTATAACGTATTTCGCCCGGTCTGTAAAGATTTTTATGCATATCAAGATCACATCTTGTGGCATAGTATGGTCTGCAAGGGAGGAATCTTTTTGTCAAACGAAAAAAGTTGTACCTATAAGCAGGGCGCGCAGCCCTTATGCGCACCGCTGGCGCTGGCGGTCGTGCCGCCGCAGGGAAGCAGCGAGCCGGCCTACGACCAAAACGAGGCGCTGGCAAAGGGAACGCTGTTTCCGGGGCTGGATCTGCCCTTTATGAATTATGTGGCGGAAAAGCCCATTGAACGCACGCCCGCCAACGAGCTGGCGGCGCTGAGCTTTGTGTGCCACGAGCTGACGCTGTATCTTGATACGCACCGGGACGACGCCGAGGCCTTTGCCGCTTGGAAAAGCTTTGCCGCCATGGAGCAGCTGGCCCGCGCCCGCTATGTGGAGCTTTATGGGCCGGTCATGGTCTCGGATATGACGGGCTGCGACCGCTGGAGTTGGGTCAATGACCCCTGGCCGTGGGAATCGGGCGGAAAGGGGGACAAATAAATGTTTGTCTATGAAAAGCGTCTGCAATATCCGGTGAAGATCAAAAACTGCAACCCCGCCATGGCAAAGTATATCATCAGCCAATACGGCGGCCCCCATGGCGAGCTGGGCGCATCCCTGCGCTATCTCAGCCAGCGCTACTCCATGCCATATCCTGAGATCAAGGCCGTTTTGACGGACATCGGCGTGGAGGAATCTGCACATAGATGATGGAAATGATAGGCGCGAAAAATCACGCCTTTAATTTCACATCAAGTTCGATCTCTGGTGAAGTCCAGTTGCCGCCTGTTTTCAATGGCGATGTGTGGCGTGTTCGTTTCTGTTCCTTATCGTAGTAACGCACCTGTTGGCTTCGTATTCTTTGCGGCGCGTCACGGTGATATTCAATGCGTTCAATACAGGCTTTCAACAGCCTGTTTTTTGTTGCTGCGTCCATATCTGGATTGTGTAATCCGTCAAGTGCTTCGCTGAATTGCCGTATCTTTTCCTCATAATCGACAGGCTCGGGCATGGATTCGTAAGCCTTGCAAAGCGCCTGTCTGACTTCCTCTTTTTCCTTTAACAGTCTTTCATTAAGCTGCTGGAAGATGTGCTGTGGCATCCGTTTAGCTGGGTCAGGGTCGGCTTGTGCTTCCCATTGGGCTAGCTCCTTTTCCTCAAGCTCCTTTTGCTTCGCTTCCAGATTCTTTATCAGACTTGCGTGGAGCTTTACAGAATCGCCCTCATTGTTCTGCAAGCGGATTTCAAAATCTCTAATGCAGTCAGCCAAGATAACACTCACACGTTCTTCCATCTCGGAGTAAAGGCAAGACCCCGTTTTGCAATGAGCCTGTCCATCACACAAAAGACGGGGAGCGGACGTATGCGCCGTGTATGTTCTCAAAGACATTGCA
>CAYROZ010000155.1:0-4408 GCA_964426125.1 uncultured Oscillospiraceae bacterium
CCGCCCGCTCGGCCACACCGGGCTTCGCCCCCAGCAGGAACACCCGTCCCTGCATCCGGCCCAGCAGCGCACAGGCAAAATCCACGCCCGTGACCCGCTCCGGCAGTCTTGCCCCCAGCAGCCGCGCTCCCAGCAGCACACCCACACCGTCCGGCAGGGTCATATCCGCCGCGTTCACAACGCCGCGCAGGGCATCATCGCCCCGACCCAGCCATATCATCTCCGGGTTCGGCGTGCATACATACGCGCCGCGCCGCTCGTGCATAAGCGTCCGGGCCCGTTCCACGGCCTCATCGAGCGTCACGGCGTCGATCCCGACGCCGAGGATATCGAGCGTCATACCTGGGAAAAGACCTCGCCGATGTTGCCGCGCACGACAAGATTGGCGTATTCATCCTGCGTGGTCTTGCCGCGATTGACCAGCGCGAGCTTATGGCCGCGGTAGTAGTGGATCAGTCCCGCCGCGGGATACACCACCAGCGACGTGCCGCCCACGATGAGCATATCCGCCGCCGCGATATAGCGCACGGCCTTTTCCAAAACCGCCTGATCGAGCGCTTCCTCATACAGCACCACATCCGGCCGCACAACGCCGCCGCAGTCGCAGCGGGGCACACCGGTGCCGTCGTTGATGAAGCTGGCAGGATAGGGTTTCCGGCAGCGCGCGCAGTAGCAGCGGTGCGTGGTGCCGTGCAGCTCCAGCACCTCGCGGCTTCCGGCCTTTTGGTGCAGGCCGTCGATGTTCTGCGTGATGACCGCCTTGAGCTTGCCCTGTTTTTCAAGCTCCGCCAGGCGGCGATGGGCCGCGTTTGGCTGCACATCCGGCGGGGCCACGAGCTTTGCGTGGTAAAAGCGGTAAAATTCCTCCGGGTCGCGCTCGAAAAAGGTGGCGGACAAAATGGTCTCCGGCGGATATTTGTATTGCTGGTTATAAAGGCCGTCCACGCTGCGGAAATCCGGTATGCCGCTTTCCGTGGACACACCCGCACCGCCGAAAAAGACGATGTTGTCCGATTCCTCGATCCAGTTTTTCAGCTTTTCCATTTCCGGCTGCAAGCGTCCCACCTCCCAATGGCCATACTATCGGATACTATTCGGTATATTATAATATAACCGCCTGATATTTTCAATAAAACCGCGAAAAAAGCTGCACAAAAATTAAAAACTGTGGGAAACGCTTTTCGCATCTCCCACAGAGCGTTCGTATATTTTTATTCCTCCGCGAGGATGTCCTCGCCGATCCTGTACACATCGCCCGCGCCGACTGTCAAAATCAGATCGCCGGGGGCCGCGGCAAAGCGCAGCGCCTTTTCAAGCTCGTCAAAGCTGGGGAAAAACATCCCGTTCGGCAGCTCCCTGGCCAGATCGGCCGAGGAAATGTGAAGCGTGTTTTTCTCCCGCGCGGCGTAGATCTCCGCCAGGAAGGTCACATCCGGGCGCGCAAGCTGCTCCACGAAGTCTGCGAACAGCGCCTTGGTGCGGCTGTAGGTGTGCGGCTGGAACACCAGCAGCACGCGCTTGTAGCCCAGCGGCTGCACCGCATCGAGCAGTGCCTTGAGCTCGCCGGGATGGTGGGCATAGTCGTCGTACACATCCGCGCCGTTGAACTTTCCCTTGAACTCAAAGCGGCGGTTGGCCCCGCGGAAGGCGGACAGGCCATAGCGCACCGCCGTGGGCGAGATGCCCAGCGTGATGGCCGCCGCGGTGGCCGCCAGCGCATTGAGCACATTGTGCCGTCCCGGCACGCTCAGATCAAGATGGGCGTAGAAAAGGCCCTTATGGAACACGTCAAACTCCATGCCCGCGCCGTCCATCTGAATATTTTCGGCGTAGATGTCCGCCTGGCGGCTCATGCCGAAGGTCATGACCGGGCGGTCGATGCCCTCAATGGCCTGCATGGTGTTGGGGTCATCGTAGTTGGCAATGACCATGCCATCGGCGGGAACCAGCTCGGCAAAGCGCCGGAAGGAGCGCTGCACCGCCGCGAGATCGGCGAAATAATCCAGATGGTCCGCCTCCACATCCAGCAGCACCGCAATGGTGGGATGGAAGGACAGAAAGCTGTCGTAATACTCGCACGACTCCATCACGATGGTGTCGCCGCGGCCCACGCGGTGGCCGGCGTGCAGCAGCGGCAGCGTGCCGCCGATCATGACGGTCGGGTCCTTCTCCGCCGCCATGAGGATATGGGTACACATGGAGGTCGTGGTGGTTTTGCCGTGGGTACCGGCGATGCACAAAGCGTTTTTATAATCCTTCATCAGCGCGCCCCATGCCTGCGCGCGCTCGAAAACCGGGATGCCCTGCGCGCGGGCCGCCACGATCTCGGGGTTTTCGTCGTGCACAGCGGCCGTGCGGACCACAAATTCATACTCCGGCAGGATATTTTCCGCCCGGTGACCGATGTTCACGCGCACGCCGCGCTCGCGCAGCTCCGTCACCTTTTCGCTCTCCTGCATATCGCTGCCGCTGATGGACAGGCCCATCCCGGCCAGTATCTCGGCCAGAGGCGCCATGGAAACGCCGCCGATGCCGATCAGATAGCCCTTTTTTCCGGGCTTGAGGAACCGTTCAAAATCACTCATGTCCTTCTCCATGCCTTTTGGATTTGCTGGGAACTCTTATTATATTCCCTTGCCGCGGTTTTTACAAGAGCTTTTCGCGCAGGGAAAAGGCGGCAGCCTTTCGTGCAGGGAAAAGCTGCCGCCTTGAATCGGTTTTTTTGTTTTTTATTCCTCAGCCGGCTCCTCCGCGGTCTCCACCGGCTCCTCGACCGTCTCGGCCGGGAAGCTCAGCTCCGCCTCCGGCTGCTCCGCCGGGGTCTCCTCCGGCGCGGGCGCTTCTTCGCTCTCCGCTGCGGGTTCGGCTTCGGGCTCCGCCTCGGTCAGCTCGCTGATCTCCACTTCGACCTCCGGCTCCGCCGCGGGCTCGGTCTCGACCACTGCGGGCGCGTTGGCCGCAAGCTTGGCCGCCTTTTTCGCCTTGTGGTTGCGCACAGCGATCAGGATGGCGCAGATGATGTCAAACAGCGCGTTCACGCAAAGGGCCAGACCGGGCATGGCCGCGCCATCGCCCTGGCCGAACAGCTCGCCGAACAGGCCCATGAGGATAACGACCCCAATGGCGATGCCGAGGATCGAGAAGATCAGCGGCAGCCACCACGCCTTAAAGCGCATACGGGCCAGATCGAGTGTGTACTGAAGCTTGATGACCCCGTCGAACGCGCACAGCGCGCCGATGATGACAAGGAAGGAAAAGCTCGCGCCGCCGTTGAGCGCCACATACAGACCAAAGGCAATGCACAAAACGCCGATGGCAAATTCGCTGCGGTAAACGCCGTCGATCATGCGCTTGGCAAAGTAGCAGATCATGCTCACAACGCCGATCACGATGATCAGACCGCCGATGATGTAGTCGAAGTAGCTCTTATACACATCGTAGAACTGGAACAGCGCCACACCAATGATCGCGCTGATGACCGCCAGAACAATGAGAACGCGAACCGGACTGCCAATGATGCGGCTGCCGCACGATTCCAGCGGCTTCGGTTCCTTCTTCGCGCGCTTTGTCTTTTTGACCTTCTTTTCTTTCGGCTCTTTGACCTTGCGTGCCATAAGGGGGCCTTCCTTTCCAAACGATATTCGTTAAGTTTGATATGTGTGTATATTGTAACACGCCAGGGCCGAATTGTAAATAGCACAAATAATTGAAATATATCGAATCCGAGCACCGGTCAAAACGGCAGTCCCCTGCGTGTCAGCGCGGGCGAAAGTTCATGCAAAATGATACTTGTGCGCAGGGAAAACAAGGCATAAAATAAAAACGAATTGACAGGAGGGCTTTGTATGAAACATAATAAGATTCAAAAGCTCGTTCTGGCAGCGCTGTTTGCAGCACTCGACTGTGTGGCCGCGATGGTCATCTCCATCCCCATTCCGGCCACAAGCGGCTACATCAACCTCGGCGACGGTTTTGTGCTGCTGGGCGCGTTTCTGCTCGGCCCGGTCTACGGCATGGCCGCCGGCGGACTCGGTGCAATGCTGGCCGACATCCTGCTCGGCTACGCGCTTTACGCGCCGGGCACACTGGTCATCAAGGCGCTGATGGCGCTGGGCGCAGCATGGATCTTCCGCGCGCTGCACGAACGCACGGCGGCTCTTGTCCTCGGCGCGGCCGTTGGCGAGCTGTGGATGGTGCTCGGCTACTTTGCCTATGAGGCGCTGCTGCTCGGCTATGGCCTGGCCGCCGCCGGAAGCATCCCCGCAAACGCTGTGCAGGGCGCAGCCGGGATGGCCGTGAGCATTTTGTGCTGCAAGGCGCTGCGCGCCATTCCATCCATCCGGAAAATTTGCTGCTGAGCCTGCAAATAAAAAGTCAAGGCTAAATTGAAGAACATTGAAAAATATTA
>CAYROZ010000156.1:0-4405 GCA_964426125.1 uncultured Oscillospiraceae bacterium
TCAAAACGCCCAGCATCAAGCAGCTTGTGGGCAATCTCTCCGGCGGCAACCAGCAGAAGGTCGTTGTGGCCAAGTGGCTGATGATGGACCCGAAGGTGCTGATCGTGGACGAGCCCACCCGCGGCATCGACGTCGGCTCGAAGTCCGAGATCTATGGCCTTTTGTCCGACCTTGCCAAGCGCGGCATGGCCATCATCGTGGTCTCCAGCGAGATCGAGGAGATCATGGGCGTGTGCGACAGCGTTGTGACCATCTTTGAAGGCAAGAAAACCGCGCAGCTCGACATCACGCCGGAGCTGACGCGCGAGGATATCCTCACGGCGGCTCTCGGCGGCAGCTTCAAGAGCCCGGCGGAGCTTGGAAAGGGGGCGGCGGAAAATGAATGAAACCGTGACCGAAAAAACCGTAACGGAAGAGAAGAACTTCTCCTACTACTGGAAAAAATTCCTCTCGCTCAACGGCTCGACCGTTTTGATCGCCATGATCGTTGCGATCATCCTGTTTGAGATCATCCTTCAGATCCGCACACCCAACAGCAGCGGCCTGATTTTCATGAAGCCGTCGAACCTGATGATGATCCTGCGCCAGAACGTTTACATCGGCATCATCGCCTTTGGTCTGACACTCGTGATGCTCACAGGCAACATCGACCTGTCCGTCGGCAATATGCTCACCTTCCTGTGCAGCTTCTGCGCCGTGATCATGATGAACACCGACAACGTGTTCCTCACGCTGCTCGCCACCATTGGCGTGGGCGCGATCTGCGGCCTGTTCAACGGCGTTCTGGTCAACTACCTGAACCTCAACAGCTTCATCACCACCCTCGGCGCAAGCTCCATCTACAGCGCGCTGGCTCTGTTCGTTTCCGCGGGCACCGTGCTCGTGATCGACACCAACTGCAACCCCGCGTTCCAGGCGCTCGGCAAAGCGAGCTTCGGCCCCATCCACATTCTGATCGTCTGGTTCGTGTTCGTGGCCGTCGTTCTGGGCCTCCTGCTCAGCCGCACGGTTTACGGCCAGCAGCTTTACGCCATCGGCGCCAACCCCATCGTGGCCCGTTTCTCCGGCATCCGCTATAAGCGCAACATCACCATCGCCTATGTCATCACGGGCGTTTGCGTGGGTCTGGCCGCGGTCATCATGATGGCCAACTCCCTCAGCTCCAACCCCCAGGCCGCTTCCGGCAAGGAAATGGAGGTCATCCTCTGCGTCGTGCTCGGCGGCTGCGCCATCAACGGCGGCAAGGGCTCCGTTTGGGGCACCGTGATCGGCATCATGTTCTACGGCGTGCTTTCCGCAGGCTTCACCAGTCTGAACCTTTCGCAGTATCTGCAGTGGGTCGTGATGGGCCTGATCATGCTGTTCGCGCTTTCCCTCGACGTTCTCAAGGGTAAGGAGGTCAAGCTATGGAAGAAAAAATGAATCTCGAGCAGATGAAGAAAACGCGCCGGATGCGCATGATCAAGGACAACAACTCCGTTCTGATCCTCACGCTCGTTCTGCTGATCGCGTTCCTGTTCGTGGACGGCTACAAAAACAGCTTCTATAACGTCCTTCGCTACACGGCGATGTACGGCCCCGTTTGCCTTGGTCTCGGCATCGTTATGATCACAGGCAACATCGACCTGTCCGCCGGATTCCAGGCAGGCTTCGCCGGTGTTATGAGTGTTGTTGGCTTCAACTGGGCCTATCAGGCCTCGAACGATGCCGCGTTCTCGCTGCTGGCCGGTGTTCTCATTGCCATCGCGACCGGCGCCATCACCGGCGCGATCAACGGCCTCGTCATTGCAAAGATCGGCGTTCCCTCGCTGATCGCCACCATTGCATCGAACTACGCATTCCAGGGCCTTGTGTTCTACTATGCCAAAAGCTCGTTCTCCCCGGCGGATGCCGAGATGGTGAAAACCGTGGCCCAGACCGCCATTGGCGGCATGAAGTGGCTGACGCCCACGCTGATCATCTTCATTGTCATCGCGGCGGCTATCTTCTTCTGGATGTACAAAACGCGCTTCGGCAGCTCCCTGTACGTCGTGGGCGACAACCCCGAGGCGGCGGCCTTTGCCGGCATCAGCGTGAAGGGCTCCGTTTGGGTCGCTTACATCCTCTGCGGTGTGCTGGCGGCAGTGAGCGGCTTCTTCATGGTGTCGAACGCGGGCTACGCCATCTACACGCAGGGCAACAGCCTGGCCACGCTGACCATCAGCTGCTGCGTGATCGGCGGCATGAAGATGACCGGCGGCGAGGGCACCATGCTCCACGTCGTGCTCGGCGTTTTGATCATGCGCGCCATTTCGCAGATCATGGCCTCCCTGTTCCTCAGCACCTCGATGGTCAACCTCATCACGGGCGTTCTGCTGATCGTGGTTCTCATCATCGACCGCTTCACCAGCAACAAAGAAGTGGATTAACAACCGTTGATAATCTGTTGCCGCAGAATATCATAGAAAATTTGGAAAGGATCAAAAAAAGCATGAAACTGAACAAAATTCTTGCCCTTGCTCTCGCACTCGTTATGGTTCTGGCGCTGGCCGCGTGCAGCAGCTCCGGTTCCGGCTCCAACAGCAGCGCCGGCGGCGCTACCGTGTCCGAAGGCTGCAACGTCGATGTCTCCGGCGTTGACCTGTCCGGCAAGACCATTGGCTATGTCACCATCACCTCCACCGCTCCCTGGGGCGGCCGTGTCGGCACCGAGCTTGAGCGCATCGCGAAGGAATGCGGCGCGAAGGTCAACGTGCTGGACGCCCAGACCGTTGCGGACGACGTGACCAACTACTGCAACCAGATGATCGACGCCCATGTTGACGCGCTGTGCGTGTTCGGCGGCGACCCCACCGCCATGGTCGACGTTGCCAAGCGCTGCTCCGAGGAATGCGTTCCCCTGTTCCTGTGCGTCCTTGACGTTGCCGCGGAAGGCCAGCAGTACGCCACCGCCTGCATCGGCCCCGACCAGAAGCAGGCTTTCGTTGAGATCGCCAACTACGTCATCGCCGACAACGGCGCCGACGCTGGCTGCACCGTGGTGCAGATCTCCGGCGTTCCCTTCCTGATGGACTATCAGCTGCGTGAGGCTGGCTTCCTGGAAGGCACCGCTGCCACCAACTACAACCTGCTTGAGCCCGACTACGCGTTCTCCAGCCGTACCGACGCGAAGGCCTTCATGGAAAACCACATCACCGCCGAGGGTGACCAGATCGACATCGTCATGGGCTATGACGACGACCTGACCATGGGCGCTGTGGCCGCCATCGAAGAGGCCGGCATGACCGACCAGATCAAGGTCTACTCCTTCACCGGCCAGAACGACGCCATCCAGGCTGTCGCCGACGGCAAGATGGCTCTGACGGTCATGAACCGCGCCGACGACATCGCTGCGGAGACCTGCAACGCCATGAACGAGTACTTCGCCAACGGCTCCACCGAGTACTATCACTACACCAACCTCATCTACATCAACGCCGACAACGTCAACGATTACGTCGGCAAGGGCGAGTTCTAATTCTCCCCCCTTCCATACCGGCTTTGCCGGAACAACAAAAAACACTGCACGGTTCGCCGTGCAGTGTTTTTGCATAAGAAAAGGCCGCTCTGTCCGAGCGGCCTTTTGTGTTTAGTTTTTCAGGCTGTGCAGCGGGGCCGGGATGTGGCCGCCGCGGGCGATGAAATCGGCGCTCGATGCCTTATGCACCGCCATGACCGGCGCACTGCCGAGCAGACCGCCCATCTCGATGGTGTCGCCCACCTTTTTGCCGGGTGTTGGCAGCACTCGCACGGCCGTGGTTTTGTTGTTTATCATGCCGATGGCCGCCTCGTCTGCGATGATGGCGGCAATTGTCTCCGCCGGAGTATCGCCGGGAATGGCGATCATATCAAGGCCCACGGAGCATACGCAGGTCATGGCCTCGAGCTTATCGATGCAAAGCTCACCGGAACGCGCCGCAGCGATCATGCCCTCGTCCTCGCTGACGGGGATGAACGCACCGCTCAATCCGCCCACGGACGACGACGCCATCACGCCGCCTTTTTTCACTGCATCGTTGAGCAGAGCCAGCGCCGCCGTGGTGCCGTGGGTGCCGCAGGTCTCAAGGCCCATCTCCTCCAGGATGCGGGCCACGCTGTCGCCCACTGCCGGTGTGGGAGCCAGACTGAGATCCACGATGCCAAACGGCGTATCAAGACGGCGGCTCGCCTCCTGCGCGACCAGCTGACCCATGCGCGTGACGCGGAAGGCTGTTTTCTTCACCGTTTCCGCCACCACGTCAAAGCTCTGGCCCTTCACGGCCTGCAAGGCTGTGTGGACAACACCGGGGCCGGAAACACCCACATTGATGACCTTTTCCGCCTCGCCCACGCCGTGGAACGCGCCCGCCATGAAGGGATTGTCCTCCACGGCGTTGCAGAACACCAC
>CAYROZ010000157.1:0-4253 GCA_964426125.1 uncultured Oscillospiraceae bacterium
CTTTCAGGGACGGCTCGCATGAGCTGTCCCTGATTTTAGTCTTTCTCTCCCTCAGTCTGCTTCGCAGACAGCTCCCTCGTCAGAGGGAGCCATGGGATGATGCGAATCCCCGCAAGTGCTTCTCACAGCGCATCAAGAATGTTCCTACCAAGCTTGGATGACCGTCACGCCAGCGCCTCCCTCTGACGAGGGAGGTGGCAAAAGCGTCAGCTTTTGACGGAGGGAGAGATACATCTCAAAGTCTGTAAGCCCCCTGTTGTTGCGTTCCGCCTATATACCCCCGCCCTTTCAGATCGGCGCCTTCAAAAAAAACGCAACACACGCTGCGAGCAGGACGAACACGATCACAAACAGGACGATGGTATTCGTGCGCCGAATCCGTTTGGAGTCCGCTTTTTCCCTTTCGCTCTCCTCGTCCGGCGGTGCGCCGTCCTCCGCCGTGTCCATATAGCGGAATCCGGGGTCCATGCCATAGGGGTTTGAAACCGGCTTTGCCATTTCGTTTTCTCCTTTCCTGTAATGGATTCACATCCCGTCCGGATACACCGCCGCATAGCCTGTGGCGAGGGCAGCTTGCGCATTTTCTGCCGTCTGCGTCTTGCCCGGCGCGTACCACGGCACCTTTACCGTTGTCTTATACGTCATCGCGCCGTCTGCATCCACATTGGCCCGGCAGTGCGCCGTGCCCGTCTGCGTGCGTACCGTCAGCTTTGCGGACGAAAAAGCCCCCGTTTCGCGGTTGAAGGAAGCCTCCAAAAGCACGCCCTCATTCTCCCGATTGTTCATATATTGGGGATCGACCATCACATAGTAAAGCCCCTCTTTTTTGCTTGACGGGATCGCATATAACTCCCGCTCCTCCGCCGCCGCGCAAAGCTCCTCCTCCGTGGTCTGCGCGGTCAAAAGCGGAAAGAGCAGGGCTGGCGTTCGCTCCGCCGTGGGCTGGTCAAGCCACGGGACCGGCTCGTTCATACTCGACAGGCCGATGCCAAACACCGCCACCATCGCGCTCAAAAACGCCGCCACGCCCTGAATGGTTCGGACCGTGCCAAACGACCAATTCCACCGGTTTTTCCATACATAGAGGAACACCGCCAGCCACCCCGCCGCGATTATCCCCGCGACCACGAACGTGAAAACCTTCGATTCAAGCGCTCCCATGGCTCACGCCTCCTTTCGTTCGCTTCACATATGTTTTTCGTAAAAGCTTTTTGCGACAAGATAGGCAATGATGCAGAGAACACCCACACCAACGAACGCCAGCTGCTCTTTTGTCTCCGTGAACACGTATTGACACAGCACGAACATACAGCCCGACCCGACCGCCAGCGTCACTCTGGTCGCGCGCAGATCAATGGCCGCATCGCGCTCATCAAACACGCCGTATTCTTCCTCCCACTGCTTCCGGGTTTTGCGTCTTGCCTCCCAAAAGCGAAAGCCGAACCACGCCGCGATGGAAAGATCGACCGCCACACCTACATAATCAAATCGTACAAAGCTCAAAACCGCGCCGATCACGCTGCAAATCGCCCACGTCAGACTCATTTCTCCGCGCGTAGTATAATCCCGACTGCTCATAATGACTCTCCCGTTTCACATATGATCCTCGAAATACGAGCCCGAGATCACATAGACCAGCACGCCGAGCACCAAAACCGCATCGATGAAAAGCTGTATCTTCCAGTCAAACATGAACAGGAAGTAGCTTCCGGCGAACAGCGCCGTGGCGCACACCTTCAGCGTGAAGGCGGTGGTGCGGCCTTCGATGGCGTTCTCCCGCTCGTCCCAGCGGCCGTATTTTGCCTCCCATTGCTCCCGCGTCATGCTCCGGCAGCGCAGAAAATGGCCGATCGTACCGGCGCACAAGCCCATCGGCGCGATGGCGCTGACCCAAATCCCTTTCACAAAGGCCACGACCGCGGCGATGGCCGCAACGATGCCAAACACCAGCGAGAATACGCCGCGCGTGGAATAATCGTTCATTCGTCGTCCTCCTCATAGACAAAGATGTCCTCGATGCGGCAGTCGAAATAGCGCGAGAGCCGGAACGCCAGCACGATGGATGGATTGTAGCGTCCCTTTTCCAGCGATATGATCGTCTGCCGGCTCACACCCACCGCCTCGGCCAGTTCCTCCTGCCGAACGCCGCGCTCGCGGCGGAGCTGTTCCAAACAGTTCTTCATGCCTTGACCTCATTTTTGTAAAGCTAGCTTGACATTATAGTAGCATTGCTGGTCATATATGTCAAGTTTATTTTACATTTTCGACACGCTTCTTGCATTTGCCTGAAAGCTGGTATATGATGCCCTTGTTCGCGCCGAAGGGCGCATGGGAAGGAAGCGAGCAAATGCATCGAATCGAACGGGCCATCATCATGGCCGCCGGACAGGGCAAGCGTATGCGTCCGGTAACAGACAGCACCCCGAAGCCGCTGGTGGCCGTGAACGGCGAGCGCATGATCGAAACGGCGATCCGCGCCCTGCATGAAAACGGCATTTTTGAGATATACGTTGTCGTGGGCTATCTAAAGGAGCAGTTCGCGCCGCTCGCGGCGGAATATCCCGGGCTGACGCTGATCGAAAATCCGTGGTACGCCGAGTGCAACAACATCTCGTCGCTGTACTGCGCGCGCGAACATATTGAAAACGCCATCATACTCGATGGCGACCAGCTTATTCGCACAAGCGAGGCTCTGCGCCCGGAGTTTGAGCGCTCCGGCTACAACTGCGTTTGGACGGACGAGCCCACGGACGAATGGCTGCTGACCGTGCGGGACGGCCATGTTGTCTCGTGCAGCCGCACAGGCGGATGCGGCGGATGGCAGCTTTACAGCGTGTCCCGCTGGACGGCGGAGGACGGGCGGCGGCTCAAGCGGCACTTGGAGCTTGAGTTTGACGAGCGCAAAAACCGCCAGATCTATTGGGACGACGTAGCGCTTTTCTGCCACCCGGAGGAATACGATCTCGGCATCACGCCCATGGCGCGCGGCGATGTGACGGAGATCGATGACCTGCGCGAGCTGGCCGCGCTGGACCCAAGCTACGCGCACTGCATAGAATAAAGCACCCGGCCGCGTGGCCGGACATTTCCCGGAGGACTTTGCATGGAAAACTTTCAGCTCATCGTGGAGCTTATCGGCGCGGCGGCCTTTGCCATATCGGGCGCGGCGCTCGGCATACAAAAGCGCATGGACTTGCTTGGCGTGGCCATCATGGGCATGACCACGGCGGTCGGCGGCGGAATGCTGCGCGACGTGATGCTCGGGTCGGTGCCCTCGGCGCTGCTCGATCCCACGCAGGCGCTTTTGGCGCTGGTCGTGTCGCTGGCGCTGTTTGCACTGCACAAAAGCGAGCGCATCCATTTCCGCATTCAGGGCACGGAGTTCCTCCTGCTGCTGGCCGACTCGCTGGGCCTTGGCATCTTCACGGTGCATGGCGTGAGCGTATGCGCGAAGGCCGGCATGGGCGGCCATGTGTTCCTCACGCTGCTTTTGAGCGTGCTCACGGGCGTGGGCGGCGGGCTTTTGCGCGATGTGTGCTGCATGGAAAAGCCATATATCTTCACCAAGCATTTCTACGCCTGTGCCTCCCTCGGCGGTGCGATTTTGTGTATGCTGCTGTGGCCATACAGCCAAACACTCGCCATCCTGTCCGGCAGTGCCCTCACCGTGGCTCTGCGCCTGTGCGCCGCCAAATTCCGCTGGAGCTTGCCGAAGGCGTGATTCCAAATAAAAAAAACCGGCTGTCCGAGGCATCTCGGATAGCCGGTTTTGCTTTATTCCCTTTCTTCCAGTGCTTCCAGTATGGCGCGGCAGCCGCGGGATACATCGCGCCAGGTGGCTTCAAAATCGCCCGTGTACCACGGGTCGGCAACATCATCGGAGCAGCCGCTCCATTCCAGCAGCAGCGATATCTTCCCCTCCGGGTCGCCGCCAAACAGACGCTGCATATTCCGGCGGTTGGCGCTGTCCATGCCGATGAGATAGTCCCAGCGCGCATAATCGGCGCGCACGAGCTGCCGCGCGGCGTGACCGGCGCAGTCGATGCCATGTTCCTTGAGCTTCCGCCTGGCCGGCGGATAAACAGGGTTGCCCAGTTCCTCCGAACTTGTGGCCGCCGAGGCGATCTGATATTTTGCGGAAAGTCCGGCCTTTTCCACCAGGTCCCGCATCGCAAACTCCGCCATCGGACTGCGGCAAATATTGCCGTGGCAAATAAAAAGTATTTTAATCATCTATCTTAAACTCCTTGATT
>CAYROZ010000158.1:0-4142 GCA_964426125.1 uncultured Oscillospiraceae bacterium
GATCGAGACTGTCAATGCACCAATCGACCGTGAGCGTGTTCAGATCGAGGCACAGGAAATCGCCGCCACGATCCGCCAGCAGCAGATGGCCGCGCCACGCGACCGCACTGGACTGGAAGCCGTAAAGATAGTTCGATGCGGATTTGGAGGTATATTTCCACTTGATCACGCGGCTCGGTGCGACCGATACCGCGCCGTTTTCCGCGTCGTAGGAGCTGTTGAGCTTGATGATGTACAAAACGCCGTTCTCGCCCGGGAAAATGAGCTGGTCAGAGCTCGCATCCACCAGCGGCGTGGAGGTGAACGGGGCGTTCCAGTGGGCGCTGAAGCTGTCGTAAGCGCCGGTTTCATACAAAACGCTGCCGTCGATCAGGCTCACGATCAAAACGGAGGGGGCCGCGCCGTTCTCGTTGGTCCGCCCGACGCCGAGATACAAAATGGGATAGCCGCGCGGATCGAGCGTGCCGCCGCTGAGGAAGCTGCGGCCGAGATTGATCGTGTCGCGGGTGCGGCTGCCGGATTCCAGGTCAAAGAAGTAGATGTTGCCGTCCTGACAGGCGTAGATCAGCTCCGTAAGGCCGCTTTTTTCCTGCGCCCATTCGTACATATCCATCTGCTCGCGCGCCTCGTCCGACCAGCAGGCCACAAGCGGCTGGCCCGTCCATCCGCTGCCGGACAGGCGGTTGCCGTCGATGTCCATCAAGCTGGATGTCTGCGCCGACCAGTAGCTGCCGAACGCACGCTCGTGCATCCCCACCTCGCCATACTGCGCCGTGTCGCGGAAATTGTTGCCGCGGAAGGTCGTGATGCCGGGCAGCTGTGCATAGCTGTCGCCGCCGAGGAAGTCGATGATATCGCCCTGCGCCGCCTGATAATGGTCGACGTATTCGCCGTCGATCTGGATCCGGGTCGCCGTGATCATGGAGCTGTCGCCCGCGGGGGCAAAGTCCGGCGGCGCCGTCTGGCCGGGTGCGGGCATAGCCTCTGCCTCGCGCGTGTCAGTCGGCTGCGGCGTGGCCGTGGGCTCCGGCTCCGGCACGTGCTCCATCGCCTCGGACAGGGCGTAAGCCTGGGCCTGCTCGATGCGCAGTCTGCCGTAAGCGCGCGTCATGATGCACAGAAACAGAAGACACACGCACATAACGCCGAACACAGCCAGCTTCACAATGCCGGTGGTGCTGTGGGCATGGCGTACCGCCGTGTCGCGAATGGCCAGCGCCGTGGCTTTGATATAACGCTTGTAAAAGCCGAGAACGGCTTTTTCCACGTCGTCTTTTCGGATGTTTATCTTCAAATGTCGTACCGTCCTGTTTTCAGACTGTATGGCTGGGGTATTACTCCGTGAAGTGGATGTGGTTGTTGATGTGGTCCTGGCAGAAGCAGTGATAGCCCTGGCAGCGGCTGCAATAGCGGAATTCAAGCTCCGGATGGTCGGTGTCCGTGCGGCCGCAGACCGCGCATTTGCGCGTGTAGGGGGCGTTTTTCTGCTCACGCTGCACCTTTTTTGCGGCGGACTTGAATTTTATCGTGCGCGCTCTCTGCGCCGCCCGCTGGGGCCGCAGCGCGTCGAACAGCCACTCGCCGCAGAACACCAGATAGTTCAAAACCGCCACCAGCGGCAAAAGCGCCGGAACCACCATGCCGCGCAGCAGCCACGAAACCATGCTGATGCCGAAATAAACGGCGTTGGCAATGCCGAGCCACTTGACCTTGATGGGAATGATGTAAAACAGCAGCACGCGCTGGTCGGGATAAAGCGTGGCAAAGGCGAAGAACATGGAGAAGTTGATGTAGGACGCACTCACCGCAACGGACACGCCGCTGATCCAGTAGGCCACCAGCGCATACAGCGCCGTGAGCACAACGCCCATGAGATAGTAGATGGTGAATTTGCCGCTGCCCCACTCGCGCTCCAGCGTGGAGCCGATGAAGTAGTAGAAATACAGCTCCAAAAGCAAAACAAGGGCGTTGGAGGAATTGGGCACGAGCACGAACGTGACGATCCGCCAGATCTGGCCCCGGCAGAACATCGCCGGATTGAACGCCAGCAGCGATGCCAGCGTGTAGGTGGAGTCCATCATCATGAACAGATACACGATGGCGTTGCCGATGATAATGTAGAGCATCAGCCGCGGAATTCCGAAGCGCGGATGGTTCCAGCAGAAGCGCTCGATTTGGTTCATTAGTTTTTTCAAAAGTGCATACACCTCAAGCGATTATATCTTATATCTATAGTATGATGTTCCATGATACCGTATTTTCCCCTTCTTGTCCAGTAAACTTTTTCCTTTGCATTCGACACATTTCGTGCTATAATCTATACTGTATGGATATAAACATGAATGAAAACATCATAGAAGGAAAAAACGCGGTCATCGAGGCCATCCGGGCCGGCCGTGCGCTGGACAAAGTCTTTCTTGTCCGCGACGTGGAGGATAAGGCGCTGGCCTTCATCGCCTCCAACGCCAAAAGCGCCGGCGTTCCCGTGACGACCTGCGACCGCCGCAAGCTGGACGCCATGAGCCAGACCCATGCCCATCAGGGCGTGATCGCCGTGGCCGCTGCGAGGGAGTATTGCAGTGTGGACGACATTCTTGCCATCGCCGCCGAGCGGGGCGAGGATCCGTTCATCGTTGTGTGCGACGGCCTGGAGGATCCCCGCAATCTCGGCGCGGTCATTCGCTGCGCGGAGTGTGCCGGGGCGCACGGTGTGATCATCTCCCGCCACCACAGCGCAGGTCTCAACGCCACGGCGGACAAAGCCAGCGCCGGTGCCGCGGAGCACATGGCCGTGGCCAAGGTGGCCAACATCACAAACACCCTCAAGGACCTGAAAAAAGCCGGTCTTTGGGTCTACGGTGCGGAGGCCGGCGGCGGTGCCCCCATGTGGAAAACCGACCTGCGCGGGCCGATATGTCTTGTGATCGGCTCGGAGGGCGCGGGCATTTCGCGTCTGGTGCTGGAAAACTGCGACGTGGTCCTCAGCATTCCCATGCACGGCAAGGTGAACTCGCTCAATGCGTCCGCCGCTGCCGCAATCCTATTGTATGAGATCGTGAGACAACGCTCCAATGGATGAACTCCTGTTTGAAACCTACATACCGGATCTGGACGCGCCGGACCCTGCAAAACCGGTCGGCGCACCATCGGCTCAGACAATACCGTCTGAGCCCACTCGGCGTGTCGGAGAACAGGATAAAGAGCTTGAAATCGACCGGCTCATGCTTGACCTTGGCATATACGACGACTTTATCATCCCGGACCTGACGGCAAACGACTCATCTCCGGCAAAATCCGAGCCCGGCGAAGAAGAAAAGGCCGAACCGGCCGCCAAAGCCGAACCGGACAGCGAACCGATCCACACCATCCTCCGGGCCGACGAAAAGCCCGAGGAGGAGCCGGAGCTGGAATCGGCCTATATCCGGCGCATCGCCCGCCGCGAAGCCCAGCGTGCTGAGCGCGAGGACTCCATTCCCCTGTCCGACGAGGAGCTGAACGCCCCCGCCGAGGCCAACGAAGACGACGAGCTGCACGCTTCGGACGGCGCGCTTGCCGAGGAACAGCAAGCGCGTGAGCGCCGCAGCCACAGCCGTCAGCCCGCCTTCCTTGAAAAGCTGACCGCACCGCTGGTGCGCTATCTCGCCACGCGGCAGGCCCGCCAGAAAATTCAGGAAGAGGAAGCAGCCATTTGGCCCGCGCCGGTCGATATTCGCCAGACGCCCGAACTTTCGCCCGCCAGTGCCGCGCGGTATTATCGCTCGCAGGTGTTCCCGCTGGGCACGCGGCTTTATATCAGTCTTTTCCTCACGCTCGTGCTCGCATGGATCGCGCTGCGTCTGCCGCTGGCCGGGCAGCTTTGCCGGAACACACCGATGCAGGCCGCGGTCTCGCTGGTGTTCCTGCTGGTCAATATGCTGTGCGCACTGGACATCATAACCGCCGGTGCCCGCCAGCTGTTCCATTTCCAGCCGGCCATGGAGGCGCTGTGCCTCGTTTCGTGTCTGGCCGCCTGTGTGGACGCGGTTTTGACCGTGCTGGGCTTTGGCTCCTCGCTTCCCTTCTGCGCGCTTCCCTCGGCCTCGCTCACGGCGGCGCTGTGGGGCGAAAAGCTGTTCTGTCTGGCGCAGAGCGACAACTTCAAC
>CAYROZ010000159.1:0-4140 GCA_964426125.1 uncultured Oscillospiraceae bacterium
CTTTTCAACAAGAGTCACCGTGCAGGGTTCATAATGCAGGTCACTTCCTGTTGTTGTGTAGTAGTTGCGGGCCGTTGCCGTGACTTTGTAGGTATAGCTTCCAACCGCCAGCTGGCTGAACATCAGCGCGCTGTCCACAGTACTGCTTTTCAGATTATAGCTTTTGGCCCCAACATTCACGCTCTTTTCATATTTGGCCGTGCTTCCGGCATATATGCCGCCTTTGACCGAATAGAGGTCGTTATATGTGGACGAGATAGTGCCCGCTATGTAAAAACTCTTCCCTTTCGTATGCGTTGTCGGCCAAGTAGCTCCACTGATCTTGATATCGGAGGAAAGATACTTCGTCACATCCACACTGCCGCCAAAGATATAGCCGGTTTGACCATTGTAGCTCGTTTTATACCAGTAGTTTCCAGCCGTGTTTTTGTATATGCCCGTGACGGTGAATACATCCCCAACTTGCGCTGCATATACATCCTTCGAGGACGCGTTGGTTCCCTTGCTGCACGGCAGCGTTTTCATGGTGGTCGAGCTTTTAACCTTTGCGGTTAGGTAGCAGGGATACGATGTGCATTTTTCAAGGTAAGTCGTAGCCCTATCATAGTTCGTTACGCCGGTAATAGCACACGTGCCGTTCGAATCATAGGACAGAGTATGCACCTTCACCTGACAGGCTCTCTGTCCCGTCGCGTCATCCTTATAATTGCAGTCAAGAACTTTGAATCCGGAGCTTGTGCAGCTTATAAAGATGACCGAATGGCCCGCTGTCCACGAGGTTGAAAATCGTATTACATCGCCAGGCCTTGCCTTGCTGATCGTCGCGTAGGTCATACTTCCCTGAGCCACGAGCGTTGAGACAAGATTATCCGTGTTCTTCTGGGCAAAGATATACCAGTGCGCAAAGTTTGCAAACCCGAAGCAGGAATCTCCAGCGTTCCCCCATTTATCACCGTTAAAGTTATACTGCGCAGGAAAACAACTCACAGAGATTGTTCCCATTCCCACGAGAGACTTCACCCAACTTGTAGCTACTACAGACGCAACCTCACAATTACTACATCCGTTAGGATGCGACCCAATCGTACAGTATGTTCCATTAACAGTGAAATATTTCCCCTTGAACATAGTAATCAGTTCTTGCAAGCGCTCATTTGCCTGATCGACCGTGACAGTGGAGGGCGTTGTTGTTGCGCCGTCCAGCGGGAGCTCAAAATTGTCTTCCTCAACCGTGGTCTCTTCCTCGGTCGTAGTCTCTTCTTCGGTCGTAGTCTCTTCCTCGGTCGTAGTCTCTTCTTCGGTCGTAGTCTCTTCCTCGGTCGTGGTCTCTTCCACGATTGTGGTTTCTTCCTCGACCGCAGTCTCCTCCTCGGTCGTAGTCTCTTCCTCGGTCGTGGTCTCTTCCTCGATCGTGGTCTCTTCCTCAATCGTGGTCTCTTCCTCGACCGCAGTCTCTTCCTCAACCGTGGTCTCTTCCTCGGTCGCGATTTCCTCCTCGATTGTGGTCTCTTCCTCGGCGAGAAGAGATTCCAGTGCAGCAGGATCATCCTCCGGTGCCGCCAGCGCTGTCATAGGCAAAAGACCCACACAGAGCACCAATGACAGAAGCAGGCAAACGATTCTTCTCATAAGACATCCTCCCGTCCCAAAATTTATCAAATTTAGTCTATCTCAATTTTTGTTATATGTCAACTAACAAGTGTTATTTTGTAAATAATTTTAATTATTTGGTATTCCGACTACAATTATTCAAAAGAGGACTAGGAAAGGCGGTGCATCCCCTATGGCAGAAAAGAATTGTCCTGGCTTTGACAACACGCAAAAATACATCGAGCTGGGCTACAACATCGCCTATTACCGCAAGCACGCAAACCTCACACAGGAACAGCTGGCAGAGCTCGTCGGCATCAGTCGGCAGCATCTCGGCGCGATCGAGGCTCCCAATCTGGTGCGTCCGATTTCTCTGGACCTTCTGTTCAATCTGGCCACAGTTTTGAATATTCCCCCGGCCAAACTCCTTGATTTTCGTATGTAATATCTTAAATGTCCACATAGAAAAACAGACGCTCACAGCTGTGAGCGTCTGTTTCTTTAATTCATGGATCCGCCGCAGGGGTCAGGGGGCATTTTCCGTCAGGTTATTCACCCAGATGCGTTTGTGCACGAGCACCAGTCCGATGGTGGATTTGATCAGCTCCGTTGCGTTGGACACCAGATACACCAGCAGAATGTGCATGGCCGTCAAATGCGCCGCGCACCAGGCCACCGGGATGTTCACCAGCCACATGAAGCCGCAGTCGAAGATGAAGGTAAGCGCCGTTTTGCCGCCGGAGCGCAGCGTGAAATAGCCGGAATGCGACAGCGTGGCAAACGGCAGAATGGCCGCCATGACCATCACGATGCGGCTGGCCAGCGCGCGCACCTCCTCCGTGGTGTTGTAAAGACGCGGAAACAGCGGCGCGATCAGGCACATGAGCCCCGCCAAAACCAGCGCCACGATCAGCCCGAAGGCGATGAGCTTGCGGTCGGTGTCCACAGCGCGGTCAAGCTCCCCGGCGCCGAGCTGCTGGCCGACGAGGATGCCGATGGTGTTGCCCGTGGAGAAGGCCGCCATCTGGAACAGGTCGGAGATGACATAGGCGATGTTCAGCGCGGCCACGACATCCAGACCGCGCGTGCAGTACACCTGCATGAGCATGGAAGTGCCCGTGGACCAGAGAAATTCGTTGAAAAACAGCGGCAGGCTGCGCCGGAGGATGCGGCCAAGCAGGCCCTTGTGCACCGGCAGGGCGCCAAACAGCCCCTTGGCAAAGAGCAGACGGTCAGCATGGACATGGCTGTAGACCACATTGATGCCGGCCTCCACCACGCGCGAGGCCACCGTGGCCCACGCAGCGCCCACCACGCCGAGCTCCGGCGCGCCGAGCTTGCCGAAGATGAGCACCCAGTTGAGGAAGAGATTGACGAACACCGCCGCGATCGACGCGAGCATCGGCACGACCGTCTGGCCCGCTTCGCGCAGGGTGGTGGAGTAGGCGCTGGAGATGGCAAACGGCAGCATCATCCATATGATCACGCGGGCGTAATCCATGGCATAGCCCATCACTTCGGCGCGCGCCGCCTCCTCGCCGTTTAAAAACAGGCCCGCAAGCGGCATACCCCAAAGGTGGAGCACCCCCATGCACACCACGGCCACGATCAGCGCCAGAACCAGCTTGCAGCGAAACGCCGCGCGCAGACTGCCCTCATCGCCCGCGCCGAAATACTGCGCGCAGAAGATGCCGGGGCCGGCCACCGTGCCGAAGATGATGACCATGTAGTTGAACATGAGCTGGCCCACCACGGCCACGCCGCTCATGGGCGCCGTGCCGCACTGGCCGACCATGATGTTGTCCAGAAGCGACACAAAGCTCGTGACGAGGCTTTGCAGCACGAGCGGCAGCATCACGCCGAGCGCGAGCTTATAAAAGGAGCGGTCGCCGATGAATTTTCGTAATCCTTTTTCCATATCCGTTTCCATTTCAAAAAATCGTAGTTTTATGCTATACTGGCTTTCGTAAGGGGGTCTGACCATGTTTCTTCGCAGTCTGACACCGCCGGAGCGCCGCGCGGTGTATCACGACCACATCCAGCGCGATATCCCGCCCGCCGGGCCAAAGGATTTTGCGCTGCTCGAACGTCTGCACGCAGACGGTGTGTGCCGCGCGCTTGGGATGTTTGACGATGCGCAGGAGCTGGCGGGCTATGCCTATATCCAGCATCCGGCGGACTGCGCCATCGAGCTGCTGGATTTTTTCGCCGTGTTCGACTCCCGGCGCGGCGCAGGACTGGGCCAGCGGTTTCTCCGGCTGCTCACAGAGAAGGAGCGCTTTGGCCCCACGCTCGCCGCGGAGGTCGAAGACCCCGACTTTGCCGCGGCGGAGGAGCGGGCGCTGTGTGAGCGGCGGCTCGGGTTTTATGCGCGCTGCGGCTGGCACGATACCGGTGTGCGCGTGGCCGTCGGGCCGTATCGCTGCCGCATCCTGTCGCCAAGCGAGAGCGTGAACGAGTCGCTTCTGCGCGCATCGCTCGCCGCGCTTTACCGCGCCGTGTTCGGCCCCTGGGCCGAGGACAACACCGCCATTGAATAAAATTCATCCA
>CAYROZ010000160.1:0-4136 GCA_964426125.1 uncultured Oscillospiraceae bacterium
AAGCGAGTGTTCTTAACAGCCCTTCAAATGCTGTAAGAACACTCGCCATGGTGCGGGAGATGGGACTTGAACCCACACGTCTATGGTTGGACACAGGCACCTCAAGCCTGCCTGTCTGCCGATTCCAGCACTCCCGCGAGCGCTTGTCTATTATAGCAGATTCGCCGGGTTTGTCAACTTGAAATTTCGAACTTTTGCATTTTTTCTTCCCAGAGGCACGCGGCGGTGAACAAAATCGAGGCGAGCAGCGCGCCGCCCATGGCAAGTCCCGCGGCCAGCATGGGGTACTGGTAGCTGATCACGAGAGCGTAGCGGTTTTTCAGATAAGCGTGGTAGCCAAGCAGCGAGCCGAAGCTTGCCAGTACTGCGCCGACAGCCTGCCACGGGATCACGAGCGCCGCGAGGAAGCTGAAGATGTCGGCCAGGATGAAATAGCGCTCGTGCATATGCGGCAGAAGATAGGGGATGCCGGTGCACAGGATCAGCGCCATGCCCAAAATCACGCGGGCGCTCAGCCGGTCGCGCCGGAGAAAGGCCCAGATAAACACGGCGAAGCAAAGCCCGAAGGCCAGCGCGATGCCGAGTGTGGCGGCGGACGATTCCGAAAGCGGGGCAAAGCTCGTGGCGGCGTAGATGGAGGGGGAGTTGTAGTTCAGTCCCGCGCCGATGGAGCCGGTGTTGTTATAGTACAAAAGCAGCAGATCGAGGATGTTTCGCCCGGCGATCACGGCGGGCAGAATGGTGACAACATAGGCGGCGGGGAAGACGAACAGCTGCCAGAACTTTATCTTCCTTGCGATGAGCAGCACCATGAATACCGGCAGCAGGAAAATGGCCTGCAGCTTAATGGAAAAGCTCACGGCGATGGCGATCACGCTGCCGATGGGCCGGTCGCTCAGCGCCAGATACACGCTCAAAACGGCGAACGCGGCGTAGATCGAATCGCACTGGCCCCAATAAGCGCCGTTGAGCAGCACGGTGGGCAGCCACAGCATCCCGACAAAGGCGGCGAGCTGTCTGGCGCGGCTTTCCGTCACAAGGGCGATCAGCTTCATGCTCCACCAGGCCAGCAGTACGTCAAACAGGATCGAAAAAAGCTTCACCAGATACAGATCGCCGACCGGCAGCCTGGTAAACAGCGCCAGTGCGTAAAGGTAGGGGACATTGTAGTTGCAGGCCCACAGCTCCTCGCCGAGCGTTTTCCATGCGCCGCCTTCGTAGAAGTAGCCGAGCCAGCGGCTGACCCAGTCGATGTAGTCCAGCGTTTCGTGGTCAAGACACAAAAGCCGCAGCGCAAAGGCTGCGGCGGTCACAAGCGGAACAAAAACGCGCGCGAAGCGGCTGTGCAGCAGTCCCTCGCGCCGCAAAAGCGCCAGCGCAAAAAGATACTCGCACGACAGCAGACAAACGGCAATGAGCATGACGACCCCCAGAAAAAGAAAAAGGACGGCTCCGGAAGCCGTCGAAGAAAAAATACCCCGCAGGGCTTGACAAATTAAATAAAGGAATGATATAATCAGTTGCTTTATGCTCAAAAAGATGGGCAAAAGCACCCATCTTTCAGCTCGTTAGTATTTTACCACAGTTGATAAAAAAATCAAGATGCTGGAATGAAAAACAAACAACTCTACCACGCGTATCATTTTCCAAAGGAGTGATAGATAACGATGCCAAAGGAAGTCTACTACGGCAAAACGCTGCGCAGAAGTTTTGCCCGCACCGACGAGATCCAGGACATGCCGAATCTGCTGGAGATCCAGAAAAACTCTTACAAGTGGTTTTTGGAGACCGGCTTGAAGGAAGTGTTCCACGAAACGGCTTCCGTCACGGACTACTCCGGCAATCTCGAGCTTTCCTTCGTGGACTACTCCATGAACGAAAGCCCCAAGTATTCCGAGCTTGAATGCAAGGCCCGCGACGCAAACTACGCCGCGCCCTTGAAGGTCTCGGTCCGCCTTCGCAACAAGGAGACGGAGGAGATCAAGGAGCAGGAGATCTTCATGGGCGATTTCCCGCTCATGACCGCAGGCGGCACCTTCATCATCAACGGCGCCGAACGCGTCATCGTGTCGCAGATCGTGCGCTCGCCCGGCGTTTATTTCGGCGCGGATGTGGACAAGAACCAGTCCGCCATCTATTCCGCCACCACCATCCCGTACCACGGCGCGTGGCTGGAGTACGAAACCGACGCCAACGACGTTTTCTATGTCCGCATCGATAAAAACCGCAAGCTGCCGGTCACCTGGCTGCTTCGCGCGCTGGGCAAATATGACCCCGCCAAGCCCTATACCTGGCTGACCTGCGTGGCGGACACCGAGACCGGCTGCATCACCGACGAGATGATCGCCGAGGTGTTTGGCGACGATGCGCGCATCACCGCGACGCTCGAGCACGACAGCGTGCACAGCCGCGATGAAAGTCTGATCGAGATCTATCGCAAGCTCCGCCCGGGCGACCCCCCCACGGTGGAAACGTCCGAAACGCTGCTCGACGGCCTGTTCTTTGACCGCCGCCGCTACGATCTTTCCGCTGTTGGCCGCTACAAGGTCAACAAGAAGCTCGCGGTCTGGAGCCGCATCATCGGCAAAAAGCTGGCGGCCCCCATCACCGATCTGCAGACCGGCGAGATCCTGGCCGAGGCCGGCGAGGTGCTCACGCGTGAGCGCGCGCTGGAGCTGGAGAGCCACGGCCTTCTGGAGGCGTGGGTGTTCGGCGAGCACGAGGATCAGGAAAAGCCCGTGCGCGTGATCTCCAACGGCATGGTGCCGATGAACGCGTTTGTCAGCTTCGATCCCGCCGAGTGCGGCGTGACGGAGAATGTCCGCTGGCTGGTGCTGCGTCAGCTTCTGGAGCAGTACTCCGGCGACGACGAGGCGCTCAAGGCTGCCATTGAGGACAACATCGACGTTCTCATCCCCAAGCATGTCATTGTGGACGACGTGTTCTCCTCCGTTAACTATCTCAACTGCATGGCCCATGGCGTCGGCGAGCCCGACGACATCGACCATCTCGGCAACCGCCGCGTGCGCAGCGTGGGCGAGCTGCTGCAAAACCAGTTCCGCATCGGCTTTTCGCGTATGGAGCGCGTGATCCGCGAGCGTATGACGCTGCAGGATCTCGACATCATCACGCCGCAGAGCCTGATCAATATCCGTCCGGTCACGGCGGCCATCAAGGAGTTCTTCGGCTCCTCGCCGCTGTCGCAGTTCATGGACCAGACCAACCCCCTGGCCGAGCTGACCCACAAGCGCCGTATGTCGGCCCTTGGCCCCGGCGGTCTGAGCCGCGAGAGAGCCAACTTCGACGTGCGTGACGTGCACTACAGCCACTACGGCCGTCTGTGCCCGATCGAAACGCCGGAAGGCCCGAACATCGGTCTGATCTCCTATCTGGCCTCCTTTGCCCGCGTGAACGAATACGGCTTCCTTGTGGCGCCGTATCAGAAGGTGGAAAAGGGCACCTGCCGCGTGACCGATCAGGTGGAGTATCTCACCGCCGATCAGGAGGACCGCTTCATCGTGGCGCAGGCCTCCGAGCCGCGCGACGAAAACGGCTGCCTCATCAACGCCCGCGTGACCTGCCGTCACCGCGACGATATCATCGAGGTCGACCGTGAGCGCGTTGACTACATCGACGTGTCCCCGCGCATGATGGTCTCCGTGGCTACGGCCATGATCCCGTTCCTGGAAAACGACGACGCCAACCGTGCTCTGATGGGCGCGAACATGCAGCGTCAGGCCGTGCCTCTGCTCACCACCGAGGCCCCCATCGTGGCCACCGGCATCGAGCACAAGTGCGCCGTTGACTCCGGTGTTTGCATCCTGGCCGAGCGCGACGGCGTTGTTATGACGGTCGATGCCGACCACATCGTTGTCAAGTATGACGACGGCGAGGTCAAGGATTACTCCATCATCAAATTCCAGCGCTCCAACCAGTCCACCTCCATCAACCAGCGCCCCATCGTTTCCGCGGGCGAGCGCGTCAAGGAGGGCGACGTTCTGGCGGACGGCCCGTCCACTTCGCAGGGCGAGCTGGCGCTGGGCAAGAACATCCTCGTCGGCTTCATGACGTGGGAAGGCTACAACTACGAGGACGCCATCCTGCTCAACGAGCGCGTGGTCATGGAGGACGTGTTC
>CAYROZ010000161.1:0-4104 GCA_964426125.1 uncultured Oscillospiraceae bacterium
CGGCGCGAAAAAGCCCGCCGGTGTGCCCCAGTATAAGTGCGACAAGTGCGGCTGGACACCGGCCGATCCGGCGCATCCGCCGAAATTCTGCCCCGAGTGCGGCGACCCGTTTGACGACGGCGACCTGCAGTGAAAAAGGCACTGACCGCGCTGCTCGTGCTGGTCATTCTGGCAGCACTGGGCGCGCTTGCCTTCCGCTTTTTCGTGACCGATCGGGTCACGGACGTGGGCGGCATGGAAAACCCCTATTACGCCGAAAGCGAGCCCTGACCCCGGGCAAAAAAATGAAAGCAGAAAAATCGTTTTTTACAAGATAAGGAGGATAACACAATGGCAAGTTTTGGAGACACCGCGAAAGCCATGGTCACGGCCACGGCCCCCAGAGAGTTTGATATTTCCTACTCCACCACGCTTGAGGAAGTTTACGAAAAGCTTTCCGCGCGCGCGGCGGCGTTCCAGATGCCCTTCTCTGTCAAGGGCGGCATCGGCGGCCAGCGCATCGCCTTTGAGCGCGAGAAAGAGCTGGACGTTGCGATCTGGGTGTATGTCAACGACAGCCACATCCGTGTTCAGCCGAACGTTTCCACCAACGCCACCAGCGTTAACGGCATGCGCGTGGACAAAAAAGGCGCGCTGCGCAGTGGTGTGAAGAAATCGGCAGTCGATCTGCCTCTGGCCCGCGGCGAATACTGCGACACCGTGACGGAAACCGTGCGCCGCATCCTGAGCGGCGAGCCGGTGGAGGACTATGTCGCCCCGGTCATCCCCGAGGAAGAGCCCGCCGAGGCCCCCAAAAAGGACTGGCTCGCCACGCTGCTGCTGTGCATCTTCTTCGGCGGCATCGGCGTGCACCGCTACTACGTCGGCAAGGTTGGCACCGGCATCATCTGGACGCTGACCGGCGGCTGCTTCGGCATCGGCTATATCGTTGACCTCATCAAGATCATCGTTGGTAAGTTCAAGGATAAGCGCGGCAACTACATCGTTCGCGAGAAATAAGCAAGCCCCTGACTAAAAAAATCTGAAATCGGGAGAAACATAATGGGACTTTTTGATAAAAAATTCTGCAGCATCTGCGGCGAGAAGATCGGTCTTCTCGGCAACCGCAAGCTGGACGACGGCAATCTTTGCAAGGACTGCGCCAAGCAGCTTTCCCCGTGGTTCAACGACCGCCGCCACAGCAGCGTGGACGAGATCCGCGCGCAGCTGGAGTGGCGCGAGGCCAACCGCGATAAGGTCCGCTCCTTCCATGCCACACGCTCGCTCGGCATCGAAACGCGCGTGCTGCTCGATGAGGACGCCGGTCTGTTCATGGTGGCCAAGGGCCGCCGCTACGAGGACGAAAACCCCGACGTTCTTGCCATCACCGACGTGACGGGCTGCCGTCTGGACATTGACGAGAACCACCACGAGCTGTTCCACAACGACCCGCAGGGCAACTCCGTCAGCTACAACCCGCCCCGCTACGAGTACAACTACAACTTCTTCATCACCATCAACGTCAACAACCCCTACTTTGACGAGATCCGCTTCCGCCTCAACCCCCGTCCTGTGGACATCCAGACCGGCGGCGGCGGTCGTCCCATGATGGGCGGCCGTCCTCCGATGGGTGGTCCCGGCGGCCCGCGTCCCCCGATGGGCGGCCAGGGCGGCGGCTTCATGGGCGGCGTGATGAACGGTGTGATGGGCGGCATTGGCGGTGCCTTTGCCACCGGCGCTGTCAACCCGCTCGAAAACGGCGAATACTGCCAGTACAAGCAGATCGGCGACGACATCTGCGCGGCCCTGCTGCAGATCCGTGCCGATGCCCGCTCCACCGCGGCGCAGGCCAACGCCCCCAAAACGGCGGTCACCTGCCCCTACTGCGGTGCGACCACCCTGCCCACCGTGAACGGCTGCTGCGAATACTGCGGCGGCGCGCTGAGCTGATCGGCTCCGGCCCAAAGGAGCCTTGATGACAAAAAACCGGAAACATTTCCCCACAAAGCTGGGGGCGGTTTTGCTGATTCTGGCCGTGGCTGCGGCGCTGCTTTCAGGCAGCGCCCTGGCCTACCTTCCCCCCTCCAGCGTGTATGAAACGGTCACGCAGGGCGTAAACTCCTACGTTCAGCTGGCCTGTTACTTCGAGTACACGGTTGACTACACTGAGCTCGGCACCGGCGCATACCCGCCCGGCATGATGATTCTCGAATCCGGCGACACCGTTGCCCTGACCGGCACGCCCACGCAGGCCGGCACCTTCACCGGCAACGGCACCGTGTTCTACCGAAGCGACAATGGCGACCCGGATGAACAGGCAGAATTCAGCTTCACCATCACGGTCGAAGCCGCGGCCACACCGACCCCGGCACCCGCGCCGACCAACAAGCCCGATTCCTCCACTTCCACCGCCAAGCCCAGCGCAACGCCGGCATCGGTGCCGAAGGTAACGAAAAGCCCGACGGGCGAGACCGTTTCGGAGGGCAGCAGCTGCATCTTCATCGCCCGCGCCGACGGCGCCACCGGCTATACCTGGTACTGCACGGCGGCGGACGGCAGCGTTTACACCATGGCGCAGGCCAAAACCAGCTTTCCCGGGCTTTCCGTCAGCGGCGACGGCACCACCACGCTGACCCTTTCGAACATCCCGCGCTCGCTCAGCGGCGCCTCGTTCTACTGCAACTTCTCAAACAGCGTCGGCGATGTGAAATCCGGCAGCGCGACCGTTACCGTCACGGCGAAGGCAACACCCAGTCCCACGCCCAAGGCCACGGAAAAGCCGGATGAACCGCTCAACCAGAACACCCACGACCATACGTTCCACAGCGAGTGGTCGTATGACGAGGAGGCTCACTGGCACGACTGCGACTGCGGCTCGCGCGACGGATATGAGCCGCACCGTGTGAGTGACTGGGCCACCAAGAGCGACGGCAGTCTGCTTGGCGTGTGCGATGTGTGCGGCACGACCGTTGCCTCCGCTGACGGGACGGCGGCCGCTCCGGAGACCACTCCGGAAGCCACGCCCGATGCCAAACCGGAGAAGAAGCCGAACGAAAAGCCGGCGCTTGGCAACAGCAAGACCGAGACGAAGAAGGGCTCGGCCGTGACCATTCTGCTGGTCGTTTTGCTGGTCGTTCTGCTTCTGCTGCTGGGCGCGATCGTGTTTATCATCCTGCGCGGCCGCAAGGTCTCCCAGGCGGCACCGCGTGCGCAGCGCAGCCAGTTCAGGCCCGAAAATGAGGCTTACAATCCCCGGCATGACGGCATCAACGACGAATACGACCGTCAGGAATATGAGCGGCGCCAAAACGCCGAGCATGATAATTCTGTGCAATAAACTTTGCAATAAACATCCCATTTCAAAAGGAGAGTACAAAATGAAAATGACCCGCAAACTCATGGCGCTGCTGCTGGCGGCCATGATGCTGCTGACGCTGTGCGCCTGCGGCAAGGAGACCGTTGACATCTCCGGCAAGTATTATGCCACGAGCTGCTCCATCGACGGCGAGGAGTATTCCTGCGAGGGCGAATACGTCGTTCTCGACGAGGATGGCACCGGCACGCTGATGTTCATGGACGAGGAATACCCCATCAAGAAGTGGACCCTGTCCGACAGCGACTTCACCTTCACGCTGGAAGACGGCGACAAGTTCACCGGCACCTATGAAGAGGGCGTGCTGGATGGCACCTTCGCCGGCATGGACTATGTGTTCGATATGAACGGCGCCACCGCCAGCAAGAAGGGCCCCGCCGCCAAGGCGGAGGAGACCGCTGAGACCGAGCCCGAGGCCGAGACCGAGGCCGCTCCTGCCGCGTCCACCGGCGTTCTGGCCGAGGCCGATCTGGGCAACTATCACGTGGCCGTGGTCGGCGTGGAGGAGTTCACCGATGCCAGCGACGCTCCCGCCGTGCGCCTGTACTACGACTTCACCAACAACAGCAATGAGAAGGCCGAAGGCTCTGACATCAACGTCACGGGCAAGCAGTCCGGCTTTGAGCTGGTCGGCACCTATGCTCTGTCTGCGGACGACGTGGACGAGTACGGCAACGAGTATCTGTACGTTTATCCCGGCGTGACCATCCGCTGCATCGAGGAGCTCAACTACAACCCCGAAGCCGGCGGCA
>CAYROZ010000162.1:0-4083 GCA_964426125.1 uncultured Oscillospiraceae bacterium
CCAGATCATCCCCTATGTGGCCGTGGTGCGCGGCGACGAGGTATTCGCCACCACGCGCCTGAACAAGGGCGGCGAGGCCCGCTTGCACGGGATGCTGAGTCTTGGCGTGGGCGGCCATATGAACGAGATCGACCGCGAGGGCGATTGGCTGATGCACGCGCTGCGGCGCGAGGTGGACGAGGAGATCGCACTGGACGATTTCGGCCCTCTGACCCTGCGCGGCATCATAAACGACACCACCAACGAAGTCGGCCGCGTGCACCTGGGCGTGTTCTTCACGCTGAAAACGAGCGGCCATGCCGCCGTGCGCGAAACGGAAAAGCTCGAGGGCGGCTTCATAAAGCTCGCCGCGCTGAGCGGTCTGTCCGACCGCATGGAGGGCTGGAGCCGGATCGCCGCCAGGGAACTGGAGAGACTATGGACAGCTGGAACGCTTTAAAAACCGAGTGCAGCCGCTGCGACCGCTGCGAGCTTTGCCACACGCGCCATAATCTCGTGTTCGGCGTGGGCAACGAAAACGCGCGCGTGATGTTCATCGGCGAAGGCCCCGGCGAGCAGGAGGATCTGAAAGGCGAGCCCTTTGTGGGGCCCGCCGGACAGCTTTTGGACAAAATGCTCGAGATCATCTATCTGGACCGCACGGAGGTTTACATCACCAACATCATAAAGTGCCGCCCGCCGAAAAACCGCGACCCGCTGCCGGCCGAGCAGGACTCCTGCATCGGGTGGCTGCGGCGGCAGATCGCGCTCATCGATCCGCCCATTCTCGTTTTCCTCGGGCGCATCGCCGCCTCCTATTTTCTCGGCCCGGACTTTAAAATCTCCCGCCAGCACGGCCAGTGGTTTGAGCTCGACGGCCGCCGCGCCATGGCGATCTATCACCCCTCGGCCCTGCTGCGCGACCCGAGCAAGCGGCCGGAGACCTTCGTGGACCTGAAAACACTACAACAGGAGATCAACAAACTCAAATGCTTGACCTGAAACCCATCGAACTGAAAGACAAGGCTTGGATCGATCGGCTCGTGGCTGAGGAGGACTCGCCCAGCGCCGATTTTAACTTTGGCAATATGTATATGTGGAACCCCTGCTTCCAGCAGGAGGTGACCGAGGTGGGCGGACGACTTGTCGTCTGCCCGCGCTACAGCGAGCCGTTTTTTGCCTGGCCCGTGGGCGGCGGCGAATTGAAGCCGGTGCTCGATGTGATGGCCGCGCACGCCCGGGCGGAGGGCTGCCCCTTCGTTCTGCGCGGCGTCACGGCGGAAAATCTGCCGCTGCTGCACGCGCTTTATCCCGACCGTCTCGGTGTGACAGCCGACCGCGACCTGTGGGATTACCTTTACGACAGCGAAAAGCTCGCCACGCTCTCCGGCAAGAAAATGCACGGCAAGCGCAACCACTGCAACCGCTTCGAGGCGGAGAATCAATGGTCGTATCGCGAATTGCAATTGAGCGACCTGCCCGCGTGCAAGGAGCTGCTAGACTTCTGGATGGACGCCTGCGGCGAGGATGCGCGCGACGGCATCGACGATGAATACCTCGCCATCGGGCGCGGTTTTGCCGATTATGAGGCACTGGGGCTCGAAGGCGGCGTGCTGTTTGCCGGCGACAAGCTCTGCGCGTTCACCATCGGCGAGAAGATATCCTCCGACACCTTCGACGTCCACTTTGAAAAAGCGCTCTGGTCGATAAACGGCGCTTACCCCATGATAAACCGCGAATTCGTGCGCCAGATCCGCCGGAAGCACCCCGAGATCCGCTGGATCAACCGCGAGGACGACACCGGCCGCGACAGCCTGCGCCAGTCCAAGCTCAGCTACCATCCCGAGCGGATGGTGGAAAAATACACGGTGGTGATACAAGATGTCTGACTACACGCTGCGCCGCTTCCAGCCGGGCGATGAGCCCGCTCTGTGCGAGATCTGGAAAGCCGGGTTTTCCGACCCGGACGATTATATCCATGCCTTCTTTGCCCGGTTTTTAAAGCCGGACAGCTGCATCGTGGCCGAGGCGGACGGAAGGGCCGTTTCCGCCATGTATCTGCTCGATGGGCCCACGCTTTGGCCCTACCGCAAAAACCATCTTTCCAGCGCCTACGCCTACGCGCTGGCCACCCTGCCTGCCTATCGCGGGCGCGGCATCGGCCAGGCGGTATATCAGGCCGTGTGCGCACTCGGCCTTGAGCGCGGCTTCGACGCTGTGTGCGTGCTTCCGGCGGAGGAGGGTCTCTACCCCTTCTACGAAGCGGGCGGCGGCGCGCGCGTGATCTCCGCCGTGCGCGAGGTGGAATACACCGCCGATGAGCTCCGGGGCGCCCCGCGCTCCATGTGCGCGCGCACCACGGTGGAGGAATACTCCAACATCCGCGAAATGCTGCTGTCCCCCGAGGCCCATGGAGCCATGCCGGAGGACTTCTACCGCTGGCAGGAGGAACAGTTCGACCGCTTTGGCGGCGGCTTTTTCGTGCTTGGCGGCGGCTGCGCCGCGGTGGAGATGGACGGCGGCGTGTGCCGCGTGCGGGAGCTTTTGCTGCCCGAGGGCGATGAAAAAGCCGCGGCGGCAGGTCTGGCCGCCTTCAACCGCGCCGAGCGCTACATCGTTCGTGCGCCGGCCTTCTGGCCCGGCCCCGGCGAGACAAAGCGCCATATGCTCGCCACGCTTCGCACCGCGCCGGATTTCTTCCTGCCGGACGATCTGTGGTGGGGCTTTTCCTTCGACTGATTTCATAATTTTGTCCAAAACGGCTTGATTGCATCCCGCCGTCATGATATAATTTTACCAATTCCCCGGCCGGCGCGCACTCCACCCACCTGTGCGCCGGTACGTTATAAAGGAGGTTTTGCATCCGCAGCTTCGCGGTGCGGCAGTGTGGAGACCTGCCGTAATGCGTGCCGCAGCATCGCCTGCGGACGTGAGACAGTCTCGGCGGAGGCCGGTCTGTCAGAGCGGGTATATGGCAAAGGTAACACTGAAAAACATCAAAAAGGTCTATGACAAGGACGTCGTGGCCGTCCACGATTTCAATCTCGAGATCGCGGACAAGGAATTCATCGTTCTCGTCGGTCCCTCCGGCTGCGGCAAATCCACCACGCTGCGCATGGTGGCCGGTCTTGAGGAGATCTCCGACGGCGAGCTTTACATCGGCGACACCCTTGTAAACGACGTGGCCCCCAAGGACCGCGACATCGCCATGGTGTTCCAGAACTATGCGCTGTATCCCCACATGACCGTTTATGAAAACATGGCCTTCGGCCTGAAGCTGCGCAAGGAGAAAAAGGACGTCATCGACCAGAAGGTGCGCGAGGCTGCGGAGATCCTGGGCATCACCGAGTATCTCGAGCGCAAGCCCAAAGCCCTTTCCGGCGGCCAGCGGCAGCGTGTGGCCATCGGCCGCGCCATCGTGCGCGACCCGCAGGTCTTCCTGATGGACGAGCCGCTTTCCAACCTTGACGCCAAGCTGCGCAACCAGATGCGCGCCGAGATCATCAAGCTGCGCCAGCGCATCAACACCACCTTCATCTACGTCACCCACGACCAGACCGAGGCCATGACCCTCGGCGACCGCATCGTGATCATGAAGGACGGCTTCATCCAGCAGATCGGCACGCCGCAGGAGGTTTTCAACCACCCCGCAAACCTCTTCGTGGCCAGCTTCATCGGCTCGCCGCAGATGAATATGTTCGATGCCCGTCTGGAAAAGGACGGCGCACGCTACTTCGTGTCGCTCGGCGGCGCGCGCATTGAGCTGGACGACGAGCGCCAGAGCGCGCTGAGCGCCAAAAACGTCCAGCCGCAGGACATCACTCTCGGCATCCGTCCGGAGCACATCGTGCTGTGTGCCGACGATGCGCAGGGCCACATCCGCGCCACCGTGGACGTTTCGGAGATGATGGGCTCGTCCGTCCATCTGCACGTCACAAGCGCGGGCCAGGACGTCGTGGTCGTGCTTTCCACCATCGATCTCGACGGCCGCCAGTTCGCCTATGGCGACACCGTCAACTTCACCTTCGGCGGCAATGTGGTCCACCTGTTCGACAAGCAGACCGGCATGAATCTCCTCGCGGACGGCTATGTCCCCGCCGCCCC
>CAYROZ010000163.1:0-3976 GCA_964426125.1 uncultured Oscillospiraceae bacterium
GCACGGGAAAGAAAAAGAAAAAAGAAGCAAAGGAGGCGCAGGCATGAACAACACCGCTTCCGGCTCCAAGCAGCTTGTCGGCAAACGCCGCTGGTATACCGGACTGATGGATTTCTTCCGCCGTCTGGCCAAAAACAAGGGCGCGTTCATCTCCATGTTCTTTTTGATCATCGTGGTGCTGGCCTGCGTTTTCGCGGACGTCATCTCCCCGTATGATTACGCCAAGATGGATCTGGTCAACAAGCTCCAGTTCCCCTCCTGGCAGCACATCTGCGGCACGGACAACAACGGCCGCGACATCTTCACCCGCATCCTCTACGGCGGACGCATCAGTCTGCTCGTCAGCGTGATCAGCGTGGCCATCGCCACCGTGATCGGCCCGTTCTTCGGCGCCATCGCCGCCTTTTACGGCGGCAAGACCGACAGCATCATCATGCGCTTTCTGGACGTGATCATGTCCATTCCGGGTCTGCTGCTGTCCGTGTCCATCTCCATCGCTCTCGGCACCGGCACGGTGCAGACCGCCATTGCCATCGCGGTCGGTTCGATCCCCTCCATGGCCCGCGTGATGCGCGCGCAGGTGCTGGTGGAAAAGGACCGCGAATATGTGGAGGCCGCCCGCGCCGCCGGCGCCACGGATGCGCGCATCATCCTCACGCACATCCTGCCCAACTGCATCGCGCCGCTGATCGTGCAGGCCACGATGCGCATCGGCTCGTCCGTGCTGCTGATCTCCAGCCTTTCGTTCATCGGCTGCGGCATCCAGCCGCCCACGCCGGAATGGGGCTCCATGGTGTCCGCCGGCCGGCAGTATGTACGCACATTCTATCCCATGGTGCTGTTCCCGGGTCTCGCCATCATGATCACCATGCTGGCCTTCAACCTCTTCGGCGACGGCGTGCGCGACGCGCTCGACCCGAAGCTGCGCCAGTAAGGAGGAGACAATATGGCATTGCTGGAAATTAAAAATCTCACCGTGGAATACGAGGTGGAGAAGGTCGTCATCCACGCGGTCAACGACATCTCCCTGGCCATTGAAAAAGGCGAAACCGTCGGTCTCGTGGGCGAGACCGGCGCGGGAAAAACCACCACGGCCAAAAGCATTCTCGGCCTTGTTCCCAACCCGCCCGGACGCGTTGTGTCCGGCGAGATACTGTACAAGGGCGAGGATCTGCTGAAAAAGAACAACAAAGAGATGCGCGCCATCCGCGGCGAGCAGATTTCCATGATCTTTCAAGACCCCATGAGCGCGCTCAACCCCACGATGAAGGTCGTGGAGCAGATCGCAGAGGTCATCCGCCTGCACAAGGACTGCTCCGAGGCGCAGGCGCAGAAGGACGCCATCGACATTCTCGAAAAGGTCGGCATCCGCGGCGAGCGCGGCGAGGAATATCCCCACCAGTTCTCCGGCGGCATGAAGCAGCGCGTGGTCATCGCCATTGCGCTGGCGTGCTCGCCCGAGCTGCTCATTGCCGACGAGCCCACCACGGCGCTGGACGTGACCATCCAGGCGCAGATTTTGGAGATGATGCGCCAGCTGAAAACGGAGTTTAACACCTCCATGCTGCTCATCACGCACGATCTGGGCGTGGTGGCGCAGGTGTGCAACAAGGTGGCCACGATGTACGCCGGCGAGATCGTGGAATACGGCACGCTCGAGGACATCTTCGACCACACCAGCCACCCCTACACGGAGGGTCTGTTCAATTCCATCCCCCGTCTGGGCGTGCGCGCGCAGCGGCTCAAGCCCATCGAAGGGCTCATGCCTGACCCGTCCGCGCTGCCCGAGGGCTGCTATTTCAGCCCCCGCTGCCCCTATGCCACGGAGCGCTGCATGAAAGAGCGCCCGGCCACGGTCGATATCGGCGGCGGCCATCTGGTCAAATGCCATCGCTATGCGCAAGGAGGTCTGAACGGTGAGTGACGCACTGATCGAAGTCAAAAATCTGAAAAAATACTTCAGCACCCCTTATGGGCTTCTGCACGCGGTGGACGATGTGTCCTTCCGAATCGAGCGCGGCACCACGCTGGGCGTTGTGGGCGAATCCGGCTGCGGCAAGTCAACGCTGGGGCGTCTGATGATCGGCCTTTTGGACAAAACGGACGGTCAGGTGATCTTTGACAGCCGGGACATCACCGGTCTGAACAAGCGCGAGCGCAACGAAAGCCGCAAGAAATTGCAGATCATCTTCCAGGACCCCTATTCCTCGCTCGACCCGCGCAAGAGCATCCGCAACATCATTGCCGAGCCGCTGAAGATCCACAAGATCTGCAAAACGCGCGACGAGCTCGATGAGCGCGTGTCGCAGCTGATGGAGACCGTTGGGCTGGACTTCCGCTTTGCCGGTTCCTATCCGCACGAGATGGACGGCGGCCGCCGCCAGCGCGTGGGCATTGCGCGCGCCCTGTCGCTCGACCCGGAGTTCATCGTGTGCGACGAGCCGGTGTCCGCGCTGGACGTGTCCATTCAGGCCCAGATCCTCAATCTGCTGGAGGATCTGCAGGAGAAAAACGGCCTGACCTATATGTTCATCACGCACAACCTCACGGTGGTGCGCCACATCGCCACGGAGATCATGGTGATGTATCTGGGCTGCGTGGCAGAAAAGTGCAAAACGGAGGAGCTTTTTGAGCGCCCGCTGCACCCGTACACAAAGGGCCTGCTGGCCGCCATTCCGGAGCCGGACATCCACGCGCCGAAAAGCCGCGGTCTGCTCACCGGCGAGCTGGCCTCGCCCATCGACCCCAAGCCCGGCTGCCGCTTTGCCGTGCGCTGCCCGTATGCCACTCAGCAGTGCCGCACGGAAACGCCGCCGCTGAAGGAAGAACTGCCCGGCCACTGGGTGGCCTGTCACCGCTGCATGCAATTGCAGGGAAAGGAGTAAGAAAATGACCAACGAAGAAATGATGGCCCGACTCGAAGCACTCCAGCAGCAGGTCGAAGCGCTGCAAAAGGAAGTGAAATACCAGTCCTATTACCGCGACATGGTGGAGATCCAGCAGCTCATGGCGCGCTATATCTACATCCTGGAAACCGGCGGCGGCGACGCCATGGCCCGCGTTTGGGACGATCTGTTCGTCCACGACGACGAGCGCGTGTATCTCGAGGTCGGCGACTCCGGCGCCTACAAGGGCGTTGAGCACGTGCGCCGCGCCTTCTACACCATGGCCGGCAAGGTGGACATGGACGGCAACCCCGTCGATCCCGCGGCCAAGAAGGGCCAGCTGTCCCAGACCAACCGCGACCGCGCCGCGCTGCTTCTGATGCTCACCATCTCTACGCCCTGCGTGGTGGTCGATCCCGACGGGCAGCACGCCCACGGCCACTGGCATCTGTTCGGCCCGCACACCAACCGCGTGTTCGATCCCGAGTGCGGCCAGAAAAAGGACACCGCCTTCTGGATCGCCGGCAAGTATGACAACGAGTTCGTCAAGGTGGACGGCCAGTGGAAATTCCTCAAGCTGCGGCCGATCTTCTGGCTGCGCACGCCGTATCACAAAAGCTTTCTGGAGTGCCCCGACTGCCGGCGCACGCCGTCGCCCTACTGGCCGCCCGATGAAGCGCCGCGCATCTCCGCGTTCAATCCGGACGAGGGGCCGAACCCCAACAAGTGGGGCCCGTTTTTGACCGAGAGCTACGACTACCGCGACTACATTTAAGGAAGCGCCATGAACGAACGCTATCGCCACATCCTTGACCCGCTGCGGGTCGGCTCTGTGGTTTTGAAAAACCGGCTTTTGACCGCGCCCACCGGTCTGCATGCCATGCAGGCGGATGAGAGCTTTCCCACGGAGGCGGTCATCAAAACCTTTGCCAACAAGGCACGCGGCGGGGCCGCCGTTGTGACCTGTCACGGTCTTTCTCTTCTCAAGGCAAACGACGGCACGCATCTGTCCTACGACTTTTCCACCGGCCACAGCCGCCACTATCTGGCGGCGCTGGCGGACAGTCTGCACCTATACGGCGCGAAGGCCT
>CAYROZ010000164.1:0-3952 GCA_964426125.1 uncultured Oscillospiraceae bacterium
CGCGCCCGTGCCCGGCCGGAACACCAGCACCAGCCCGATGGCACAGGTGAGCACTGCCAGCGCCAGCACCAGCCACCAGCGCCCGATGCCAAAACGCCTGGAGTCAACGGCGATCTGGATCTTAAACAGTCCGTCCGTCAGAATGGTCACGCCCAGCAGCACACACAAAAAGCCCATGGCCTCGTGGGGGCTGCACAGCGCCACCACACCGAGCACCACCAGCAATATGCCGAATGCAAGATCGTACTGAAAAGCCAGACGGAACAGGTCCTTTGAAAAGTATCCCACCAGCTTCACCAGCCCGAACACGATCATCCCGATGCCAAGCAGCCGTCCCAGCCAAACCACGGACAAGCCCGGCACCACAAACAAAACGCCGCCCAGAATACACGACAGCGCCGACATGACGATATAGCCCGTCTTTGCCGTTTTCATCGGCATTGTATTGCGCATATAAAACGCCTCCTGTTCTGCCCTACGGCAGAATAAATATAACAGGTGCGGCGGCGTTTATAAATGGGCAAAACGCGCTCCGTGCGCAAAAGTCAGGGCTTTGATGCGCGGCTGCGCGATAAAAGCAGCTCCGGCACATCCCGAAACAGCTCGATGGCGCGCTTGAGATCGGCCAGCGCCTCGTCCCGCATACCGCTGCTGACCCAGTCGATGCACATGCCGAACAGCTGGCACTTGATGAAGCGGATGACGATCTGCCGGTCCTGCGCGTCCAGCGCGCGGTCGGGGAAGGCCGTGTTTATATAGCTCGTCACAGCGCTTTCGCACAGGCGCATGCTGTTCTGGACGAAAATATCGCGGTTGACCGACTGATAGATGTGCATCACGGCACGGCGGTTATCCTGCGCGAAACGAAAGGCCACCTGAAAGCATTCATCCAGCGAGCCGATGGAGGGATAGCGCGCGATGAGCGCTTCCGTCTGCTCCGTCACGATCTCCTCGAGCAGGGCGGGAATATCCTGAAAGTGATAATAAAACGAGTTTCGGTTGATGCCGCAATCCTCCACAATGTCGCGCACGCTGATCTTGCCCAGCGGCTTTTCGTTGAGCAGCTTGATGAAGGATGCTTTGATCGCCTGTTTGGTAAAGCTCGCCATGGATGTACCTCCGTTTCTGGGTTCACTTCTATTAAAAAACATTGCGGCGGATTTGTCAAACGCCGCCGGTCTAAAACAGGAAAAATCAGGCCATACTTCCCCCAAAGGCATTTGAAGGAGGAAGCCATTATGCCAGCCGATTACATCATCACCGGTGCCGCAAGCCCCCTTGGGCGGCACATCCTTGAAAAGCTCATGGCGCGCCAGTGCCGCATTGTGGGCATCGACAGCCCGGACTCCGCCGCGGGCGCAGAGCCTGGCTTTCCGCTCGTGACCGCCGACGTGCGCGACAGCCAGGCCCTGCGCGATGTTTTCCGCGCCGAGGCACGGGAATACACCGTGGTCATCCACGCCGCCGAGCGCATGAATTTTTCGGCCGAGCCGGACCGCGAAATGTTCGCCATCAATTACGGCGGCACCAAAAATGTTCTGGACGCCTGTATGCAGCAGCCGGTGCGGCGGCTGGTTTATGTGGGCAGCGCGCTGACTCTGCCCGCGCCCGCCAACGGCGGCTTTGTGCGCGAGGACACAGACGGCAACCGCGCGCTGCCCGGCGATGCCTACGCCAAAAGCAAGGCCGCCGCCGGCGAAGCCGTGGCGGAGGCCTTAAGTCAGGGGCTCGACTGCGTGACCGTTCATCCCAGCACTCTGATCGGCTGCGGAGCCGAGGGGTCTTTGCTTGACCAACTTCTGTGCGGCCTTACGCGCGGCTCTGTGCGTTTTGGCGTGACCGGCGGCACGGATATGGCCGACGTGCGCGATGTGGCGCAGGGCGTCGTTCTCGCGGCAGACAAGGGCATCTGCGGCCGCAGCTACATTCTGTCAGGCCGTTTTGTGACCATGCGGGAGCTGTATGACATCGTTCGCCGCGAGGGCAGCCGGGTCCCGCGGCTTTTCCTGCCGTATGCTGCGGCAAAGGCGCTGGCGAGACTCGTGCGCGAATGGGACGGCGAACGGCCGCTGTTTAACGAAGGCACGCTTTCGCTTTTGCACCGCGGCACACATTATTCCCACGAACGCGCCGCGCGGGAGCTGGGCTATGCGCCGCACCAGACGCGCGGATGCATCGCAGACGCCGTACAGCAATATCGACCCGCCCCGGCGCGGGTCTGTCTGCCGCCCGCCGCCGCGCAGGCATAACAAAGAAAGCACCCGTGCTCGCCTTGAGTACGGGTGCCGTTTTGCATCGATTCAGTCCTCCAGCCGCCGGACGGGCCGGACGTATTTCCAGCAGCGTGCGCAGTCATGGTAGAAGTAAAACACGCGCCCCGGCGTGGTATCGAGCACATAGCCCGCCGATTCATAATCAAACGCCTTCATCGCCGCCTCGATCTTCGCCTCCACGGCCTGATTCTGCGTTTCAAAGTCAAAGGGCCCGTGCTCAAACACGATGTACTCGCCCTCCGCCACATCCATCAGCCGCAGCGGCTGCGGCACAGGCCCGCCGTAATTGACGGGAAGACGCACGCCGTAGCTCTCCGCCAGCGGGATGCCCCAGCTGCATACACGGCCGGTCGGCTCGTTGATAAAGGCCATGATCTGGCCGCTGGAGCTGTCGGCCTCCTCGCCGCCAAGATCATCCAGCTTTTCGGGGATGCTGTCCAGCAAGCCGCAGATCGTGTCGCAGTCCGCGCCGGGGATCTGCGCCTGCTTCTGCCAGAAATCCCAGTAGCCAATGCTTTCGTAGTTACGGATGTGCAGGAATTTGTGCGCGGGGATGGTTGCAAAATAAATTTTCACTTCGCCGTTCGTTTCGGCCATACCGGTGCCTCCAATGCCCATTAAGTAGCAGTCAAAGGGATGCAGCTGCGTGCGCAGCACCACAGGCACGGGCTGCTTTCGGTACTCGCTGGGGCTTACGCCGTAGGCCTCGCGAAACGCGCGCGTGAACGCCTCGTGGGAGGAAAAGCCGTAATCCATGGCAATATCCAAAATGCCGTCGTCCGTGTCGCGCAGGCGCTTGAGCGCAAACGCCAGCCGCCGATAGCGCAGGTAATCACGCAGCGTCATGCCGGATATTTCGCGAAAGCGCCGCGAAACGTGAAATTCGGAATATCCCAGACTCTGCGACAGCGCCCGGAGCGTGAGCGCCGTGTCGTCGCGGCGGCGGATGCTCTCGTCGATACGGTCAATGATCGTTTGGATGTTGCGGCTCCAGCTTTCCATGGCTCGCTCCCCTTTCTGCTCTGCGGACATTATACCGTCCACCCCAGCCAATTGCTTGATCTCCCTTGCGGATTTTTGAAAAAAACATATCCTATGCGCAACACGATTCGCGACCGTTTGCACTAGCATAACAAAAAAGTCTGAAACCATTGTGATTTCAGACTTTTCTGGCAGGGGAAGAAGGCTTCGAACCCTCGGCCTACGGTTTTGGAGACCGTCGCTCTACCAACTGAGCTATTCCCCTATATCAAATTGTTTTGATGGTGGACCATCAGGGACTCGAACCCCGGACCGACCGGTTATGAGCCGGCTGCTCTAACCAACTGAGCTAATGGTCCTCAGTTACGTGAAAAACAATGAAGCCGCCGCAAATTGCGGCGGCTTCACCGCTGGCGCCTCTTGTTGGACTCGAACCAACGGCCTGCGGATTAACAGTCCGTCGCTCTACCGACTGAGCTAAAGAGGCACAAAACGCGGGCCCCGCGGCGCGGTTCCCGCGTTCATGATGTTGGCGCCGACCTATTTTCCCGGTCCGTCTCCAGACAAGTATTTTCGGCGCATTCGGGCTTAACTTCCGTGTTCGGAATGGGAACGGGTGGACCCCCGATGCTATAGACACCAACTATGGTACACCTTCAGGGACTCGAACCCTGGACACCCTGATTAAGAGTCAGGTG
>CAYROZ010000165.1:0-3929 GCA_964426125.1 uncultured Oscillospiraceae bacterium
GATGAGGCGGGGGAGAACCTGCCCATTGCCGATATGCTCAAGGAAAATCTGGGCGATGGCGTGCGCTTTACGTTCACGCTTGCGTTCGATGCGCCCGTCACCATGCCCGTTTATCTTTACACCATGACCACCGCAGGGTGGTCGAGCGAAGCGATTGCCAACGCGATACTCGAAGTGAAGTGACCCCCAAAAATCATAAAAAGGAGACACGACATGAAAAAGTTCCTTGCGATCCTCTGCGCACTGACTTTGCTTTTGTCCCTGGCCCCGGCAGCGCTGGCCGCCTCCGGTGAAGCACAGGAGGACACGTCCTCCGAGATCAATTTCTCCTTCGGTGCCGTTGCGGAAGCCGACCCCACGATCTACAACGGCGTTGTTTCCATCACCAACCACAACGGCCTCACGCTGACCTACCACAAGGACTCCGGCGTTTCGCTCCTGTACGACGAGGCCAGCGGCTATTATTTCAAAGACCTGAACAAAAACGGCAAGCTGGATGTTTACGAGGACTGGCGCAAGGCAAGCCTTGAGCGCGCCGAGGACCTCGCTGCCCGGCTGCCGCTGGAGCAGATGCTGAGCCTGATGTTCCACCATGAGGTCAATGACGAGATGATCGAAAAGGGGATGCGCTTTGAGCTCATCCGCAGCTACGGCACCAAGGAAAACATGGCCGCGCTGAACAACGAATGGCAGCTGAAATGCGAATCCACGGAGTTTGGCATCCCCCTCGTCATCTCCACCGACCCGCGCCACACCGGAACCATCAACGCCGGCTATGTGGCCGGACAGGATGGCGAGCTTTCCCAGTGGCCGGAAACGATGGGTATGTCCATGAGCTTTGACCCCGATACCTTCGCCAAATTCGGCGATGTGCTCGCGGCGGAATACCGCGCCATGGGCATCACCATGCTGCTCGGACCGCAGATCGATCTGATCACGGAGCCGCGCTGGGGCCGCAATAACGGCGCGCTCACGGAGGATTATGCGCTCAATGCCGATCTGGGCGGGGCCTATGTTTCCGCCATGCAGACAAGCGCCACAAGCTACGCCGATTATGGCCTGGACGATGGCTGGGGGCCGGAGAGCGTGGCCTCCGTCACGAAGCACTGGCCCTCCGGCGGCGCGGAGGAAAACGGCTACGATGCTCACGGCGAGCACGGCAAATTCGCTGTCTATCCCGCCGATGGCTTTGAGGCGCTGGCGGAAAACTTTGCGGCGGCCTCCGGTCTTTCCAAGGACGGGGAATACACTGGCGCATCCACCCAAACGGCGGCGGTCATGCCCTATTACACCATCTCTACCGACCAGAATCCCAGCGGCGAGAACGTGGGCAACGGCTTTTCCGAGTATATCGTCTCGGATCTTCTGCGCGGGGACTATCACTTCGGCGGCGTTGTGATGACCGACTGGATGATCACCGGCTCCGACACCTCGGACAGTATGTCCTTGACCTCCTGGGGCCTTGAGGCGTTCAAGGGCTACGATGTGGGCTATCGCTACTATAAGATCATCGCGGCGGGCGTGGACCAGTTCGGCGGCGCGATGAGCCTTGAAAAGCTGTATGAGGGCTATGACATCCTTGCCAACGGCAGCGAGAAATACGGCGTGGAGGGCATCGGCGAGCAGGCGGCCACCGAGCGCATCCGCCAGTCCGCCGTGCGCATTTTGCGCAGTATGTTCAATCTGGGCATTTTTGAATCGGCCTACACCGATCCCGCCGTGGCGGCGGAGACCGTTGGTGCGGCGGAGTATGTGGCCGCGGGCTACGAAACGCACCTGGACAGCGTGGTTCTGCTGAAAAACAGCGATTCCATCCTGCCGCTGGCGGACAAGGGCCTCACGGCATATATCCCTCTGACCGAGGGGACGGATGCTTCCGGCGAGATGGGCGCTGGCGGCGTGTATTCAACGCCGGTGTCGCTGGCGCTGGTCGAGCAGTATTACAATGTGCCCGATGTTCTGGTCGAGGCGCTCGAGGAAGGAACGGCGCTGAGCAATGCGGACAGGAAAGCCGCAGCGGATGAGGCGGATTTCGCCCTCGTGAAGATCAGCTCGCCCTCGCTCACGGGCGCGGCCGGTGTGCCGCAAAGCCTGCAATACGCGGCCCATACCGTCACGGCCTCGCGCCCCCAGAGCATCGGCTATGACTGGCTGCACGCGGACGGAAGCTATGTGCAGGTCGGCGAAACGCCCGACCCCGCCAAGGGCGACTATAAATCCAACCGCTCCATCCTCGGCACCACGAGCGACGACCATTCCGCCCAGCTTGACGCGCTGTATGAGACCATCGAGCTCATGGACGGCAAGCCCGTTGTGGTAATTTTGAACATGACCGCGCCCACGGTGGTGGCGGAGTTTGAAGAGGGAATCGATGCGCTTCTCGTCGGCAGCGGTGTGGCCGATCAGGCCATGCTGGAAACTCTCTCCGGCGGCCATGAGCCGAGCGGGCTTCTGAGCGTCACAATGCCGCTGGACATGGACTCCGTGGATGCCTCCTATGAGGATATCCCGGACACCACGCCCTATGTGGACGCGGACGGCAACGCCTACCGCTTCGGCTTCGGCCTTGACTGGAACGGCGTTATTAACGACGCAAGAACGGCAAAATACGCGAAATAAACAAGCCGACGACACACGGCAGCTTCCAATAAGACAGTGTGAGAACATTGCTGACATAGGGCGGCTGCCGCACAGGAGCGCGACAAGAAAATTGGGCGATACTTGGTTTTCAAAACCAGGTATCGCCTTTTTACTTTCGGTTTCATTCAAACATCATCTTTCGTGAAAACGCACAAAAAAACACAGGCAGGTCGACGATATATCTCCTCGACAAAAGGTGGCTGCCTACTTATAATTAGTAGGTAGCTACGAAAAAGGAGAGAAATTATGACCGGCGACAGGATAGCGGTTTTAATAAAAAAGGCATCGATCGAATTTGACAAAATGGCAAACCCGATTTTGGCAGATTACGATTTGACGGCATCGCAATGCAGAATATTGAATTTTTTGTTTATGCAGCAAAACCAAAGCGCACGAATTGTGGACATTGAAAAGGAGTGCGCCATTACGCACCCTACGGTTTTGGGCTTGTTAGACAGTCTGGAAAAGAAAGAATTCGTTTTGAAAATCGTGAATCCCAAAGATGGCAGAAGCAAGCTGATTTCATTGACCCCAAAAGCAAAATGTATGCAAACGGAGCTGGAAACCGTTGTTGCAAAAATCGACCATATATGGGTTGAAAATCTATCGGAACAAGAAAGAAAACAGCTTCAAAAGCTTCTTCAAAAGCTTTTGAAAATAGAAAGCGGGAATGAGTAAAATGGCAATGGAAACGCAAAAAGAAACCCGTATAGGAACTGCAAAAATGTTCCCTCTGATTTTATCCATGTCACTGCCGGCTATGTTTTCTATGCTGATCCAGGCGCTTTATAACATTGTGGACAGTTATTTTGTGGCACAGGTCAGCGAGAAAGCGGTTTCGGCGCTGTCGCTTGCCTATCCGATTCAAAATCTGCTGATTGCCTTTGCGGTCGGTACGGCGGCAGGTGTTACCTCTCTGATCTCGCGAAGGCTCGGACAAGGCCGCAGGGAGGAAGCGGAATCAACCGCGACCCATGGCGTGATGCTGAGTGTCGTGACATGGTTGGCGTTCGCTGTCTTTGGCGCTTTTTTCACCACGCCTTTCTTTCGCATGTTTGAGTCCGATCCGGAAATTATCCGCATGGGGGATCAGTATCTCTCCATTTGCTGTGTTTTCGCTTTCGGACAGTTTGTTGTGACCATGCTGGAAAAGATACTGCAAGCCACCGGCAATATGCTCTGGCCTATGATCTTCCAATTGGTGGGCGCTGTATTTAATGTAATATTTGACCCCATACTGATCTTTGGCTGGTTTGGTCTGCCCGCTATGGGCGTTACCGGTGCAGCCA
>CAYROZ010000166.1:0-3885 GCA_964426125.1 uncultured Oscillospiraceae bacterium
GGCTTTCGCCCACGGCGCGCAGATGCAGACCCACGCGCGTGCGCTTGAGAAGATAGGATGAGGCCAGCGCCAGCACGATGGCGAGATAGGCCAAAAAGCCGTAGGACAGGAATATCTTGCCGAACCAGCCGAGCTTGTCGGCGAAGGGCAGCGAACGGCTGAAATAGGCGCTGGTGCGCGAAAGGGCGATGGAGGGCACGTCGGAGCCCGTGAGCTTGATGAGCGAGCCGCCGAAGAAGTTGCCGAAGCCCACGCCGAAGGTGGTCATGGCAAGGCCGGTGACGTTTTGGTTGGCGCGCAGGGTCACGGTCAGGAAGCAGTAGAGCAGACCCATCAGCAGCGACCCGAGCAGGCAGGCCAGCAGGGGAATGAGTATGGACAAAAACGCGTTGGGCACAGCGGCGGCCTGTTCGTACATGAATGCGCCGATGACGCCGCAGATGCCGCCGACATACATCACGCCGGCGATGCCGAGGTTGAGGTTGCCGGACTTTTCGGTAAGGGTCTCGCCGGTGCTGCCATACAGCAGGGGAATGCCCTGCATGACGGCACGGGGGATAAAGGAGACAAGGTCAAACATCAGGCATTCTCCTCCTTTTTAGCGGCCTTGCGGAAGCTGAGCTTGTAGCGGATGAAAAATTCGCAGCCGATGATGAAAAACAGGATGATGCCCGTGAGGATATCGGCGAACGATTCGTTGAGACTGAACGACTTGGCGATCTCGCTGGCGCCGCGGTCGAGCACCACCAGCAGACCACTGGAAAAGATCATGGTGAGGGGGTTGAATTGTGCCAGCCACGATACCATGACGGCCGTAAAGCCCTGGCCGCCGGCGATGGTGGTGGTGATGGTGTGGTTGGTGCCCGCCACGAGAAGCAGACCCGCCACGCCGCAGATGGCGCCGGAAAGCAGCATCGTGCGCAGGATGACGCGCTCGACCCGGATGCCGACATAGCGCGCCGTGCGCTCGCTTTCGCCCACGACGGAAAGCTCATAGCCGTGCTTGCTGTAGTTAAGGTAGACATACAGCAAAACGGTGATGGTGGCCACAACGAGGATGTTCAGCAGGTATTTCTGCCCGCCGATCACGGGCAGCCAGCCGGCCTCCGTGGACTGGTTGATGATGCCGATCTGTCCCGCGCCCTTGGGCACTTCCCACACGATGACGAAAAAGGCCACGAGCTGCGTTGCCACATAGTTCATCATCAGTGTGAACAGCGTTTCGTTGGTGTTCCACTTGGCCTTGCAAAACGCGGGGATGGCGGCCCAGATGGCACCGGCGGCGATGCTGGCCACGGTCATGATGGCGATCAGCAGGCCGTTCGGGATCTTGTCGCCGAGCAGGATCATGCACGAGGCGGCGGCGAGACCGCCGATGAGCACCTGACCCTCCGCGCCGATGTTCCAAAAGCGCATCTTGAACGCGGGCGTGACCGCCAGCGAGATGCAAAGCAGAATGGCGAGATTCTGGAAGGTAGTCCAGGTTTTGCGGGTGGTGCCGAACGCACCTTTCAAAATGGTGCCGTAAATGGCGATGGGATCGTCGCCGGTCAGAAGCATGGTGACGAGCGCGCACACGATCAGCGCGATCACGATGGCGAGGATGCGGATGAGCCATGCGTGCCATGCGGGCATATCGCTGCGCTTGACGATGTGTACCAGCGGGGTCTTATGCTGCTTATTCATCCTCTTTCACACCTCCAAGCTTTGTCATCATCATGCCGACGTCCCATTTGCTGGCCGTGCGGCCGTCCACGATGCCGCTGACCTTGCCGCCGCAAAGCACGAGAATGCGGTCCGACAGCTCCAGCAGCACGTCCAGATCCTCGCCCACGAACACCACGGCCACACCGGCTTCCTTCTGCTTGTTGATGAGGTCGTAGATCGTGTAGGAGGCGTTGATGTCCAGGCCGCGCACGGCGTAGGCCGTGAGCAGAACGGTGGGGGCCGAGGCGATCTCGCGCCCGACGAGCACCTTCTGCACGTTGCCGCCGGAAAGACGGCGCACCGGCGTGTGGATGCCCGGCGTGTTCACTTCCAGCTCCTCTACCACGTTCTCCGCCAGGTGGGCGGGGGTCTTGCGGTCGGTGAACAGGGAGTGGCCGCGGCGGAACGAGCGCAGCATCATGTTGTCCGCCAGGTCCATGTTGCCCACGAGGCCCATGCCGAGACGGTCCTCCGGCACGAACGAGAGCGAAACGCCCATGGCGGCGATCTCCAGCGGCTTTTTGCCCAGCATCTCCTCGCGGGTGCCGTCGTCCTCAATGTAGCAGATGCTGCCGCTGTCGGTCGGCTGAAGACCGGCAATGGCCTCCAGCAGCTCCTTCTGGCCGCAGCCGGAGATGCCCGCGATGCCGAGTATCTCGCCGCTGTTTATGGTGAAGGAGACGTCGTCGAGCTTGCGGATGCCGTCGGCTGAGGTGACGGTCAGGCCCTTGACCTCGATGCGGGTCTTGGGATCGACCGGCTCGGGGCGGGCAATGTTGAGCTTGACGGAGTGGCCGACCATCATGTCGGTCATTTCCTGCGCGTTCGTTTCGGCGGTGATCATGGAGCCGATATACTGCCCATGGCGCAAAACGCACACGCGGTCCGACAGCTCCTCCACCTCGTGCATCTTGTGCGTGATGATCACGATGGCCTTGCCGTCGGCGCGCATCTTGCGCAAAACGGCGAAGAGCTTTTCCGTTTCCTGCGGCGTGAGCACGGCGGTGGGCTCGTCCAGAATGAGGATGTCCGCGCCGCGGTAGAGGACCTTGATGATCTCCACGGTCTGCTTCTGGGAAACGGACATGTTGTAGATCTTCTGCTCGGGGTCCACCTCAAAGCCGTACTGCTCGCAGATGGCGCGGATGCGCGCGCTGGCAGCCTTGAGATCCAGGCGGCCTTTGTCCTTGAGACCGAGCACGATGTTCTCCGTGGCCGTGAGCACGTCCACGAGCTTGAAGTGCTGGTGGATCATGCCGATGCCGTGGTCAAAGGCATCCTTCGGCGAACGGATCACGACCTCCTCACCATTAATGAAGATCTGGCCGGCATCGGGGAAATAGATGCCGGAAAGCATATTCATCAGCGTGGTCTTGCCGCTGCCGTTTTCGCCAAGCAGCGCCAGGATCTCCCCTTTGCAGATGTCAAGGCTTACGTTCTCGTTGGCCACGACGCTGCCGAAGGTTTTGGTGATGTTGCACATTTTAACGGCGGCTGTTTTGTTTTCCAAAGGGCTTCACATCCGATCTGTTTTAGATTCAAAAAAAGGCACAATACTGCAAAGAGCAGCGCAGCAGCGAGCGGGGTCTGCCGTCGCTGCGCTGCTCTTTGCAGCAGCGTGAGAAAACCGCTTTAAGCATGAGGGCAAGCCCCGGAAGAACCGGAGCTTGCCCCATGATTGCATTAGAACATCTGGTTGAGCAGGGTGATGCCGTCGATCTGCAGATCGAAGTAAGGAGCGGAGCGGAACTCGGATTCGTGGAAGTAGCCGTCCGCGATGACCTCGGTGTCGGGGGTGTAGTCGGCGTCGGTGTCAACGTCGGCCATGTAGCTGTCCAGAGCCTCGCCGCCCACGGTGAAGCAGGAAGCGTCGAACACGTGAACGTTGCCGGCCTCAAGGTCAGCCTTGGCCTGCTCGATGGCCTCGACGGTGCCCTCGGCAGCAGCGGCGGTGTTGACGTCGGTCAGCACGACGGAGCCGGTGGACAGGTCGCCGCACCAGTCAGCAGCAATGGCCTCGCCATTGGCGACGCAGTTGATCATGTACTCGAAGTAGGGAGTCCAGTCGATGCGGGAGGAAACGATGAAGGTGTTGGGGCAGGCGGCCACGGTGGAGCCGTTGTAGGAAACGTTGGGGACACCGGCGGTCTCGCAGGCGGTGGGGGCGCCCATGGAGTC
>CAYROZ010000167.1:0-3885 GCA_964426125.1 uncultured Oscillospiraceae bacterium
CAGGAAACGGCGGACGCCTATGTCCGCGAATACAGCAGCGCAGACGAACCGGTCAACGCGCCGGAGCCGTCCGGGGCGCTGCCCGTCATGGCCGAGAGCGAACCGGTGCAAGCCGCGGAACCGGCCAAGCCCGTGAGCTATATCCCGCCCGTGCAGGGCGGCGTGCAGCGGCCCTACAGCGTGGAAACGCTGCTGTATGACGCCACGATGCACGACTGGCGCACCCACGCCGGTGTGGATTACGCCTGCGCGGACGGCACGGCGGTCGTGGCCGCAGCGGACGGCACCGTGGTATCCGTGGCGGAGGACGCGCTGCTCGGCACCACCGTCACACTCGCGCACGCGGACGGAATGCAGACGCTGTATTCCAATCTGTCCGACGCCACCTACGTTCTGGCGGGCGAGGAAGTGGAGCAGGGCCAGATCATCGGCGCCGTTGGCTCCACGGCACTGGCAGAATCGAGCGAGGCGGCACATCTGCACTTTTCCATGCAGTGCAGCGGCATGACCGTTGACCCCGGCGACTATATCGCATGACAAAGAGGAGAGGGTCTTTGCCCTCTCCCCTTCCATTTGGTTTGCGATTATTTCACCAGAATGACCACGCCGGTGTAGTCGCCCGCATCGAGGGAATCGACCTGCGTGCCGGTGGTGTAGTCGTAGAACAGATCCTCGTTGTCCATCTCGCAGTCAACATAGATCTCCAGTTCGTGACCGGCGGGAGCCTCGATCTCGGCGCCCTTTTCCAGCGACAGGCTGTACAGGCTGGAGTCGTTCGCGACCGTCCAGACGGAGTCGGAGTCCATGCTCATGCGCACACCCCAAACCGTTTCGTAGGTATCGTTGTAGCAAAGGGCGGACTGAATGGCTTCCTTGGAGTGGCCAAGAGCCTCGTCCTCGTCGGTCCACTCGGCCTCGATGAGCGCGGAGATGTTATTTTCCCACGAAGCGCGCGTGCCGGAAACGACCGCGCCGCAAAGCTCGGCGTTTTCAAGGGCCAGCACCATCTTGCGCTGATAGTCCTCGTGCAGGATGTCGCCCGTGAGCGCCATGTTGCGGATGGCGACGTTCTGGCCGTAATACTCCGTGCCGTCGGGCACGCGGATGCCGTTGGCCATGTCGTCATAGCCGATGACGGTGTGGATGGCGCGGTTGTTGGCGGAATACACCAGGCAGTCATCGAGCGTCAGATCCACGTTTTCACTGCGCGCGCAGATGGCCGAGCCGTGGATGTAGGTGAGGAAATAGTACGCTGCGCCGATGGCCGCGTCGTCCTTGTAGTTATAGATGTCCATCGTGTCGATGTAGGGTTCGCCGTCGCGGTCAAGCACGGCCACGGTGTCGAAGATGGTGTGCTTGGCATCGAGGATGCCCACGGTGGACGCGCCGGAGATGTCCGCCTGCATGGTGATGGCGTTGGTGCGGCCGCCGATGTAGCTCCAGCCGTTATACAGCGTGCCGCCGCGCAGCTCGCGTCCATCCAGACGCGCCAGCGCCGCCTCGGGCGCATCGGCCAGAGAGCCGGTATAGATGCGGCCGGCCGAGCACAAGATCGCACCGAACTGGGCAGAACCGGCGTAGGAGCCGTAGAACCAGCAGCTGTTTTCCTGGCCGGCGGTCGCGCCGAGGGAATACATACTATAGCCGCCGTAGACATTTTCGCTGTAGCAGTCCACGATGTAAACGTTCGAGCCGTAGCAGCCGTCCAGCGAATACACGCCCCAGTCGGAGCTGATGAGATCGCTGTTGTAGAAGTACACATTGCCGCTCGATTCCGTGAGCACCGGGCGGGAGCTGGCGTACATGCAGATGATGCCGGGCGCGGAGGAATCCGTGCCGTTGGAGCCGGTGGCGATGATGGTGGAGTCGTGGATGACCGCCTCCTCGACCGCCGTGGTCAGATGCAGGGCGCTGCGGCCGTAGCCGTCCGTGGAAACGTAGACGTGGTCAAAGACCATGTTGGGCATATCGGCATAGATACCGGCGCCTTCCGCGCCTTCCTTGGCGTCCTTATCGTCGCGCATTTCGCTGCTGCCGGTGGCGTTGGGCTCGTTGCGGTCTTCCGCGCCGAGGATGAACACGCTGTTATAGGCCTTGCCGTCCACCTCGTAGGGCGTTTCGCTGCCGCCGACGGTGAAGGTGTCCGCACCTTCATCGGAAAGGACCGCACCGAAGTGGCCGAAGCTCTCCGAACCGTCCCAGTCGCCGATCTCGTCGTAACGGACATACGCGTCCGTCACAGCCGTATCCGAGACCTTGGCCGCATCCACCGCGCTGTCGTCCTGCGCAGCCGCACCGGCCACGATGGAGATGCCGGCGAAGTTCGCCATATCCTCCACGTTCTGCGCCAGCGAGCTTGTGGGCGCAGGGCGGAAACCGGCCTCACCCGAGGAGGCGAGAGCGCCGCAGCCGAGGCTGAGCAGCATGGCCGCCGCGAGGAGCAGCCCCAGCAATTTGTGCATTTTCTTCATTGCAATCCCTTCCTGTTCGTATTTTTTGGTAAAAAAATTATAAAGCACCAACGGCCATTTGTAAAGCAACGAAACCATGGCACCCCCACACGCAAAAGCAGGGAGAGGCATCCGCCTCTCCCCGTTGTTCGGTTTACGAAACGTCAGCTGTTCCAGTCCACCGTGCGCACGACCACGGAGCCGGTGTTCGGGGAATCGAAATATCCCGTGCCGGGCATGGACTGCTGCATCACATAGGACCGGACGTCCTTGGTGGCGGAGGTGTCCTGAATGATCTCGGGCAGTTCTGTGCCGGGCGCGACCTCCACGATCAGCTCGCAGCCGGGGGCCACATACACCTTCAGCGCGCGGGAGAAGGTGGTGCCGTCCAGACGCAGGCGCAGGGAGCTGTAGGTGCCGAACTCCGCGCCCTCGATGGTGATGTCGTAGCCGCTCGAAAGCGTATCGCCCAGCTCCACCTCGCCGCAGTCGATGAAGCGGCCATCCACGCGCGCTTCCTTGACCAGCGTGCAGATGCCGGAGCCGAAGCGGACATCGCTGTCATAGATCGTGAACGAGGTCACGTCCGTCAGCTCAGAGGTGTTGTTCGTGAAGGAGAACGGCGTTGCATCCAGCGTGGAGTTTTCCACATACGCCGTGGCCACTCCCGTCATGCAGCCGAAGCCGTCGCCATAGTACGGGCAGTTCACGATGAACAGGCTCGCCGCCTCGTCGTTAAAGGCGGTGGGGGCCATTTCGCCGGAGCCATCCGCCGAGGCCTCGGGCATGCCGTCCTTGTTGATCGTGCAGCCGTCATAGATGGTCACGCCGGAGAAGAAGTCCGAGCTGTGGCTGCGGCCGGTCTGGGTGCCCTCGGTGGTCAGATCGCAGTCCTTATAGATCAGCGTGCCGTTATAGCACATGCCGCTGGAAAGGCGGGAAATGTCGCAGTCCTCCACCAGAATGGTCGCGCCGCAGGTGGGGAAGAAGCCTCCGTGCTGGCGTTCCACGGTGTCCAGCCAGTTGAATTCGCAGTTTTCAAAATGCAGGCGCGTGCCCTCGCCATAGGCCACGACCGCCATCGAATCGCCCCAGCGATAGGCCAGCTGATAGCCGCTGCCCTCGGTGACATGGTCGGTGGTAATGCTGGAATCGGAGATGGTGACCTGCGCGCCGTCATGCGCCGCGATGAGCGTGGTGCCGGCGATCTCGTTTTCCTCGCTTTCGCCGATCAGCTCAAAGGTCTCGCCGGAGATCTCGGCATCCTCGGCGTAGTCGTTCATGACCGTGGTGCTGCCGAACAGATCCCACTTGTCGCCCGTGCGCGCGCCGGTGCCCGGGCAGATGGAATACAGCAGCGCGATGGCGTCCATCTTGCCCAGATGCAGCTGGGGATCGAAGCCCTCGGGCGCTTCGAACAGCCCGGTGTCCACAA
>CAYROZ010000168.1:0-3876 GCA_964426125.1 uncultured Oscillospiraceae bacterium
GCCGGCGGGCGCGGAGCCGGTGCGCGATCTGGCCATCGAGGGCGCGGGGCCGGTGTTCTGCGGCCATGGGCCGGTTGGAGCGCTGGTGCGCTCGGCGCAGTCGATCTGGGTGAACATCCTGGGCGAGCGTTTTTGCGACGAGGCCATTGTGGACGATTTCATCTTCGGCCAGAACGCCGTGGCGCGGCAGCCGGAAAAGCGCTGCTTCGCCGTGTTTGACGATGCGCTCGTGCAGCGGCTGATGGAAAGTGCGCCGGGCGTGATGGCGCCCATCGATGCGGCCGATAACGGCTTTGCCATGCTGCGCGAGGCGCTGGATAAGGCCGTGGCGGACGGACTCGTGTTCCGCGCGGACAGCGTGGAGGCGCTGGCGGAGGCTGCGGGACTGGATAAAGCCGCGCTGGCGGACACTGTGGCGGCGTATAACCGCGACTGCGCCCGCGGGCAGGACGGCGTGTTTGCCAAGCCCCGCCGCTGCCTGTTTGCGCTGGAGCGCGCGCCGTATTACGCGGCGAAGGCCGGCATGGACATGATCACGGTCCACGGCGGCGTGCGCACGGACAGCCGTATGCGCGTTTTGAATGCGGCGTGGAGGCCCATCGCGGGTCTTTGGTGCGCGGGCATTGACGTAAGCGGCGTCGATTCCGGCGATTACAGCGTGATGCTGTCGGGCCACGCGTTTGGCTTTTCGCTCGCGGGCGGCCGTCTGGCTGCGCGGGATATGCTGCGCTGAGCCTGTGCCGCGAAAGAAACAGCCGACTCCAAAACGGAGTCGGCTGTTTTGTATAGGGTGTGGAATTACTCCACGAAGTCGTCGGACTGGGTGTAAGCGTCGGCTTCCATGCCGGCCATACGGCCGGAGTTGAGCGCCCAGCTCATCGTGGAGCCGGGGTTATAGAAGCAGTACTCGCCGCCGAAGACCACGTTCGCGGTGTCGGTGCCGCAGGCATACAGGCCGGGGATGGGCTCCTCGGTCTCCGCCTTGAGGACCTGCATGTTGTGGTTGACCTTGATGCCGCCGAGAGAGCCGTAGCCGGAGGGGAAGTGGCGGGCAACATAGAACTTGTCGCCGGTGATGGGGCGCAGCCACTTGGCGGGCTTGCAGAAGTCTTCGTCGTAGCCGCCGGCGAAGCTGTTGTAGCGCTCGATGGTCTTGACGAGAGTCTTGTAGTCGATGCCGGTGACCTGCGCGACTTCCTCGAGAGAGCTGCACTCGTAGAAGTTCTGCTGCTGATCTTCGCCCTCTTCCTCGTACTTGACGTCGATGACGCCGTCGAACACGGAGTTTTCAGCCGCGCTCTTCGCGCCGGAGAAGAACAGATCGCGCTCGTAATCGAACTTGTCGAGGGTCTTAACGGCGTGGTGGTAGGTGATGTAGTCCAGGCCGTGCTTCTTCATGTAGTCGATGCCGTCGGAGCCGATGATGGAGAAAGCGCGGTGGCCGGTCTGCGCGTTGATGGCGTTGCCGGTGTAGGTGGTGTTGTTCATGATCTGCTCGTTGATGATACGCTCGCCGTGGATGTTGACCATGATGGTCGAGGGCTGACGCATGACCTCGGACAGGGTCTTGAACACGTCGGTGGTGCCGGGGGTGTTGTAGGTGACTTCCATGGAGATGGGGGCCTTCGCGCCGCCCGCCTGCCAGGCGAGGTTGATGCCGTCGCCGTCGAGGCCGGGAATACGGAAGGTGAACATATCCTTGCCCCAGGTGAAGCCGAGGTATTCCTTGATCATCTCAACGTTGTTGCCGATGCCGCCGGTGCCGATGATGCAGGCGGAGCAGTCGCACTGGATCTCTTCGCCGTTCTCGTCTTCGGCGATGACGCCGAGGATCTGGCCCTTGTCGCCCTGAATGAGCTTCTTGGCGGGGGTGCGGAAGTGGAAGTCAACGCCGAGGCTGGTGGCGTAGTCGGTCATGAGCTTGACCATGTGGCTGGCCTGACGCTCGGTCGGCTTGTTGACGCCGGGCAGCTTGATCATGTGCTGGGTGCAGTGGCTGTCGCAGAAGTACTTGTAAACGCCAAGGAACTCCACGCCGAAGTTCTCGACCCATTCCACGGTGGACGCGGACATGTTGAACCAGCGGCGGACGGTCTGAGCGTCGGCCTTCCAGTGGTTATACTCCATCATGAACTTGAAGGCGTCGTCCTTGGACCACTCGTACATGGCGTCGCGCTGATACTTCGACTCCACGGCGAAAAACGCCATGCCCATGTTGGCGGCGCCGCCGGTGGTGCCGCTCTTCTCGAAAACAACAACAGACGCGCCCTTCTCAGCGGCCTGGGTCGCAGCGGTCATGCCGGAAAGGCCGCCGCCGATGACGCAAATGTCACATTCGATGTGCTTCATGTGTAATTTTCCTCCAATTAGTTTACATGGGAAACGGCCCGGCCCTAGGGCCGGACCATTTCGCCTTATTGATTAGTGGATGCGGATGTAGCCGTCGAGATCCTTCATGATGGTCTCGGGCAGCTCCAGATCGGAGCCATCGGGCATCTTGCCGACGACCTTGGTGTCGCCGCCGCCCTCGGCGGTGCCGATCATCAGACCGCGGGCGCCTTCGTAGCGGCCGGTGCCGCCCACGATGACGTTGACCAGAACGTCCTGACGGGTGTACTCGGAGTTGTAGCCGATGCACTTGCCGGGGTCAATGCCGCGCACTGCCAGCATGCCGTCCCAGGCGTAGATGTCGCCGTCGGGCAGACGGTAGATGCAGAACAGATCGGTCTCGAAGTTTTCCATCCAGTCGTCGGTGAAGAACTTGTCGAGGGGGAAGTTCTTGGCCTCTTCGCACATATTGTCGGGAGGGCAGGCCATGCCGTAGTATTCGCTGGGGCCAAAGGGATGGAACCAGCCGATACCGGAGTGGATGGTCAGACCGCCGTTGGGCCAGACTTTATAAACGCCGTAGCCGGCATGGTAGTTCATGCGGGCGTGGAACACATCGCCGTGCTCCTTGGCGGTCAGCTCGGGCTCCTTGGCCTCTTCCGCAGGGGCTTCGACCGGCGCGGTTTCCTCAACCACGGGGGCCTCCTCCACAACGGGAGTTTCCTCGACCACGGGGGTCTCCTCCACGACAGGCGCGGGCGCGGGAGCTTCTTCTACTTTCTTTTTACCAAACAGACCCATGAGTTATATAACCTCCAGAATTATTCAGCAGCCTCAGTCTTGGCAAACGCACGGTCAGCGGCCATGGCGTCGGGGATCTTGCGCATCATCCAGGTGGCCACGAGGCCGATGGCGATGACCACGAGGCAGATGCCGTAGGCCATGGTGCCCTTGCCGGCACCGATCAGAGCGGTCATCATGTAAGCGGCGAGAGCCGAGGGGATGAGCTGGATGGCCATGATCACGCGGTTGGCGGACTGATACTCACGACGGCCGTAAGCGTAGGTCATGGAAGCGGGGTGCATGGTGGGCACGCCGCCGGTCATGCAGGCAACGCCGAAGCCCCAGACGATCTCCATGGGGATGTTGCCGCCTTCGGGCATGAACATCAGCATGCAGACGGGCAGCAGCTCGCTCAGACCAAGCGCGATGGAAGCCTTGATGGTGCCGAACTTGTCGTCGATCCAGCCGAACACATAGCTCATCACGATGCCGACGATAGCGCCGACGGACAGCCAGGTGGTAGCCTGCAGCCACACGGTGGGAGCGGGCGAAGCGCCGGACTGGAACGCGGGGTCGAGGCTCATGAAGCGGGCCGCCATGGAGCTCATGCAGCAGTTGATGATGAACTGGAACGCGCCGTAGGACACGATGAGCAGCCAAGCGCGCTTCTCGGAGAGGATCTGCTTGACGGTCAGGTGGATATCGTCCGAGCCTTCCTCGCTCTTCGGAGCGGTGTCCGCACCGTCGGGGGACAGACCGACTGCA
>CAYROZ010000169.1:0-3829 GCA_964426125.1 uncultured Oscillospiraceae bacterium
CGTGCCGGGCGCGGCCATCAGTATGCCGACGACCATGCTGGATGTGCTGCTGCCAGCGATTTATGCCGGCGAACGCATCACAAAGCGCGATCTGGTGCGCCTTGGAAACGGCGGCCTTTGCCAGACCTGCGAGCGCTGCCACTGGCCGAATTGCAGCTTTGGGAGATATTGAACGATGATCGATGGTTTTGGGCGCGAGATAAGCTATCTGCGTCTTTCCGTAACGGAGCTTTGCAATCTGCGCTGCCGCTACTGTATGCCGGCGGAGGGCGTTTGCAAAAAGACGCATGAGCAGATGCTCACGCAGGAGGAAACGGTAACGGCGGTGGAAGTGGCCGCGTCGCTCGGCGTGCGCAAGCTGCGTGTCACAGGCGGCGAGCCGCTGGTAAAGCGCGGCATCGTGTCGCTGTGTGAGCGGCTTTCGGCCATCGACGGCATCGAGGAGCTTTGCATCACGACGAATGGTTTGCTGCTGCCTCAGCTTGCCAAGCCCCTGCGTGCAGCCGGTGTGCGCCGCGTGAACATCAGTCTGGACACGCTTGACCCCGCGCGCTACGAATACATCACGCGCGGCGGCGATCTGGCCGCGGCCCTTCGCGGCGTCGAGGCGGCGCTGGATGCGGGCTTTGAGCGCGTGAAGCTGAACGCGGTGCTCATCGGCGGCTTCAACGATGCGCAGATCCCCGCGCTGGCGGAGCTTACGCGCACATGGGGCGTGGATATGCGCTTTATCGAGCTGATGCCCATGGTCGATAAGGGCTTTGCTCCGGAGGCGTATGTGCCGGTGGAGGCGGTAACGAAGGCGCTGCCGCAGCTTCAGCCGGAGCCGTCGGATGGCGGCGTGGCGCGGCTTTACCGGCTGCCGGGTGCGGCCGGGCGCATTGGACTCATCAGTCCGCTGTCCGCGCATTTTTGCGCCCTTTGCAACCGCCTGCGGCTCACGGCGGACGGCAAGCTCAAGCCATGCCTGCATTCGGCGGAGGAGTTTTCCATCAAGGGCCTCGACCCCGAGGCCATGCGCGCGCAGTTTGAGCGCGCCGTGATGGCAAAGCCCGCGCGCCATAAGGCGCTTTCCGCCGCCGAGCACACGGACGCCCGCCGGGCTATGAGCCAGATCGGAGGCTGAGGACATGGCGTTTGCGGTGCTGGGCTTTGCGGGCTGGTCGGGAAGCGGAAAGACCACGCTGCTCGAGCGGCTGATACCCTGTCTTACAGCGCGGGGGCTGCGCGTGGCGGCGGTCAAGCACGATGCCCACGGCCTTGCGGCGGACGATACGGGCAAGGACTCGGCCCGCCTTCGCGCGGCGGGGGCGGAGCCGGTGCTGGTGAGCGGACCGGGCGGCGAGAGTCTGGAGACGCTGCTCGGGCGGATAAGCGGCGTGGATCTTGTGCTGGTGGAGGGGTTTAAAAACGCCCCCATCTCGCGTGTCGGCATTGCCCGCCGGGCCAATGGAAAGGGCTTTGCCGCGCCGCCGGAGACCTATCTTGCGGTCGTGACGGACGAGCCGGTCGATACGAAAATTCCCCGCTTTGCACTCGATGACATCGCGGGAGCTGCGGAGTTTATCATGGAAAACAGAAACGATTTTACACATTTTAACGCCGAGGGCCGCGCCAAAATGGTGGACGTGGGCGAAAAAGACGTCACACGCCGCACGGCGGTGGCCGCGGGCCGTGTGCTCGTAAGCGACGAAACGCTGGCGCTCATAAAAAGCGGCGGCATGAAAAAAGGCGATGTGCTCACGGTGGCGCAGATCGCCGGTGTGATGGGCGCGAAGGCCACGCCGAGTCTCATTCCCATGTGCCATCCCACGCTGATCGATGGCATCGATCTTTCGCTGCATCTGGATGAGGAGATCTGCTCGGTGGAGATCGAGGCGCGCGTGAGCTGCGCCGGGCGCACGGGCGTGGAGATGGAAGCGCTCACGGCGGTATCGGCGGCGTGTTTGACGGTGTACGATATGTGCAAGGCGGTGCAGCGCGATATGGTCATTGCGGACATTCGGCTTTTGGAAAAGCACGGCGGTGTCCACGGCGATTTTTGCAGGGAGGAACGGGTATGAACTACACGGCAGCGGTCATCACAGTCAGCGACAAGGGCGCGCGCGGTGAGCGGCGCGATACCAGCGGGCCCGCGCTGTGCGCGATGCTGGAGACGGAAAACTGGCAGATCGTCCACACGGCCATCGTGCCGGACGATGCGGAGCAGATCGCCGCGCAGCTCATCCACTGCGCCGACGAACTGGGCGCGGCGCTCGTTCTCACAACGGGCGGCACGGGCTTTTCCCCCCGCGATGTGACCCCCGAGGCCACGCGCCGGGTCATTGAGCGTGAAGCGCCCGGCATTGCGGAGGCCATGCGCGCGGCCAGCATGGCCATCACGCCCAAGGGCAGCCTTTCGCGCGAGATCGCGGGCATTCGAAACCGCACGCTCATCATCAATCTGCCCGGCAGCGAAAAGGCATCCACGGAGAATTTTGCCGCCGTGATCGATCCGGTAAAGCACGGCGTGGAGATACTGCTCGGCGAGGGCAGCGCCGATTGCGGCGAGCACCATCACCACCATCCTCACGCGGCAAAGGCGCCGTCGATGGACGCGTGGATGAAGGAAGCCAAGCGCGCGCCGGAGGCGGAACGGTGCGGCATGTATCTGTTCCACAACGGCGTGGTGCGCGCCACGGCCAAGGCCAGGGTGCGCGGCGGCGATGAAACGGCTGCGCCGGTGAGCGGCATGGTGTTCGGCTATGACCGCGAGGGTCTTGAACAGGCTGTGGCCGCAGCGCGGGAGATGGACGGCATCCACTATGTGCGCGTATGGCTGAACGAGGGCGAGCTCAAGGTGGGCGACGACATCATGCTGGTGCTCGTCGGCGGCGACATCCGGCCGCACGTGATCGAGGCCCTGCAAACGCTGGTCGGACGAATAAAAAATGAGTGCGTCACGGAAACGGAACTGAAAATAAACCCGTAAAATACGATAAGAAAATCAATATAGCTTAAAATAAGCCGCCCGGAGTGCAAAAAGATGCATTCCTGGCGGTTTTTCTTATGCGGATAAAAACGAATGGAAAAAGTTTTCTTTCAGTTTATCCTGCCGGGTTATTCTGTCTTCATGCTCATAATAGGGCAGAAAGGCCCAGCATATAAAGGAGAAATTTTTATGAAAAAAGCCGCGAGGCACACCATGAAAAAGGAGGCCGGGACACGATGAAGGAGGTCAAGACTCCCAAGCGCCCGCTGGCGTTTTATTATCTGATCGCGCTGGCGGTGATGCTGCTGTTCAACACGCTCATCATGCCGTCCATCGCCGAGGCCCGCGTGCAGGAGGTGGACTACGGCACCTTCATGTCCATGACCTACGCAGGAAACGTGGGGCTCGTGGAGGTGGAGGACAACCAGATCGTATTCACGGACTCCGAGCAGAAGCAGGTTTACAAAACCGGCATCATGAACGACCCCGAGCTTACGCAGCGCCTGTATGAAAACGGCGCGGAGTTTTCCAGCGAGATCGTGCAGGAAATGAGCCCGTTCATGAGCATCCTGCTTACATGGATCCTGCCGGTGATCATCTTCATTGTGGTCGGACAGTTTTTGTCCAAGCGCCTGATGGATAAGGCCGGCGGCCCCAACTCCATGATCTTTGGCCGCGGCGGCAACTCCGGCGCGAAAGTGTATGTGAAATCGTCCGACGGCATCCGCTTTGCGGACGTGGCCGGAGAGGACGAGGCCAAGGAAAATCTCACGGAGATCGTGGAATATCTGCACGACCCGAAAAAGTATCAGGAGATCGGCGCGTCCATGCCCAAGGGCGTGCTGCTGGTCGGCCCTC
>CAYROZ010000170.1:0-3820 GCA_964426125.1 uncultured Oscillospiraceae bacterium
CAGCCGGCAGGCGGGAGATGAAGCCGTGGGCGTTGGCGGCCTCGGCGGCCTCGATGCATTCCTCCTCGGTGGCGTCGAGCTTGCCGTAGCGGATGTTATCCATCACGGTGCCGGTGAACAGGTTCGTGTCCTGCAAAACCATGCCGAGCGAGCGGCGCAGCGCGGCCTTTTTGATGTCCTTGATGTCGATGTCATCAAAATAGATATGGCCGGAGTCGATCTCATAGAAGCGGTTGATGAGGTTGGTGATGGTGGTTTTGCCCGCGCCGGTCGAGCCGACAAAGGCGATCTTCTGGCCGGGATTGGCCCAGACGGTGATGTCGTTCAAAATGCGTTTGCCGGGCACATAGGAGAAGTCCACGTCCTCCAGCCGCACGCTGCCCATGACCTCGCGGAAGGCGAACGTGCCGTCCTCCTGCGGAATTTTCCAGGCCCACAGACCGGTGCGCTCGCCGTGCTCGGTCTGGGACAGGGAGCCGTCCTCGCCGCGGCGCACGGTCACGAGCGTCACATTGCCGTCGTCCACCTCGCGCGGATGGTCGATCACGGCGAAGATGCGCTCCGCGCCCGCGATGGCGGACAGAAGGTTCACGGCCTGGTTCGACATCATGTTGATGGGCATGGAGACCTGACGGGTGTAGTTGAGGTAAACGCCGAGCGAGCCGATGGTGAAGTTGCCGACGATGGTCATGAAGCCGCCGGTGATGGCGGTCACGGCATAGCAGATGTTCATCACGGCGGAGAGCGTGGGCATGATGACCATGCCGAGGAAGTTTGCGAAGATGGAGTTGTCGCGGTATTCGTCGTTCAGACCGCTGAACTCCTCCTTGGCGCGCGACTCGAAGTTGAAGGCCTTGACGACCTTCAGCCCGTCCGTCATCTCTTCGATGTAGCCGTTGAGCACGCCGAGCGAGGCCTGCTGCTTTTTAAAGAGAATCTTGGAGTATTTGCTCACAAAGCGCACCAGCAAAAGCGAGATGACGATCACGCACAGCGTGATCAAAAACAGCTTCCAGCTCAGCGCGATCATGAGCGCCACGGTGCCGATGAGCGTCAGCCCGCCGTTTAAAAACTGCACGATGCCCTGCTCAAGGCACATCTGCACGTTGTCGGCGTCGTTTGAAAAGCGGCTCATCAGCTCGCCATGGGTGTGCTCGTCGAAGTAGCTGATGGGGAGATCCTGCAGGGCCGAGAACAGATCCTGGCGCATGGCGTTGGTGCTGTACTGGCTGATCTTCATGCAGCTGCGGGAGGTGAGATAGCTTGCCAGCGCGCTGGCAAGATAGATGCCGGCCAGAATGCCGAGCTGGCCGAGCAGCGGCAGGAAGTTTTTCTCCTCCTGCGTGATGAGCGGGACGATATAGTCGTCAATGAGGGGCTTGAGGAAATAGCTGGCCGCCAGCGAGCATACCGTACTCAGCAGCATGAAAAACACGACCACGCCCAGAAGCTTTTTATACTTGCCGGCATAGCCGAGAATGCGCAGGAAGGTGCCCTTGGTGTCCTTGGGCTTGCGGAAATCCTTTCCGCCGCCGGGGCCGGGGCCGCGGGAGATGTTTTTATAGATGGAGGCATCGTTCGTGTCTACGTTGTCCACGGCCAAACGCTCGCGGAACTGTTGAAGGATGGATTTCTTAGCCATTGCTCAGCGCCTCCTCTACCTGGGATGTATAGATCTCGCGGTATACACCGCTTGTCTGCATAAGTTCCTCGTGGGTGCCGCCGGCCTCCACGCAGCCTTCGTCCAGCACGACGATCTTGTCGGCGGTGACCACGGAGGAGATGCGCTGGGCGATGATGAACACGGTGGTGTCGGCCAGCTCCCGGTGGAAGCTTTCGCGGATGCGGGCCTCCGTGTCGGAGTCCACGGCGGAGGTGGAGTCGTCCAGAATGAGGATGGCGGGCTTTTTCAGCATGGCGCGCGCGATGCAAAGGCGCTGCTTCTGGCCGCCGGAAACGTTGGTGCCGCCCTGGGTCAGCATGGTGTCCAGCCCCTCCGGCATGGCGGAGACGAAGTCCCACGCCTGCGCGTTTTTGAGCGCCTGGATGATCTCCACGTCCGTGGCGTCGGCGCGGCCCCAGCGCAGATTTTCGCGCACGGTGCCGGTGAACAGAACGTTCTTTTGCAAAACCATGCCGATGCCCTCGCGCAGGTCCTCGATGCGCCAGTCGCGCACGTCCACGCCGTCCACCTTTACGCAGCCGGCGGAAACGTCGTAGAACCGGGGGATGAGGTTAACAAGACTGGATTTGCCGCTGCCCGTGCCGCCCACGATGGCGACGGTCTGGCCGGGCTCGACCGTGAGGGAGATGTTTTTCAAAACATCCTCGCCGGTGCCCGTGCGGGCGTAGCGGAAGGAGACATTTTCAAACTCCACGCGGCCGCGGCCGGGCGTGATGGCGCGGGACTCGGCCTCGGGCTTGGAGGCGATGTCGGGCTCGGCCTCAAGCACCTCCGCAATGCGTCCGGCGCAGGCGCGCGAGCGGGTGTATTGCATGAGCGCCATGGAGAACATCATCACGCTCATGAGGATCTGGGTGAGGTAGCTGATGATGGCGAGCAGCTGGCCGGACTGAATTTCGCCCGTGGCGACCATTTTTCCGCCGAACCAGTACAGCAGCAGCGTTACGACGTTGAGGATGATGTTCGCCATCGGCCCCATGCACACGATCAGACCCACGGCGCGCAGGTTCGCGGCGGTGAGCTCGTCGTTGGCCTTGCGGAACTTTTCGCGCTCGTAATGCTCGCGCACGAAGGCCTTGACCACGCGGATGGCGATGAGGTTTTCCTGAATGTCCGCGTTCATCGCGTCGAGCTTTTTCTGCACGAAGTCAAACAGCTTGTGGACCACGTGCATCAGCGACAGCACAGCCCCCAGCAAAACGGGGATGGCGCAAAGATAGATAAGCCCCAGCTTCCAGTTGTAGCCCATCACGATCACAACGCCCACGATCATCTGAAACGGCGCGGAGATAAAGGTGCGCAGCATCATCTGGATGGAGGTTTGCAGCGTGCGCACGTCGCTGGTGGTGCGGGTGATGAGGCTCGCGGCAGAGAAACGGTCAATGTCCGCGAAGGAGAAGTCCTGAATGTGGTGGAACAGTGCCTCGCGCAGATTGGAGCCGAAGCCGTTGGAGCAGCGCGTGGCATGCCAGGTGGAAAGCCATCCGGCCGCGGCGCTGACGAGGGCAAGGCCCACCATGATAAGACCGTAGCGGAGGATGACGGCTCGGTCGCCCGAGGCGACGCCGACGTCCACAATGTCCGACATGAGCGAGGGCAATGCGAGTGTGACGACCGCCTCGAGCAGCACAAGAAGCGGTGTGAGGAACAGGGACAGCTTATATCCGCCCCAATAGTGTGTGTAGACTTTCTTCATACAAAAACTCCTATTGAAAACCGGCGCTGCGGCATCCGACGGCCGCAGCAAAATCTTGAAATGCCTAAACATTTCTATGGTACAGAATAAAGAATATAAAGTCAAGATGAACTATACATAAACTTTGTCTTTCTCTTGGCTATTTTGGACAAGTTTTTTCGGAAAATCTGCGCGGCGGACAAACGCTGCGCGGCGGGGGATGCATTCGCGGGTTCTATCCCGGTATCTGCGGCAATAGACTTGTCCTGTGAAGGGAGGCGGAGGAAATGGACAGCAGGGACAGAGCGCTGGCTTTGCTGCCGGCGGCTCTCCGCTCGGCGGCGGATGGGGCGTGTGCCCAGGGAGCCGAGGAGCTGCGGCTGCGGCTGGGCCGGGCGGTCGGTGTGTGCGTGCAGGGGCACGAGCGGCCGTTGGACGGGCCGCCGGTCACGGCGGCGGAT
>CAYROZ010000171.1:0-3817 GCA_964426125.1 uncultured Oscillospiraceae bacterium
TGTCCTCAGCCAGCGAGGACATCGGTCTTGCCTATCCGCTGGCGGTGCCCATCGTGAAAGCGTGCGTGGATTCCGCCTTGCAGCTTGGTCTTCCGGAAGGGCGGCTTCCGCTGGCGGAGGCTGTGATATTCCTAGCCACCTGCCCGAAATCCAACACCGGCGAAATGGCCATCGACACGGCGCTGGCCGACATTCGCGCCGGAAAGGCCGGGCCCATCCCCCGCGAGCTTCAAAACGTCCACGCCGACGGCACGGGCTTTGAGCGCGAGCAGGGCTACAAATACCCCCACGATTTCCCGAATCGCTGGGTGAAGCAGCAATATCTGCCGGACGAGCTGAAAAACACCCGCTATTATTCCTACGGCGACAACAAGATCGAACAGGCCGCCAAAAAATACTGGGACGCGATCAAAGGATCCGCCCTTTGACCGAGCACAAAATCGCGCGCGCGTGCAGCGCCTGATCGGAGTTTACATTTATGGTCAGCCTGGCCCCGCCGCGAACCGCCGCTGTGCGCTGGGCGACCGCCCGGCTGCCGAGAACCGCGGAATACATCCGCGAGGGCGAAACCGCCGTGGGCGAGCCGAGACCATATATCGGCGCTATATCCGCCGCCGCTTCCGCAGGCCGTGAGCGCTCCGGCGCCTTCAGTTCCGCCACGGAGTAATCGATGTTGTTGCGCCGCAGGCGCAAAAGCGCAAGATCGGCGCCCTCGCGGTCATCAAAAACGGCTGAAAGCTGTGTAGTCATATCAAATCACTCCCCGAGGGTATTATGCCTCGGGAAAGGGAGGTTCATTCATGCGATACGAAGGTGACATCTACCGTCCGCCAGGGGAATGGAAAAGCTATCTGCTGCAATGCACGATCGGCTGCTCCAACAATACCTGCACATTCTGCTCCATGTACAAGTCCAAGCGCTACCGCGTGCGGCCGCTGGAGGAGGTCCTTGAGGACATCGAGATGGCAAAGCAGACCTATTACCGCGACACGGAAACCGTGTTTCTGTGCGACGGCGACGCCATCAATCTGCCCGAGGACTATCTTTTCACGGTGCTCGACGCGCTGTATGCCGCGTTTCCGCGGCTGCGCCGCGTGACGACCTATGCCGGGCCGCTTTCCACGCTGCACAAAACGCCGGAGCAGCTGTGCGCCATCCGCGAGCGGGGTCTGCAGCGCTGCTACCTGGGCGTGGAGACCGGCGACGGCGAGCTTTTAAAGCACGTTCACAAGGGCGTGGACGCCGAAGGAATGCTCAAGGCCGGCCGGATGCTCGTGGAAGCGGGCTTTGACCTTTGGACGATCATCATCATCGGTCTGGAAGGCGCGGGCCAGGAGGCCATTGAGCGCAATGCCGCCATGACGGCGGACATCATCAATAAAATGCAGCCCAAGCACCTTTCCGCCATGACGCTCATGGCCATCGAGGGCACGCCGCTTTACCGCGAGGTGCAGCAGGGCAAGCTGGTGCTGCAAAATCCGTTTGAGAGCCTGTACGAGGTGCGGCAGCTCATCGCCGGCATCGAGCTGGAAGGGCTGCACTTCACCTCCAACCACGCCTCGAACTACGTTCCGCTCAAGGGCACGCTGTGTGAGGACAAGGAAAAAATGCTCGCCCAGCTCGACGACATCATCGCCCGCGAGGACCGCAGTTTGCTGCGCAAGGACGTTTACCGCAGTCTTTGACAAAAAGCCGAATAGCCGCTGTGAGCCCTGCGCTTGCGGCGGCTGTTTCTCGTGGAGGATTTATATGAAATCAAGATATGCTCCCACGGGGCGCGCGCTTATTTTCTGGACGCTGTTCATCGGCCTTGGCGCCGTGGCGGGTGCGCTGGGGATGCTCTTAGACCCGAGCGGACGGGCGGCACACTCGGCTTCTGGTGGTGCGGGCGGTACGGGCTGATGCGGCGGGCCATGCCCATCGAGCCGGTGGATATCGATCTTGCCGCCTGCGACCATGTGACGATCTGTTCAAGCATATGGGTATTTTCCGTGAATGCGCCGGTGCGCGCATTCTGCGAGCAGGCCGCCGGAAAAATCCGCGAAGTGAATTATATTCTGCTGCACTTCACACGCGGCCGCTATGAAAGCGCCGCCGACACCATGGACAAGCTGCTCAGGCTGCGCCGCACACAGTACACCGACATCCGCTGCCGCGCAGGCCGCTTCGCCCCGCCAACAGTCACGCCTTAAAGCACAGGAGGTCAGCCGCGCTGCCCATATATAGCCCCCACTTTGCCGCTTTTTCGCATAGATATGGCATCCGAAAGGCAAAAAAGCGGAAATTTTGTGAAAAAGCACTTGATTTCATATCGCCGGTATGCTATATTATTTTTTGCGATATTTTGAAAAGGGTGAATTTACTATGCAACTTGCTTTGACCATACTCCAGCTTATCTCCGGCCTCGCCGTGACCGTAGTCGTCCTGTTCCAGAGCGGCAAGCGCTCGGGCCTGTCCGGCGCCATCGCCGGCGGTGCGGACACCTTCATGACCAAGACCAAGGCCAAAACCTGGGATGCCCGTCTTGCCAAAATGACGAAGTGGTTCGCCATTGCCTTCGTCGTTCTGACGCTCATCCTCAACCTCATCTGATGTAAACGAATTCATGCAGGCCGTTTGGGAACAAGCGGCCTGTTTTTCTTTGCTTTTCCGCCCCAAAAAGCATTGACAAGCCCATGATTTAATGGTAATATATCAAAGCCGCTTTGAAAGGGGTCATACTAAGTCGGCCTTGGCCGCCCCCGGGACAGCGAGCCCGAAAGGAAGGAATTTATCTCACTATGCATGCAATCATCGAGACCGGCGGTAAGCAGTACCGCGTGGCCGAAGGCGACGTGATCTTCGTCGAAAAGCTGGATGCCGAGGAAGGCTCCGAGGTCAAGTTCGACAAAGTCCTGGCGCTCATCGGCGAGGAAACCAGCTTCGGCGCTCCCTACATCGACGGCAAGGTCGTCACCGGCAAAGTCGTCAAGCAGGGCAAGAGCAAGAAGATCCGCGTTTACAAGATGAAGCCCAAAAAGGGCTATCGCAACACCAAGGGCCATCGTCAGCCTTACACCAAGGTTGAGATCGGCGCCATCGGTTGATTGCCGAAAGATTGGGAGGTGTAACAGATGGCACATAAAAAAGGTATGGGCTCGACCAAGAATGGTCGCGACAGTAAATCCAAGCGTCTCGGCGCCAAGCGTGCGGACGGTCAGTACGTCCTCGCCGGCAACATTCTCGTTCGCCAGCGCGGCACCAAGATCCACCCCGGCACGAATGTCGGCATCGGCGGCGACGACACCCTCTTCGCCAAGGTCAACGGCACCGTGAAGTTCGAGCGTCGTGGCAAGGATCGCAAGCAGGTCAGCGTCTACGAGGTTCAGGAGTAAAAAAGCAAGCGGGGACGGTTCATTCCGCCCCCGTTTTTTATTTTCCCGCTTTCGGGAGCAAAAGGCAGGTTTGATATGAGCAGCAATTTTGTCGATAAGGTCACGATCCACGTCAAGGCCGGCAGCGGCGGCGACGGCGCGATCGCCTTTCACCGCGAGAAATTCGTGGCAGCCGGCGGCCCGGACGGCGGCGACGGCGGCAACGGCGGCAGCGTGATCGCCGTGGCAGACCCCAACCAGTCCACCCTGCTCGACTACCGCTTCAAGCGCAAATTCGTGGCCGCAAACGGCGCGATGGGCCAGGGCAAGCGGTGCAGCGGCAAATCCGGCGCGGACGTGATACTGCGCGTGCCGAAGGGTACGATCATCCGCGACAAGGAGACCGGGGCCATCATGCGCGACATGAGCCAGTCGGACGAGCCGTTCGTCATCGCCAAGGGCGG
>CAYROZ010000172.1:0-3797 GCA_964426125.1 uncultured Oscillospiraceae bacterium
GGCTGGATCGCCGACTTCAACGACCCCATCAACATGCTCGAGATGTTCACCACCGTCTCCGGCAACAACGATCCTCAGTACGGCCGTTACGAGGGCTGGGACGCCTGAGTATCCCTTTCGTCTGAGAAATAATCCTTAGCATCCGCCGGCACGGCTCCGCAAGGAGCTGTGCCGGTTTCTTTTTGGCCAAATCACGCCGACAAGGGATCCAAACCGAATCCAGCGGAGCGATTCGCTTTGGAAGAGGAGGCGCAGCGGAGCGATAAAGCTTTGGCGTTTATGCCCCAAGCGGCTGAGCGAAGCTTGCGCTGACGACTTGACAAAGCTTTCCTTGGCCGTTATTATCAAGGCATGATGAAAAAATTGTTTATTATTCTATTATGTGTGTCCCTCGCGCTGCTCGCGGGCTGCGCGGCGCAGAGCGATACGATCGCAGTCATCGATCCGACCGGCGCGGCCTCCTCGGAGCCCGCGGCCAGCGGCGAGGCCGTTTCCATCGTTCTGTCCGGCGACCAGGCCCAGATCGGCGGCAAGGGCGCGGCGCTGCAAAATGGCGAGCTGCTTATCTCCGGGGAAGGTGTCTATCGTCTTTCCGGCGCGCTGAACGGCTGTGTCACGATCGACTGTGCGGGCGACGTGGAGCTGATTTTGGATGGCGTGACGGTTTCCGGCGGCGTCTGGGCGCTGTACGCGCGCGACTGCGCGTCCCTTACGCTCACGCTGTCCGGCGAAAATACCCTGCGCCAGACCGCTCCGGCGGACGAAAACGGCGTGGCCCTCGAATCGAAAAGCGCCGTGACCGTGCGCGGCAGCGGCACGCTTTCGCTCTCGGCGGCGGGCGCGGGCCTGCGCTGCTCGGATGCGCTCACGCTCACGGGCGGCACCTTGAATGTAATGGCGGCCGATCTCGGCGTGAAAGCCAAGGGCGACGGCATCGTCACCCTCTCCGGCGGCACGCTGAATGTCAGCGCGGGGACCGACGCGCTCAAAGGCGGAACGGTCACGCTCTGCGGCGGCACAGCGGCCCTTGCAGCCGGGGAGCGCGGCGTGGATGCTGCGGACTTTACGCTTTCCTCCGGCGCTCTTACCATCACCAGCGGCGGCGACGGCGTGAAAACCGACAGCCTGCTTACCATCGTCGGCGGCACGGTGACCATCGATTCCGGCTTTGACGGCCTGCAATCGGATGGCGATGTGGTCATCTCCGGCGGTGTGCTCGATATCCTTTGCGCGGGCGGCGGCGGCAACGCCATCCGGCGCGTTGACTCCGGCGGCGTGGGCGGCCCCGGCTTTGGCTTCGGCTCAGCCAGCACGGAAACCTACGACCTGCCCGAGGAAAGCTGCAAGGCCGTGAAGGCCGACGGTGCGATCACCATCTCCGGCGGCACGCTGACGCTCAACAGCGCGGACGACAGCATCCACGCGGCCGGTGCGGTGGAGATCGCGGACTGCACGCTGGCCATCTGCTCGTCCGACGACGCCATCCATTCCGACACCGATCTTGTTATCCAAAGCGGCACCATCGCCATCTCCGATTGCTTCGAGGGCATCGAGGCCGGGACCATTACCATCAACGGCGGCGACATCGACATCTACTCCGTAAACGACGGCATCAACGCCTCCTCCGGCGACGGCGGCTTCGGCTTTGGCAACTCCGCTGTGTTCACCATGAATGGCGGCGAGGTGGATATCTTCGTCACCGGCACCACGTCCAATCTTGGCGACGGCATCGACTCCAACGGCGCGATCTATATAAACGGCGGCCGCATCACGGCCTCCACCGACGGCAGCACCATGGAAAACGGCATCGACTCCGGTGGCAGTTTCGTTGTCACGGGCGGCATCCTGGCCGCGAGCGGAAACTCCGGTATGCAGGAGAGTGCCTCCACCAGCTCCACCCAGTGCGCGGCGGTACTCACGCTGTCCGGCGGCATCTCCGCGGGCACCGAGTGCGTCATCACGGATGCGCAGGGGAATGTTGTCATGACCTACACGCCCTATCGCTGGGCCAGCTGTCTTGTGGTCAGCCACCCCGATTTCACCATCGGCGAAACTTATACGCTCACGGCGGGCAGCACGACGAAAACCTTCACGTTCTCGTCCGTTTCGTATTCCGAGCGCGGCTTTGGCTTCGGCGGCCCCGGCGGACGGCCCTTCTGAGCAAAAGAACTTAAAAAATCCCCCTTCGCGGGGGATTTTTGCTGTCCAAAGGTTGACAAAGTCAGCCGGGCAACTTATAATGCAGGGTGCAACTGGCATTGCAATCAAAAAATTTTTGGAGGATTTACGAAATGAAGAAACTTATCGCTCTGCTTCTGGCCGTTATGATGGTCATGGCTCTGTGCGCCTGCGGCGACACCGCCGAGGAAGCCGCCACCGAAGCTCCCGCCGTGGAAGCCGCCCCCGCTGCTGCTCCCGAGGCTCCTGCCGCTCCTGAGGCCGCTCCCGCTGCCGATCTGGAAGGCTACAAGGCTTACGCCACCGCTTATGCCGAGGCCGGCGCTCCCAACGAGGACGAGAAGGCCAACGCCACTGCCGCCATCGCTGCCTGCACCACCGCTGAGGAAGTCGAGGCCTGCGCCTACCTGACCCCGATGTTCTCCAACGAGATCATCCTGACCTATGACGCCTGGGTCGAGGCCGGCGCTCCCGCTGCCGACACCAGCAACATGAGCATGGGCGATCCCAGCGCTTCCGGCGAGCCCTCCGGCGAGCCCTCTGCGGAGCCCGCTGCCTAAGGCAACTGCAATTACATGAACCCACGGGGACACGGCTTTGGCCGTGTCCCTTGTGCTTTTTGCTGCGTTTCCGGCGGGGAAGGATGCTGAATTTGTTGACAATCTAACGACGGAGATTTATAATTCAAAAGATAGGATAAAACGCTTAAATTGACGTCGGCCAAGCCGAGAAAGGAGCACCCGTATGAGGAAAAAATACATCATCACACTTGCTGCCATACTACTGCTCCTGCTGCTTTTGGCCGGCTGCGGCAAAGCGGCCAGCATGAAAAATTACCGCGCCTATGCCAGCGGCATCGTGAACACCTACGTCACGGACGAGGACCAGCGCGAGGATATGCTCAAGCTTATCAAGGGCTGGAAAAAGAAGGCCGACTACGATAACTTCACGGCGCTGATGAGCTACTTCTCCAACAGCTACATCAAGACCTATGATTCCTGGGTCACGGCCGGCTGTCCCACGCCGGTGCCCACGGCGACCCCTGTGCCCACGGCAAAGGCGGCATCGACTACCACGACCACAACCACCACCACGCAGAGCGCGCCGAAACCGGCCGCGCAGACCACGACCACTACGGCGGCAACACCCGCTCCGGCGGCCCAGAGCACCACGCAGACCGCACCGGGTGCCGGTGGTGCCGGTGGTGCCGGTGGTGCCGGTGGCGCCGGCGGTGCTGGCGAGACTATGCCTGCGGGCGGCTCCGGCGAGATGAGCGGCGAGCCCAGCGGCTCTCCTCCTCCGGCGGCCTGATTGAAACGTTTTTTTAGTGACATAAAAGGAGAACAAATATGAAAAAGACCCTTGCACTCATTCTTGCACTGATGATGGTCGTGTGCCTGTGTGCCTGCGGCGACAAGGCCGAAGAGACCGTGACCGAGGCCCCCGCGGCGGAAGCTCCTGCGGCGGAAGCGCCTGCTGTGGAAGCGGCGCCTGCTCCCGCGCCTGCCGAGGGCGATGCCAGCGGCGAAATGGGCGCTTCCGGCGAACCGAGCGGCGAGCCCAGCGGCGAACCGGGCGGCGCGCAGGCCGGCAAGTTCCTCGACCTTTCCGTCAACGCC
>CAYROZ010000173.1:0-3792 GCA_964426125.1 uncultured Oscillospiraceae bacterium
CGAAGGCGATTTGTTCGAGCTGGCCGGATGTGACGGTCGCGGGCGTGTGCGATGGGTACTACGCGGATGAGGACGAAGTCATCCGCCAAATCGAGTCGGCCCGGCCCGATTTTCTGCTGGTGTGCCTCGGCATGGGGCGGCAGGAGCGGCTGATGGCCCGGCTTGCGGGCAACGAGAATATCGGCCTGATGGCCGGCCTTGGCGGCACGCTGGATGTGCTGGCGGGGGATATACCGCGCGCGCCGGACTTTTTCATCCGGCACCGCATCGAATGGCTCTACCGCCTGTGGCGGGAGCCAAAACGCATTAAACGAGTCATGCGTCTGCCGCTGTATGTGGCGGCGGTCATGAAGCAAAGGATAAAACATGGGAAAACTGATCGTTCTGGAAGGCATTGACGGAAGCGGCAAAAGCACGCAGTATGCGCTTTTGCGCGAGCGCTTTGAAGCGGAGGGCATCGATTACCACAGCATCGTGTTCCCGCGCTACGGGGAGGAGTCCTCGGCGCTGATACGGCTGTATCTCGGCGGCGCGTTCGGCGCAAAGCCGGAGGATGTGAACGCCTGCGCGGCCTCCGCATTCTATACTGTGGACCGCTACGCGTCCTACAAGCAGGATTGGGGCCGCATCTACGAGTCCGGCGGTTTGATCCTGGCCGACCGCTATACCACCTCCAACGCCGTGCACCAGGGCTCAAAGCTGCCGGAGGGGGAGCAGAAGGCCTATTTTGACTGGCTGTACGATTTTGAGTATGTCCGCATGGGCCTGCCGAAGCCGGATATGGTGCTTTATCTGGATGTGAACATCGAAACCTCGCTTGAGCGCATCCACCACCGCGAGGAGAAAACCGGCACCCACTCCGATATCCACGAGCAGGATACCGCGTATTTGCAGCGCTGCATCGCCACAGGCCGCCGCGCCTGCGAGCATTACGGCTGGCAGCGCGTTGAATGCTTCACGCCGCAGGGCGAGGAGCGCGACCGCATGGAAAAGCACGAGAGCATTTTTCAGATCATAAAAAAAGCGGGACTCGTGTGAGTCCCGAGTGCGAACGGATGCGATCTTTCTGTTATGTCGTCAGCAGCCGCAGCCGCAGGAATTCGAGTTGTTGTCGCAGCCGCAGCCGGTGTTGCAGCCGCAGCCACAGCCGCCCCAGCCGAACAGCAGGATGATGATGAGCAGAATGACGATCCAGGACGTGTTGTTGCAGGAATTGCAGAACATAATGATTTCCTTTCTCCGCGTTTGAAAAAATGGTCGCAGCCGCTCCGAACGCGGTGCGGGACCGGCGCGGGGGCATCCGAGCTATACTATGACAAAAAGCATGTATGCGTTACAGGCAAAGGAGTATGCAAATGGCGCAGAATAGAAGAAACGACGATTTTGATCTCAGCGAGTTTGACGATCTGCTGTCCTCGTCGCACAGCGAGCCGTCGGGCAGCGTGGATGGGTTTGATATCTTCAATTTTTCCAGCGCAGATCTGGAGGCGGTGGCCGGCATTGGCCGCGTGAAGGACGATCTGGATCTGGACAGCTTTCTGGATTTTGACAATCTGCTCGAGCCCGATGTGCAGCCGGAGCCGGAGATAACGCCGGAGCCGGAGCCGTCGGAGGAGGAGCTTGCCCAGCAGCAGGAGCGTCTTGCCACGCGCCGTCAGCGCCGCGCACGCAAGGAGGAGGCCTTTGCCGAGCTGTTCGGCGAAATGCCGCCCGCGGAGGAGACCCCGGAAGAACCGTTGGCGGAAGCGGAGGCACCCGAGGTGGAGCCGACTGCGCCGGAAACGGCAGAAAGCGAAGCGCCGGAGGCGCAGCCGACGGAGACACCGGCGGCAGAAGAGACCGAGCCGGAAGAAGCGTTGGAGGAAGAGACGGATGCGCCGCGCCGGGGCTTCCTTGCCCGCTTTCGGAAGCCGCGCGCCGATGAGCCGGAATACGAGCCGGAGGATGAGGCGCAGGACGAGCCGGCGGAGGAACCGGAGACCGAGGCAGAGCCGCCGCGCCGGGGCCTTTTTGCCCGCTTCATGAAGCCGTATGAGCCCGACGAGGAGACCGAAGCCGAGGACGCCGAGAGCGCGCCGGAGGAGGACGAAAAACCGGCGGGCGAGAAGATATCCTTCTTTGCGCGCCTTACGCCGGAAAAGGAAAAATTCCAGGCGCTCATGCAGGCGAAAAAGGCGGAGGAAAGAACCCACCGCCGCACGGACATCGTGGCCGCGGACAACGCCTCGCTTTCGCAGAAGGTGGCGCGCGAGCCGCGCCGCGGCGAGATGCTGGCCTACGACTCCGAGCTTGACGAGATCAGCTACATCGACCGCGACGATCTGCCCGAATCGCGCGACTATCTGCCCGTGCGCTTTCGCCGTTATGGCCGCAGCGGCATCGGCGGAGGACTGATGTATGCGGCGTTTGTGATCAGCGTTTCCGTCATTCTGGCCTGTTTCGGCTGGCTGTGCGCGGCGGACGTGCTGGCCCTTTCCAAGGACGAGGTGAGCGCCGTGGTCGTGGTGCAGTCCTATGTCCCCAAGGATACCGATGTGCTCAACGAGGACGGCGAGCCGGTGGATGAGCGCGGCGATGAGATCACCTGCGACATCGACCAGGTGGCCTCGGCCCTGAAGGAGGGCGAGATCATCAACTTCGAGTTCCTCTTCAAGCTTTTTGCAAAGCTGTCCCATGCCAGCGCCAAAATCGACCCCGGCACCTACGACGTTTCCACCAAGCTCGACTACCGCGCGCTCATCACCGAGATGCAGACCGGCTCCGACTCGCAGGAGATCACCAAGATCACCTTCCCCGAGGGCTACCGCATGGAGCAGATCTTCCAGCTTCTCGAGGACAACGACATCTGCGACTACGACGATCTGATGGACGCGGCGGCGAACCACGACTATTCCTACAGCTGGCTTGACGAGGCCTGGTACCACGACGCCGAGGGCGACCCGACCCGTCTGGAGGGCTATCTGTTCCCGGATACCTACGAATTTTACCAGGGCGAAAACGCCATCAACGTCATAAACCGCTTCCTGCTGCGCTTCCACGGACTGCTCACGCAGGATATGTACCAGCAGGCGGAAAACCTTGGCCTTACGCTGCACGACGCCGTGATCGTTTCGTCGCTGATCGAAAAAGAGGCCGGTGCAAACGACGACCGCTCGAACTTCTCGTCCGTCATCTACAACCGACTGGATGCCGGTATGCCGCTGGGCCTGGACGCGACCATCAACTATATCCAGAACACCAGCACCTTTAACATCTCCATTGCCGATACGCAAACGGACAGCCCCTACAACACCTATCTGTATGCCGGACTGCCCAAGGGTCCGATCTGCAACGCGGGTCTGGCCTCGCTCAACGCGGCGCTCAACCCCAATTCCACGAACTACTGGTACTGGTACGCCTACGATGGCTCGACCTACTTCTTCACAAACTACAGCGATCAGCAAAGCTTTGCCGATGAGCACCCCTATAATTAACAAACAGAGAGAGGAATCTGACCATGCATAAATCTTTTGGACTGAACGAGCTGCGCGAGATGTATCTGCGCTTTTTTGAATCGAAGGACCATCTGCGTCTGCCGAGCTTTTCCCTCGTGCCGCAAAACGACGCGTCCATCCTGCTCATTAACGCGGGCATGACCCCCATGAAGCCCTGGTTCAAGGGCGAGGAGGAGCCGCCCCGCCGCCGCGTCTGCACCTGCCAGAAGTGCATCCGCACCGGCGACATTGAGAACATCGGCCACACCGCCCGCCACGGCACCTACTTTGAGATGCTGGGCAACTTCTCCTTCGGCGA
>CAYROZ010000174.1:0-3716 GCA_964426125.1 uncultured Oscillospiraceae bacterium
CCGCCGACGCGCCGGGCACGTCCGTGATGCGCTTGGATAAAAGTCCGCCGGTGCAGCTCTCCGCCGCCGCCAGCGTCATGCCGCGCTCGGTCAGAAGGCGCACGCAAAGCGACTCTAAGCTCGGCTCATCCACGCCGTAGACCACGGTACCAAGCTGCTCGCACAGCTCATGCACCACCGGCTCGCACAGCGCGGCGGCCTCGGCCTCGGTTTCGGCCTTTGCCGTTACGCGCAGCATCACCTCCGCCTCCTTGGCGTAGGGGGCCAGCGTGGGGTTTTGCATCTCCATCATCCGCGCGCGCAGCTTGCTTTCCACCACGCTCTCGCCGATGCCGAACAGACGCAGATTCCGGCTCACGATCGCGCCAACACCGCTGCGCCGGGCAAGCCAGGGACGCGCCACATGGCGAAACAGCGGCAGACATTCGCTCGGCGGGCCGGGCAGCATGATGACCGTGACGCCGTCCACCTCAAACGCGCAGCCGGGGGCCGTGCCCCAGTCGTTGTGCAAAACGGTGCAGCCGCCCGGCAGCCAGGCCTGCTGCAAATTGTTCTCCGTGAAGGGCCGGTCGCCCGCCGCAAGCCGCGCGCGGATGTAGGCCTCCTCCTCGGGGTGATATTCCATGGAAAGACCGAACGCATCGGCCAGCACGCTTTTGGTCAGATCGTCGCAGGTGGGGCCAAGGCCGCCGGTCGTTACGATCAGATCGGCGCGGGAGCGCGCAATGGCCACGGCCTCGCGCAGCCGGGCGGGATTATCGCCCACGACGCTGTGCCAGTAAACATTCACGCCCATCTCTGCCAGCATCAAACTCAGCTCGGAGGCGTCCGTGTTCACGGTGGCGCCGAGCAGAAGCTCGGTTCCGACCGATAATATCTCGCAGTTCATGCTTCGATCCTTATCTTCTCGCGCCCGTCAAAGGCCGCCTGCACCAGCGCCTCCACATCCAGCGCTGCCTCGGCCTGTTCGATCTCGGCCAGCTTCGGCTTCGTGCGCGGGTGGCGCGGTGTGAACACCGTGCAGCAGTCCTCATAGGGCAAAATGGAGGTGTCAAAGCAGCCGATCTTGCGGCTGATGGTGATGATCTCCTCTTTGTCCATGCCGACCAGCGGCTTTAAGATCGGCAGATCGATGCACGCCTCGGTCACGCCCATGGCCTCCATGGTCTGGCTGGCCACCTGGCCGAGCGATTCGCCCGTGACCAGTGCGCCGCAGCCGTTAAAGCGCGCGATCTTTTCCGCGATGCGCATCATAAACCGCCGCATGATGAGCGTGAACAGCTCCTCCGGGCATTTTTCGCGGATCTGCATCTGGATGTCCGTAAAGGGAACGACCTCCAGCGTCATCTTGCCGCAGTACGGCGTGAGGATGCGGGCCAGATCCACCACCTTCTGCTTGGCAAGCTCGGAGGTGTAGGGGAAGGAGAAGAAATGCACCGGGATCAGCCGCAGGCCGCGTTTCGCCATCATGTAGGTGGAAACCGGGCTGTCGATGCCGCCGGACAGCAGCGTGACGGCGCTGCCGTTGGAGCCAACGGGCATACCGCCCGCGCCCTGAACATACGCGCCGTGAACATAGGCCGCGCTCTCGCGCACCTCCAGCCACACGGTCAGCTCGGGGTTGTGCATATCGGCCTTGAGATTGGGATATGCCTCGGCCAGCTCGCCGCCGACATACTGGCTGAGCTGGATGGAGTTGAGCGGAAAGCTCTTGTCCGAGCGCTTGGACTCCACTTTGAAGGTGCGCGCGGCGGAAAGCTCCTCGTGCAGATACTCCTTGGCCTTTGCAAGCATGGCCTCCGGTGTTTTCTCGCACGCGGCCGCGCGTGTCAGCCGCATGATGCCGAACACGGAGCGCATGGCCTCAAACGCCGCGTCCATATCCGCCTCGTCGTTTTTCGGCTCGATGCGCACCACGGACTGCTGTATCGTGGCGGTAAAGTCGCCGCAGGGACGAAGCCGGCGGCGGATGTTGTCCATCAGTTTTTGTTCAAAGGAACGGCGGTTGAGGCCCTTGAGGACCACCTCGCCCTCCTTGAGCAGGATCAGATCATTCATTTTTTCTCTTCCCAAATGTCGTAAGTTCTGTAGCCGATGGCCTCGGCCAGATGCTCCGGCGCGATGGTCTCGGCCCCGTCTAGATCGGCGATGGTGCGCGCGACCTTGCGGATGCGGTCGTAGCTGCGGGCCGTCAGGTTGAGCGCGTCAAACGCGCCCTTCATAAGTGCCGAGCACTCCGGCGAAAGGGCGCACCAGCGCTCCATCTCCGCTGGGGTCATGCGGGCGTTGGATTTCAGCTCGTCGGAAAAGCGCGTGCGCTGAAGCGCCCTGGCCTCGTCCACGCGGGCCTTGATGGCGGCGGAGGTCTCGCCGTTGGGGCGCGCCTGCAATTCCTCGTATTCCAGCGCCGGGACCTCCACCATGATGTCGATGCGGTCGAGCAGCGGGCCGGAGACCTTGGTTTGATACTGCCGCACGGACTGCGCCGAGCAGCGGCAGCGCCCGGACGGATGGCCATACCACCCGCAGCGGCAGGGGTTCATGGCGCAGACCAGCATGAAGCGGCTGGGATAGGTGGCCGAGCCGGATGCGCGCGAGATCGTGACCTCGCCCTCCTCGAGCGGCTGGCGCAAAACCTCCAGCACGTCGCGGTGGAACTCCGGCAGCTCGTCAAGGAACAGAACGCCGTTGTGGGCCAGACTCATCTCGCCCGGCCGCAGCTCCACGCCCCCGGCCAGCGCCTGGCGGGAGCTGGTTTGGTTCGGCGCGCGGAAGGGGCGGCGCGTGAGCACGGGATTGTCCGGCCCGGTCAGACCAGCGACCGACCAGATCTCCGTGGCGCGCAGGGCCTCGGCGCGGCTCATGTCCGGCAAAATGCCGGGCAGACGCTTGGCCAGCATGGACTTGCCCGCGCCCGGCGGGCCCACCATGAGCAGATTGTGTCCGCCGGCGGCGGCCACCTCCAGCGCGCGCTTGACATTATCCTGGCCCTTGACGTCGAAGAAATCGGGGTATTGGCCGCGGTCGGGCTCGATGGCCCGGGGCTGGACCGGCTCGATGGCCTTTTGGCCGTTTAAATGTGCCAGCAGCTGCGGCACATCGCGCACGGGATAGACCGCAACGCCCTCGGCATAGGCGGCCTCGGCGGCGTTGCCCTCCGGGACAAACAGCCGTTTTGCGCCCGCGCGGGCCGCGGCCAGCGCCATCGGCAGCGCCCCGGTGACGGGCCGCAGCTGGCCTGTGAGCGAAAGCTCGCCGAAGAACATATCGTCCGCCAGCGGCGCACGGGCCTGCTCCGTGGCGCACAGCAGCGCCAGCAGCACCGGCAGATCGTACACGGTGCCGTTTTTCCTGGTGTCGGCCGGAGCGAGGTTCACTGTGATGCGGCTCGGCGGAAAGTCATAGCCGCCGTTTTTCACCGCCGCGCGCACGCGGTCCGCCGCCTCTTTTACGGCGGCGTCCGGCAGGCCGACGATATCGAAGCGCGGCAGCCCCGAGGAGATGTACAGCTCCAGCTGCACCTCATAGCCCCCGATGCCGCGCAGTCCCAGCGAGCGGATCTTAGCGTACACGCGCGTGTCCTCCTTCGGCAGATTATGCGGCGGGTGCCGCTATCATGTCTCCGCCGTGACGGCGATGTGCAGCTCGTCCAGCTGCGCCTGTGTCACTTCGGAGGGCGCGCCCATCATGATGTCCTGGGCGTTTTTGTTCATGGG
>CAYROZ010000175.1:0-3690 GCA_964426125.1 uncultured Oscillospiraceae bacterium
GTGTGGGTGTCCATCAGATAGCCGTCGAGCCACATTGCGCCGATGGTATCGAGCGTTTCCTGCCGTCTGCAGCAGCCGGCGTCAAAGTCCTCGCGCAGGGCCGCAAGCGTTTCGGCCTCAACCTGATAGCGGCCGGTTTCGGACAGCGCGCACATGAACCCGCGCGTTTTCTCCGCGCCGCAGACGTAATAGAGCAGGCGCTCGAGATTCGACGACACGAGAATATCCATCGAGGGCGAGTCCGTGAGATAAAACGGTCTCTTGGCATTATAAAGCCCGGTTTCGAAGAAATCCGTCAAAACACGGTTTTCGTTCGACGCGCAGATCAGCTTTCGGATGGGCAGGCCCATTTTCTTGGCGAACCATCCGGCGAGGATATCGCCGAAGTTGCCCGTGGGCACGCAGAAATCCATCTCCTCGCCCAGCTCGAATTCGCCGCCCTCAGTCATGTCGCAGTAGGCGGAGAAATAATACACGATCTGCGGCAGCAGACGGCCCCAGTTGATGGAGTTTGCCGAGGACAGGAAATACCCGCGCTTGTCAAGCTCTGCCGCGAAGGCCTCATCGGAAAAAATGCGCTTAACGCCGGTCTGCGCATCGTCAAAGTTTCCGCGCACGGCCACCACGTTCACGTTCTCCCCTGCCTGCGTGATCATCTGGCGCTTTTGCACCTCGCTCACGCCATCGGCCGGGTAAAAGACCATGATGCGCGTGCCGGGCACATCGCGGAAGCCCTCCAGTGCCGCCTTGCCGGTGTCGCCGCTTGTGGCCACAAGGATGCACACCGTGCGCTGCTCGCCGTTTTTGCGCAGCGAGGCCGTGAGCAGGCGCGGCATGATCTGAAGCGCCATGTCCTTAAACGCGCAGGTGGGCCCATGCCACAGTTCAAGGCAGCCCGTGAGCGGGTCGAGCCACGCGAGCTTGGCGGGCTCGGCGCTGTCGAAGTTATCGGCATAGGACGCATTCACGATGTCCCGGAGCTCCTCATCGGAAAACTCGTCCAGATACAGGCGCAGTATCGCCTGGGCACGGCCGCGGTAATCCAGCTTTTTCAGCCGCGCGATAAAATCCGCGCCGATGTGCGGGATGGTCTCCGGCACATATAAGCCGCCGTCCGGCGCGAGACCGCGAACAATGGCCTGCGAGGCGGTGATCTTCTCCGCCGTGTTTCGAGTGCTGACGTATTTCATAGTCCGAATGCGTCCTCCATATGTCTGATATCGGGCCGCTCGGTCAAAATGCCCTGCGGCGCGTAGACCTCCACCACATCAAAGCGGGGCTGCTTTCGCGTTGGGTTCTGCCCGAGCCAAAGCTCCGCCGCCGTGATGAGCCGGCGCTGTTTTGATGCCGTTACGAACTCTGCCGCCGTGGCAAACGCATCGTTTTTGCGCGTTTTCACCTCGGCAAAGACGATATAGCGCCCCTTTTCGGCAATGATGTCGATCTCGCCCATGCGGCAGGAATAGTTCCGGCCGATGATCTTATAGCCCTTTTTCTTCAAAAACTCCGCCGCAGCATCCTCGCCCCAGCGGCCGATCAGCTTAGTGCTTGCGGGCATAGTATTTCCTCAAAAAGCTCATGCGGTGGATCGGACAGGGGCCGAATTCATCGATGGCGGCGTAATGCGCTTTTGTGCCATAGCCCTTGTGCTTGTCAAAGCCGTACTGGGGATATTCCCCCGCCGCCGCGCGCATCAGCCGGTCACGCGTGACCTTGGCCAGAATGGACGCCGCCGCGATGGACGCGCACTTGCCGTCGCCGCCGATGACGCTTTTGGCGTTCACCGCGATCGAGCGCGTGGTGTTGCCGTCAATGAGCGCGAGCGCAGGCGGCGGGTCAAGCTTGGCAATGGCCCGATTCATGGCCAGAAGCGCCGCGGATAGAATGTCCGTCTGCTCGATCTCCTCCACGGAGGCAAACGCTATGCCATAGCTCAGCGCCGAGGCGATCACCTGGTCATAAAGCGCCTCGCGCTTTTTCTCCGAAAGTTTTTTTGAATCATCCAGTCCTTCGATCACAAGGCCCTGCGGCAAAATGACCGCCGCCGCGCATACCGGCCCCGCCAAAGGGCCGCGCCCGGCCTCATCTACGCCGCACACCGGCTCAAAGCCGGCCGAAAGCTCGTTTTGCAGCAGCCAAAGATCAATCGGGTCTTTCAAGGCTGATCCTCCCCAGCTTGCCGCCGCGGAATTCATCCAGCAGGATGTTTGCCATGCGCTCGGTATCAAGCTCCCCGCCGGAGATCAAAAAGCCGCGCTTGCGCGCACAGGCCTCAAGCAGCTCCCATCCCTGCGCTTCGGGGTCAAGCTCGATCTTATAGCGCTCCGTGACGGCCTTGGGGTAATACTGGCGCAAAAGCAGAAGAAGCTTTGCTGCCAGATCGACGGTATCGACCACAAGGTCCTTCACGGCGCCCGTGAAGGCAAGCCGGTCGCCCACGGCGGGATCGTCAAACCGGGGCCAGAGAATGCCCGGCGTGTCCAAAAGCTCCAGCTGCGTGTCCACAAACACCCACTGCTTGCCGCGCGTGACGCCCGGACGGTCACTGGTGGCCGCCGCCTTGCGCCCGGAGACTTTGTTGATAAAGGTGGACTTGCCCACGTTTGGAACGCCCGCCACCATGGCACGCATAGGGCCGCTTTTCCCTGTGAGCGCGCGTATTTTCTGCGAAAACTCCTTCACTCCGCGCCCGGAGCGCGCGTCGCACTCCATAAAGGCAACGCCGTTTCTTTTATAAAACTCGCGCCACTGCGCCGTGGCCGCAGGATCTGCCTGATCGGCGCGGTTTAGGATGAGCAGACGCGGCTTTCGCCCGGCAATGATCTCATCCAGATCGGGATTGCGGCTGGAATACGGGATGCGCGCATCCACGATCTCGCACACGGCATCGACCAGCTTGAGGCTGTCGGCCATCATGCGCTCGGCTTTTTTCATGTGGCCCGGGAACCACTGTACGTTTGCCATAATGACTCCTTATCCGAAAGCGTTGGTTCGAAACGCCGTGCCGATTTTGTTCAGCGGCCACAGACGCAGCACGACCTTGCCGATCACGCAGCGCGTATCCACACAGCCGATGGCGAAATAGCGGCTGTCCTGGGAGTTGTTGCGGTTGTCGCCCATGACCCAGATGCTGCCCTCCGGCACATACACTGGGCCGGAAAAGCTCTCGCGCTCGTAAGTCAGCTCCTTGACATAGGGCTCAATGAGGGCCTCACCGTCCACATACACAATGCCGGCATCGAAATCGATGTCGATGGTCTGGCCGCCAACGGCAATGACGCGCTTGATGATGGGCTTTTGGTCGTAGCCGTCCTTTTGCAAAACGACCACGTCGCCCTGCTTGTAGTCCCCGGCCAGGCGCGTTGTGATGACCTTGTCGCCGTTGTGGAAGGTGTTTTCCATGGAATGGCCTACCACGTCGATCACGCGGCCAAAGAAGGTGAACAGCAAAATGCACGCCACCAGCGCCACCACGACGCACTGCACCCATTCATAACATTCCTTTACGGGGTCAAATTCTTCCTCTTCCTTTTTCTTCTGAGCCGCCAGAATCCTTTTTCGTTCTTCTTCGGGCAAATTCTCATCTTCCAGAATTTTATCATAATTTTTTGTACTTCTTGTTAAATTATTCCCCAAAAAAATTTTTTCTACCTGATCAATAATTGTTTCTGTACTTCTTCCCATATACTT
>CAYROZ010000176.1:0-3637 GCA_964426125.1 uncultured Oscillospiraceae bacterium
GCGGTCGTGGCTGACCACGAGAACGGTGCCCTCGTAATCCATCAGGAAGTTTTCAAGCCACACCGTGGAGGCAAGGGCGAGGTGGTTGGTCGGCTCGTCGAGCAAAATGATGTCCGGATGGCCAAAAAGCGCCTGGGCAAGCAAAACCTTGACCTTCTGGCGGCCCTCGAGCTCATGCATCATGTGCCCATGCAGCGCCACGGGGATGCCGAGACCCTGCAAAAGCCGCGAGGCGTCCGATTCGGCCTCCCAGCCGCCAAGCTCCGCATAAAGCTCCTCCAGCTCCGCCGCACGGATGCCGTCGGCGTCGTCGAAGTCGGGCTTTTCGTAGATGGCGTCCTTTTCCTTGCCGCATTCAAACAGCTTGGGGTTGCCCATGATGACCGTTTCGAGGACCGGGTGGTCGTCGTACATATTCTGCTCCTGCCGCAAAACGCTCATGCGGCATTTCGGGTCGATGTAAACGTGGCCGTTCGTCGGCTCCACCGCGCCGGAGAGAATTTTCAAAAAGGTGGATTTTCCGCTGCCGTTGGCGCCGATGATGCCGTAGCAGTTGCCGGCGGTGAAGCTGAGGTCAACGCGGTCGAACAGAACTTGGCCGCCGTATTGCAGGCCGAGGTTTTCACAGGTTATCATAGTTTACTCCTTTGCTGTTTGGGAAATTTATACGTCGTAGATGCCGATGATCACAATGCCGATCACGACCAGCGCGATGGCGGCGTAATGCTTCCAGGAAAGCCGCTCCTTCAGGAAAATGCGTCCCCACACAACGGAGGCCACGCAGTAGGCCGAGATGATGGGCGCGGCCAGCATCACATGGTCGGAATCGCCGATGGCGAAGATGTAGGCGAACTGGCCCACGGTTTCAAAGCACGCGCCGATGTATTTGGGAAGCTCGCGCTTCGGCACAAGCTTGTCGCGGCGGATGACGGTGGTGTAGAACAGGCACACCATGCCCACCACGAAGAAGGTCAGCTCATACGCGGCGTTGGCGGAGTTTTCGTCCAGCGTGTCCAGAACGATGGAGTCGGCAAAGGTGCCCAGCGCGTCCAGCAGACAGTAGATGACCGGGATGGCGAGGGCGAGGATGGATTTGGTGTAGATATGGTTGCCCTTTTGCTGGCGGGCGAGGCGCAGCTCGTCGTCCTCCGTGGCCTCCACCACGCCAAGGCCGATCACGCCCAGGCAAACGAGCACCACCGCCGCGATCTGGGCGTTGTTCACCTCGCCGCGTCCGGCGGTGATGAGCGTCAAAATGGCGACCAGTGCGCCGGAGGAATTGCAGATGGGGGAGGAGATGGAAAGTTCAATGTAGCGAAGCCCCAGATAGCCGATGGCCATCGAGCCGATGTACAGCGCCGAAACGGGCAGATACGTCACGATCACGTGCATATTCAGCTCCGTGCCGCCGATGAACACCTCGTAGGCGCAGTGCAGGCCCATCACGATGCCCACGGCCGTGACCATCTTGAGATGGCTGAGCTTGTCGTCCTTTTCCTTGCAGCCGATCTTCGAAAACAGATCGGAGCCGCTCCAGCAGATCAGAGCGGCGATAGAAAGCCAAAACCACATAATATTTAATTTTCCTTTTCTGTTTTATGAATTGCAGCGCTCGTCAAACTCCCGTTTGGTGAGGCAGGTGAAATGCTCTGTTTTGATCTCGCCGGTGGCGGGCCAGAGCTTGTCGTATTCGGTGTGATGATACACAAAGCCGCACTTTTCCTGTACGCGGCGGGATTTTTCATTGCCGTCAAAATAGCCGCACCATACCCGCTCGCAGCCGAGCGTGTCAAAGCAGCGGCGCAGCAGCGCCATGGTCGCCTCCGGGGCAAGACCGCGGCCCCAATAGGCCCGGCCCACCCAGTAGCCGATCTCCATGTCGCCGTCCAGCGCGTCCTCGGCGCGGCTGGCGAACGCCCCGATGCTGCCAACGAGAAGCCCCGTTTTCTTCAGCACCAGCGCGTAGGTCTCCGGCGGGGCCAAAATGGATTCGATCACGTTCCGGCTGTCGGCCACGCTGGTATGCGGGGACCAACCGGCGGCCGGCCCAATGGCGGGATCGCGCGCCAGCTCATACAGAGCCTCCGCGTCGTCCGTGTGCCAGGGGCGAAGGGTCAGTCTTTCGGTTTCCAGTGTCGTTTCCATCGTTTTACTCCTAAAAAACAGGCATACCTTACATTTATAACATAGAAATACCGCAAAATCCAGAACTTTTCCGCCCCGGAATGCAAAAAGCCCGCGGGAGGCAGTCCCACGGGCTGTATGTTGGATATTCTCTCCTTGTGTGTTTTGTGGCGGTCAGTTGAAGCCGTCGGCGTTTAAGGCAAACAGCGCGTCGATGCGCTCTTTGAGCGGGCGGTTTTCGGGCTTTTCAAGCGCCGGGTCATCGCGCAAAAGCGCCTCGGCCTCGGACTGCGCGTCCTTGAGTGTGCGCATATCGCCCGCCAGATCGGCCACGTGCATCTGCGGCAGACCGTGCTGCCGTGAGCCGAAGAAATCGCCCGGCCCGCGCAGGCGCAGGTCTTCTTCGGATATCTTAAAGCCATCGTTCGTTTTGCACAGGATGCGAAGCCGTGCGCGCGCGTCCTCGCCCTCGGCATCGGAAAACAGCACGCAGTAGCTTTTGTGCTCTCCGCGTCCCACGCGGCCGCGCAGCTGATGCAATTGGGAAAGACCAAAGCGGTCGGCGTTTTCCACGATCATCAGCGCTGCGTTCGGAATATCCACGCCCACCTCGATCACGGTCGTGGAAACGAGGATGTCGTATTCCCCGGCGGCAAAGGCGGCCATGGTCCTGTCCTTATCCTTCGGCTTCATCCGTCCGTGGATGCAGCACACGCGAAGCTCGGGGAAAACCTCCGCTTGAAGCTGCTTGGCGTATTGCTCGGCGGCTTTTACATTTTCGGGCAGCTCCTCGCTTTCCTCCACCATGGGGCACACCCAGAAAACCTGCCGTCCCTCGCCGACCAGCCGCCGCACAAAGCGCCGGATGCGCTCGCGCATATCCTCGCCCACGGCGAAGGTGTCCACCTTTTGCCGCCCCGGCGGCAGCTCGTCCAGCACCGATACATCCAGATCGCCGTAGATGATGAGCGCCAGCGTGCGCGGGATGGGCGTTGCGGACATAACGAGCACATGGGGCCGCTCGCCTTTCGCGCCCAGGGCGCTGCGCTGCTCCACGCCGAAGCGGTGCTGCTCGTCCGTGATGACCAGCGCAAGATCGTCAAACTGAACGGCCTCGCTGATGAGCGCGTGCGTGCCGACGGCAAGCTTTGCCGCGCCGGAAGTGAGAAGAGCCACGGCCTCGCGCTTTTCTTTGGCTGTCATGGAGCCGGTGAGCTTTACGGTTTGAATGCCGAAGGGCGCGAGCATATTGCTCAAATTGGCAAAATGCTGCTCGGCCAGAATTTCCGTTGGGGCCATAAAGGCGGACTGCCGCCCGTTCTGGGCGCACAGCCAGATCAGTGCCGCCGCCACCAGTGTTTTGCCGCTGCCCACATCGCCCTGCAGCAGGCGGTTCATGGGCCGCCCGCCGGTCATATCGGCCACGGCTTCGTTTACGGCGCGGCGCTGGGCCGCCGTCGGCTCAAAGGGCAGGGAAGCCCAGAAGGGGGCCATGTCGCTTTTTTCAAAGCGG
>CAYROZ010000177.1:0-3561 GCA_964426125.1 uncultured Oscillospiraceae bacterium
GTTTCCGGAAACCTATCTGGACATGGTGCGTCCGGGCGTGGCCATGTACGGCCTGTATCCGGGCAGCGACCACGGCGGTATTGCGCTGCGGCCGGCCATGTCGCTTTACAGCCGCGTTTACACCGTGGAGGACCATTTCCCCGGCGATACCATCAGCTATGGCCGCGCCTTCACGGCGGAAGCACCCATGCGGACGGCGGTCGTTCCCATCGGCTATGCCGACGGGCTGCACCGCGTGCTTTCGGACAAGCTGGAATTTTACATCGCCGGTCACCGCTGCCGCCAGATCGGCCGCATCTGCATGGATATGTGCATGGTGGATGTGACGGGACTGGATGTAAAGCCCGGTGACGTGGCGGAGATATTCGGCGAGCACATCCCGGCGGCGGAACTGGCGGAAAAGGCGGGCACGATACACTATGAGATCTGCTGCGCGCTTTCGCCCCGTGTGCCGCGCATTTACAAGGGGTAACGGCTCCGGATGTATAAAACGTGCCGCAATGCGTGAAAATAAAGGCGTGTCCGTACATAGTATATAGCGGGCGCAAATCACGGAAAGCGGTGCTCATATATGACAAACCCCGTTAAACGAGGAGACATTTACTACGCCGATCTCAGCCCGGTGGTGGGCAGCGAGCAGGGCGGCATACGCCCCGTGCTCATCGTCCAGAACGACACCGGCAATCGCCACAGCCCCACGGTCATCGCCGCGGCCATCACAAGCCAGCTCGGCAAGGCGCGGCTGCCGACCCACATCGAGATCCCTGCGCCGTCGAGCGGCCTGTCCCGCGACAGCGTGATATTGCTGGAACAGGTGCGCACGCTGGACAAATCGCGCCTGCGGGAACGGATGGGCAAGGTGGACGGCCCCACGATGGGTCTTGTGGACGATGCGCTGGCGGTCAGCTTCGGGCTGCATATGTCCTAAATTCCGGCCCCCGCTCATAGAATGTGAGCGGGGGCTTTGTCATGGCCGGAAGGGGGAGAGAATGTATGCTGCCGGTGTACATAGACGGAAAATGCGTGGGCCAGCTCGCGCTCACGCCGCAGGGGCGCGTGTGGCGCGCCCAGCTTCGCATGCAGGACATTGCCCGCGTGGCGCGGCTTTCGCTTTATGGCCGCAGCGGATGTGTGTATCTGGGCATTCCGGAGCCGGATGGCCGCGGCGGCATGACGCTCGAGCGCACGCTGCGAGCGCTGCCGGAGGGCGTGCAGTACTGCGCCGAGCGGGAGGCGGAGCGGCAGATGGAGCAAAAACCGGAAGAAGCCGGGCCGCCGCCGGAAAAACCGCCGCGCCATGTGGTGTGGATGGGCGGCAGACCCTATTATTTCTAAGCGTTTACAGGCATGGAGCGCTGTGGTATAATGGCAAAAAAACGATGAGCGAAAGAGGGAAAAACGCCATGCGGATGAGCGATCTTATCCTAAAAAAACGTGCCGGTGAGGAGCTTTCCACGGACGAGATATACTGGATGATAAACGGCTACACAAACGGCGGGATACCGGACTACCAGATGTCCGCCATGCTGATGGCGATCTGCTTTCAGGATATGTCCGACCGCGAAACGCTCGATCTCACGCTCGCCATGCGAGACAGCGGCGATGTGATGGATCTGTCCGCCATCGACGGACTGAAGGGCGACAAGCACTCCACCGGCGGCGTGGGCGACAAGACCAGTCTGGTGCTGTGCCCGATGCTGGCGGCCTGCGGCGTGAAGATGGCGAAAATGTCCGGCCGCGGTCTCGGCCACACCGGCGGCACCATCGATAAGCTCGAGGCCATTCCCGGCTTCTCCGTGGCGCTTTCGGGCGAGCAGTTTGTGAACACGGTCAATTCCGTGGGTTTTGCCATCGTGGGCCAGACGGGCAATCTGTGCCCGGCGGACAAAAAGCTCTATGCCCTGCGCGATGTCACGGGCACGGTGTCCAGCCAGCCGCTGATGGTCAGCTCCATTTTGTCCAAAAAGCTCGCCGCCAACGCCGATGTGATCGTGCTGGACGTGAAAACCGGCTCCGGCGCGTTCATGCACACGCAGGAGCAGGCGGAGGCTCTGGCCGCGCGCATGGTGCAGGTGGGCCGCGCGGCGGGCAAGCAGGTCGTGGCACTAGTGTCCGACATGGATGAGCCGCTGGGACGCGCGGTAGGCAACGCGCTGGAGGTGGCCGAGGCGGTGCGCACGCTGCGCGGCGAGGGGCCGGAGGATCTGATGCAGCTGTGTGTTGCGCTGGGCAGCGAGATACTGGCGGCGGGCGGACTGGCCGATTCGCCGGAGCAGGCGGAGCGGATGCTGCGCGAGGCGGTTTCGTCGGGTCGGGCGCTGGAAAAATTCGAGCAGTTTGTCACGGCGCAGGGCGGTGACGCGGCGGCGGTGCGCGATCTTTCGCTTTTGCCGTCGGCCCCGGTGCAGCTTGCGGTCCCGGCGCAGCAGGACGGCTGGCTTGAGCACATCGACGCGCTGGGCGTGGGCAACATCTGCCTGTCGCTCGGCGGCGGCCGCGCCACCAAGGAAAGCGAGATCGATCTTTCCGTGGGCGTGGTTCTGAACAAAAAGGTCGGCGACCGCGTGGCGGCGGGCGAGAGCCTTGCTGTCATCCATGCGGCGGATGAGCAGTCGGCGCAAAAGGCCGCCGAGGCCCTGCGCGAATGCTGCCGCATCGGCCAGAGCGAGCCGGCGCGCGCGCCCTTCATCAAGGCGGTCGTGCGCTGAGCGGCAATGCGGGATAAAAACCACCCCGTCCGGGCAAACTGGACGGGGTGATGTTTTTTGAACGAGATACGCGAACAGGGCACGGCGGCCTCCGGCGGCATCCAGATCCTCACCATCATCGGCCAGATCGAGGGCCATCAAATGCTGCCCGACGACGCAAAAACCACCAAATACGAGCACGTGATGCCTCTGCTGGCCGCGGCGGAGGAAAGCCCGGAGGTCAAGGGTCTGCTGATTTTGGTCAACACCGTCGGCGGCGATATCGAGGCGGGGCTTGGCATCGCGGAGCTGATCGCCGGGATGAAAAAGCCCACCTGCTCGCTGGTGCTCGGCGGCGGCCACTCCATCGGCGTGCCGCTGGCGGTGGCAGCCCGGCGCAGTCTCATTTCGCCGTCCGCGGCGATGACCATCCATCCCGTGCGCTTAAACGGCGTTGTGATCGGTGTGGAGCAAACGTGGGCGTATTTTTCCAAAACGCAGGAGCGCATCGTCCGCTTCGTGACGGAAAACAGCCGCATCGAACGGCAGACGCTGCTCGATTATATGCTGCGCACCGGCGAAATGGCCAACGACGTCGGCTCCATCCTCGGCAGTGCGGAGGCGGTCGCCTGCGGCTTGATCGACGCGGTGGGCGGTCTGTCCGATGCGCTGGCGTGGCTGCATGGGCAAAGCGCAAATTGACTATCGGTGGATATTATGTTAATATAATATGTCATCGATCTGGAAAACGGAGGCAAACGCCAATGAGTATACTCAATGCCATCATTCTGGGCCTTGTGCAGGGGGTCGCGGAGTTTCTGCCCATCTCAAGCTCGGGCCATCTGTCGCTGTTTGAAAATCTGCTCGGCATGGG
>CAYROZ010000178.1:0-3541 GCA_964426125.1 uncultured Oscillospiraceae bacterium
GCGGGATGTTGGTGGCCATGCCGACGGCGATGCCGGACGAGCCGTTTACCAGCAGATTCGGGAAGCGGCTGGGCAGCACCTGCGGCTCCTTGCGCGTTTCGTCGAAGTTCGGCAGGAAGTCCACGGTTTCCTTGTCGATGTCCCGCAGCATTTCGTCCGCCATGCGGGCCATGCGGGCCTCCGTGTATCGGTAGGCGGCCGGGGGGTCGCCGTCCACGGAGCCGAAGTTGCCGTGGCCCTCGATCACGGGGTAGCGCATGGAGAAATCCTGCGCCAGACGCACCAGCGCGTCGTAAACGGAGGTGTCGCCGTGGGGGTGATAGCGGCCCAGCACGTCGCCAACGGCGGTGGCGCACTTGCGGAAGGGCTTATCGTGGGTGAGATTATCCTCGTACATGGCGTAAAGAATGCGCCGGTGCACGGGTTTCAGACCGTCGCGCACATCGGGCAGCGCACGTCCAACAATGACGGACATGGCATAGTCGATGTAGCTGTTCTGCATTTCCCCGACCAGATCCGATTCGGTGATGATCTGATTCGGGAACGCGATGTCCTCGGGCTTATAGTCGCGGTTGTGAGCCATTTTCGATCATCTCCTTTCTTAAATGTCGAGGTTCACGACGTACTGCGCGTTCGTTTCGATCCACTCGCGGCGGGGCTCAACTTCCTCGCCCATGAGCACGGTGAAGACCTTATCGGCGGCCACCGCGTCGTCCAGCGTGATGCGGCGCAGGGTGCGTTTTTCGGGGTCCATGGTGGTCTCCCACAGCTCGTGCGGGTCCATTTCGCCCAGGCCCTTGAAGCGGGCGATGTCCACCTTGGCGTTGGGGTTATCCGCGCGCATTTCGGCGGAAATACGGTCACGCTCGGGGTCGGAATAGGCCACGCGGGTGGTCTTGCCGCGCGTGAGCTTATAAAGCGGCGGCACGGCGGAATAAACATAGCCATGCTCAATGAGCGGCCGCATATAGCGGAAGAAGAACGTGAGCAGCAGGGTGCGGATGTGGCTGCCGTCCACGTCGGCATCGGCCATGATGATGATCTTGTGGTAGCGCAGCTTTTCGATGTTGAACTCCTCGCCGATGCCCGCGCCCAGCGCGAGGATCATGGGATAGAGCTTATCGTTGCCGTAAATTTTATCGGCACGCGCTTTTTCCACGTTGAGCATCTTGCCCCACATGGCCAAAATGGCCTGGAAGCGGGAATCGCGGCCCTGAATGGCGGAGCCTGCGGCGGAGTCGCCCTCCACGATGTAAATTTCGCACAGCGCCGGGTCGCGCTCGTTGCAGTCCTGCAGCTTATCGGGCATCTGGCCGGATTCGAGACCTGTTTTGCGCCGCACGGATTCGCGGGCGCGGCGCGCGGCCTCGCGGGCACGGCTGGCCGTCATGGCCTTTTCCAAAATGGCCTTGCCAACGGCGGGGTTTTCCTCCAAAAACTGCTCAAGGCCCGCCGAAACCACGGAATCGACCAGCGTGCGCATTTCGGAGTTGCCGAGCTTGGCCTTGGTCTGGCCTTCAAACTGCGGGTTTTCAAGCTTCACGCTGATGATGGCCGTCAGTCCCTCGCGGCAGTCGTCGCCGGAGAGGTTTTCGTCCTCTTTGAGTATCTTCTTTTCATGGCCGTAGGCGTTCAGCGCGCGGGTCAGCGCGGCCTTGAAGCCGGTTTCGTGCATACCGCCTTCCGGCGTGTGGATGTTGTTGGCAAACGACACCATGATCTCGCTGTAGCTGTCGTTATACTGCATGGCGATCTCGGCCGTGGCGTCGGAGCGGTCGCCGCTCATGTAGATAACGCCCTCATGCACGGCGGTTTTGCCCTGATTGATGAAGGTGACGAACTCACGGATGCCGCCTTCGTAATACATTTCGTCGAAAATGCGCTCCTCGCCGCGCAGATCCTCCGTGGAAATGCGCAGTCCCGCGTTCAAAAACGCCTGCTCGCGCATACGGCGGTGCAGCGTTTCATAGTCATACACCGTCTCCTCAAACATCTCCGGGTCGGGATGGAAGCGCACGATGGTGCCGGTGTGGTCGGTCGTGCCGATGATGGCCATGTCCTTGGTCTTATTGCCGCGGGAGAACTCCATATGGTAGATATTGCCATTTTTATGGACATCGACCTCCAGCCAGTCGGACAGCGCGTTCACCACCGAGGCGCCCACGCCGTGCAGACCGCCGGAGACCTTGTATCCGCCGCCGCCGAACTTGCCGCCGGCGTGCAGAACGGTGTAAACGACCTCCAGCGCGGGCTTGCCGGTCTGCTCCTGAATGTCCACGGGGATGCCGCGGCCGTTATCTTCCACGCGGATCACGTCGCCTTTTTCGATCGTGACGCGGATATGGTCGCAATAGCCGGCCAGCGCCTCGTCGATGGCGTTGTCCACGATCTCATAAACCAGATGATGCAGGCCCGAGGCGGACGTGGAGCCGATGTACATGCCCGGACGCATCCGGACGGCTTCCAGTCCCTCGAGCACCTGGATTTTTGATGCGTCGTATTCCTGTGTCACTTTTTCGTTGATATCATTGCTCATTGACTGCTCTCCCATCGTTTTGCCAGAATCGCCGAATTCGGCTGCGCAAGGACCACGGTTCCATCCGTACAAACGGCGAAGGCCTTTGGAAGATCCTCCGCCGCGTTTAAAACGCGTCCCTGCTTTTCGTTAAAATTCAAAAATTTGCGCGTGTCGACCGCCCAACTGGTGTTGTCCAGATCGAAGATCGCCACGATATCCTTCGTTTCATAGGCGGCCTCGCCGCCGAGATAGATCCAGTTTTTCATGTTGCCTCCCGCACCCTTCCGGCCATCACGCTCAAAACGCGCCCGCCCGTGCGGTTTGCTATGTTATCGTCCTCGCAGCAGGAGATGAGCGTCTGCCCGCCGCCGATGCGGTTTAAAACAAAGCTCTGCCGCCGCTCGTCCAGCTCGGACAGCACATCGTCGAGCAGCAGCACCGGGTATTCGCCCGTTTCCGCCAGAAACATCTCCCGCTCGCCAAGCTTTATGGAAAGCGCCGCCGTGCGCGTCTGGCCCTGCGAGGCAAAGGATTTGGCCGCGCGGCCGTTGACGGATATCTCCATGTCGTCCTTGTGCGCGCCGGTGAGACATAGTCCCGCGTCCAGCTCCGCCTGGCGGTGCGCCTCCTGATGGGCGCAGATCTGGTAGTAGATGTTTTCCACGCTCGCCGTGGGGTCGGTCACGGTGGACACGGTCTTATACTCCAGCGCCAGCTCCTCGCCGCCGCCGGAAAACTCGCGGTGGATGGGCCCGGCGGCCTCGTTCAGCCGCTGCACAAAGCTGGCCCTGTAGCGTATCAGCCGCGCCGAGCAGCGGGCCAGACCGTCGGAAAACTCGTCCAGCGTGGAAAGCAGACTGGGCTTATCGCGCCAGTCGCGCAAAATGCGCGTTTTGTTTTCGTAAAGCCGGTTAAAATCGGAAAGGATCGCCGCATAGCCGGGCCGCAGCTGGCATATTGCGCTGTCCATCAGCCGCCGTCTTGCCGCCGTTAATGCGGAAGTTGGCATTGAAGGTTGTAATG
>CAYROZ010000179.1:0-3506 GCA_964426125.1 uncultured Oscillospiraceae bacterium
AAGGCGCACCAGATCGCGCTTTGTGATGCGCTCGGCGGCATAAATCGCCGGCAGCAGCACATCCAGCATGGTCGTCGGCATACTGATGGCCGCGCCCGGCACGCCCAGCATCGGCACATCGCCGAGATATCCCACCAGCGTCATATTCCCCGGCTGGGCGGGCATTCCATGGCTTATGATCTCCGCGCCGAGACGGCGGATGGCCGTGGGCGTGAGGTCATCGGGGTCCACGCTCATGCCGCCCGTGAAGATGAGCAGCTGCGCCCCCGCATCCAGAAAGGCCCGCGCGGCGTCCACGATCATGTCAAGCTCATCGTCGCAGACAGTCACACCCAGTATCTCGCCCGGATATTTCCCAAGCTTTGCGCGCAAAACCGGCTCAAACTTATCCTTGATGCGCCCGGAATACACCTCCGAGCCCGTGATCACGATGCCGACGCGAAGGGGTCTATACGGCAGCAGCCGCAGCAGCGGTCTCCCCGCGCAAAGGCGTTCGGCCTCAACGATCTGCTCCTCCTGTGTGACGAGCGGCACGATGCGCATGGACGCCAACCGTGCGCCGGGCTGGGCCGGATAGTGATCCGGCAGCGTGCAGATGGTGATGTCGCCGATGGAATTGATCTGCTCGAGCAGCGCCGTGTCCACGCGCCAAAGCCCCTGCGCATCCGCGCGCAGCAGCACCTTTCCCTCGCTCGGGCCCTCGTAATGCGCACCCTCGACCGGCGCCATGGCCGCCATACGCCGCGCGGCATCCTCCTCGTGTATCTCGCCCGCGCCTTCTTCCCACACGAAGATGTGGCGCTTGCCCAGATCGAGCAGCGCGGGAACATCCGCCGCCTCGATCACATGGCCGCGGCGGAAGGCCGCGCCCTTGAAGCCATCGCGCATGGCGGTTATGTCGTGGCACAGCGTCATGCCGACCGCTTTTTCAACATCGATCTTCTTCACAGCAAAAATCCTTTCAGCTTCGTGCCCGCCGCGAGCGCACCGCTTCCGGCGGGGATGACCGCCATGACCTGCGCGCCGATCAGCGAGCTGACGGCTCCATTGCCCTGATTGTCCGCCGGACGCAGCAGCACCCGGCCGTCGCCCAGTTCCAGCGAGCCGCGCACAAGGCGCGTCAGGGGGCTTTTCTTTTGAAAATCCGCCGCCAGCGTGACCGTGACGGCGCGCGGTTCATAGTCGCCCCGCCCCGCCAACCTGCGCAGAGCGCTTGCGGCGATGGCATGGAAATTTGTCATGGCCGAGGCGGGATTGCCGCTGAGCGCCGCCACCGGCTTTCCATCGCGCAAACCATAGCAGCAGGCCCCGCCGGGCTTGAGCGCCACGCCGCGCGTGAGTATCTCGCAGCCCGCGCGCTCCATGGCCGCCGGGGTTTTGTCGTAGTCGCCCACGGACACGCCGCCGGTGGTGACCGCCGCGTCGCACTCGTTCAGCGCCCGGTCAAGCCGCGCGGCGATCTCCGATTCGCTGTCGCCGGCGATGCCGTAATACACCGCCTCGCAGCCAAGCGCCGCCAGCGCCGCCGAGAGCATATAGCGGCTGGAATTGCGAATTTTGCCCGTCCCCGGCTTCTCGTCCGCCTCCACCAGCTCGCTGCCCGTGGAAAGGAGCGCCACGCGCGGCCTTTTATAAACCAGCGGCGCGCCGCAGCCCTGCGCGGCCAGCGTTCCGGCCAGGCCCGCATCGATCACACTGCCCGCCGACGCCAAAACCGCGCCCGCGCGAACGTCCTCGCCGGTGCGGATGATATTCTCGCCCGCGCGCCGCGGCGCGAAAAACGTGGCCGTTTCGGCGGTAAAGGCCGTCTTTTCATACATCTCCACGCAGTCGGCCCCCGGCGGGATGGGCGCGCCCGTGAGTATCTTCACGCAGGTGCCCTCCGTGACCGGCAGGTGGCTGACAGCCCCGGCGGCGATCTCCTCCAAAATGCGGAGCGTAACGGGTGTCTCCCGCCCGGCCGAGGCGATGTCCGCCGCGCGCAGGGCATAGCCATCGTAGGGCGAGCGGTCAAACGCCGGCACATTCTCCGCCGCACAAAGCGGCGCGGCCAGCACGCGGCCATAGGCCTCCTCCAGCGCCACGCGCTCCGTTTCCACCGGCTCGGTCCGCGCGCACAAAAGCGCCCGCGCCGTTTCAAATTCCATCTCAGCGACCATCTTCCTCACCTCGCAGCAGCAGCAAGCTCGCCATCGGCATGTGTACCGTGAGCTCCTGTTTATTTTCCAGCGCCCGCCACTCGTCCTTTTCCGCCGTCCAGCCAAAGGGCACGGCCTGCGGCGACCCGACCGGGCGCAATAAAATCGTATAATCAAAGGGATTTTCGATCACGCCCGCCACCTCGCAGCGAACCGTGTTCTCCCCCTCGCCATAGCGCACGGAATGCATCCGCATCCCCACCGCCGTGCAGCCGGCCACAGCGCGGTCAAGCCGCAGCGGCAGGGCCCAATCGGCGGCGTAAAGCTCCCGCGCGCCGCGCACTTCGGCGCGGGAGATAAACTTGCAGCCCGTCAGCCGGGCCCCGGCCACCGTGTGCGGGTCGCGGAAGATATCGTGCTTCGGGCCCATGGCCTCGATGCGCCCGTTTTCCACAATGGCGATGCGCCCGGCCAGCCGGAACACCTCGTCCCGGTCGTGCGACACAAGCAGCACAGGCTTTGCAAAATCGCGCATCACCGGTTCCATCTCCCGCTCGAGGCGGAAGCGCAGATGGCTGTCCAGCGCCGAAAACGGCTCGTCGAGCAGCATAAGCTCCGGCTCCGAAGCCAGCATACGCGCCAGCGCCGTTCGCTGCTGCTGGCCGCCGGAAAGCTGGGCGGGATAATGGTTTTCATGCTCTGTCAGCCCAAAGCGCTCCATGAGCTCCGCGGCCTTTTTGGCGCGGCGGGCGCGGTCGGGCTCGCCATGCGCTCCGGCCAGAATATTCTGCCGCACGGTCATGTTGGGAAACAGCGCATAATTTTGAAACATCAGCCCCACGCGCCGCTTCTGCGGCGGCAGATCGATGTGCTTTTCCGAGTCAAACAGCGTCACGCCGCCCAGCTCAATATGCCCGCGATCGGGTTTTTCCACACCGGCGATGCATTTGAGCGTCATGCTCTTGCCGCTGCCGGACGCACCCAGCAGCGCCATGACCTCATTTTCCGCCTCAAAGGCGACCTTCAGCGAAAACGCGCCCAGACGCTTTTCAATGTCCACGATCAGCGACATATCACGCGCCTCCCTTCGCCGGCTGCTTCTGCCGCCGCTCGAGCATATTTACCGCCAGCAGCACCACCGCCGAAATGGCGAGATTGACCATCACCCATCGCAGCGCCAGCGCATCGTTATCCGTGCGCCAAAGCTGATAGACCGTGGTGGATATCGTGGCCGTGCGGCCGGGGGTATAGCCCGCGATCATGCTCGTTGCGCCGTATTCGCCCAGCGCGCGCGCAAAGGCCAGCACCGTTCCGGCCAAAATTCCCTGCCGGCAGGCCGGCATCCGGATGCGCCAGAAGATATAGCGG
>CAYROZ010000180.1:0-3427 GCA_964426125.1 uncultured Oscillospiraceae bacterium
AGCACTCCGTCACGCCGCAGCAGCCGCCGCACAGACGGCCCATGAACCACTCAAACGCCTGACTGGTCATACCCGTCACGCCATAGGAGCCGATCTCCTCCTTATCCGCGAGGATGCAAACGGCGGTGCGCTCGGGCTCGTCCAGCTCCAAAATGGCAGCAAGCTCGGCATAGGCGCACACGCGGTCGTCCTGGCCATAGCCGCCGATGAGCGAGCGGTCAAGGCCGATCTCGCGCACGGGGAAGGCCGGCACGACTTCAAGCTCGGCGGAAACGAGATCGGTTTCCGTCAGACCGTATTTTTCGTTCAGGATGCTCAGCACAGCCAGACGCACGCGGTCGCTGCCCTCCCCGGCGTAGGGCACGGAGCCGATGAGCAGATTGAGCTTTTCGCCCTCGATGCCCTCGGAGAGCTTTTTCTGCATCTGGTCGGCGGCCAGGTGCGGCAGAAGGTCGGTGATGACAAACTGGGGATCGTCCGCGTCGCGGCCAATGACCACATCCACGCCCGTGCCGTCAGCGAGCATCACGCGGCCGTGCAGCTCGAGGGGGATGGCCGTCCACTGGTATTTTTTGATGCCGCCGTAATAGTGCGTGCGGAAGTAGCAAAGCTCGGAGTCCTCATACAGCGGAATCTGCTTGAGATCGAGCCGGGGCGCGTCCACGTGCGCCGCGCCGATCACGCAGCCGGCCGACATGGGCTGCTTGCCGCCAACGGCGAGAATGAGGCTTTTGCCGCGGTTGTTATAATAAACCTTCTGGCCCGGCGCGATGGTGCACATGGACTCATCCAGCGGCTCGAAGCCCCTGGCCTCCGCCAGAGCGATGGCCTCCGCCACGGCCTCGCGCTCGGTGCGCGCGGTGTCAAGGTAGCGCATATAGCCCTGGCAGTATTCCTCGCAGAGCTTGCGTTCTTCCACGCTCATCACGTCGTAGCCGTTTTTCTGCTGGTAGAAAAGCTTTTCTTTCAGTTCATCCATGATTTATACCTCCAGTATATCGGTGAAAATTTTTTTGCATTTGTCCGCAAACTGCGCCTTTGTGCCGTCGTTTCGGACGCAAACGGTGCAGTTTTGCTCAAAAAACGCGTCCGGCTTTTGCGCCCGGATGCGCAGCATCGCGTACTCGCGGTCTATGCCCTCGCGCGCCATGATGCGCTCGCAGCGGGTCTCCACCGGCGCGGTGATGCCCACCGTGGCGCAGAAATACGCCTGCAGGGGCGTGCCGATGATGTCGATGGCATCCACGGCGGCGTATCGCCCGCCGGCGGCGGCGTGCTGGGCCAGACGCTCGTCAATGGCGTCGTTTATGTAGCGATCCGTGATCGATTGCAGCGCGGCAAGCTTTTCGCCATCGGAAAACACGATCGCGCCGAGCTTTTTGCGCTGGAGCACGCCATCTTCCACCACGCCGGGAAACAGCGCTTCGATCTCATCGAGCATGGGCTTACACGATGCGCACAGCTCATGATACAGCGCGTCGGCATCGATCACCAGCGCGCCGAGATCGCGCAGGGCCTCGAGCGCCGTGGTCTTGCCCGTGCCGGAGCCGCCCGTCACGCCGATGATTTTGATCGAGCGCATGAGCGCGTGGCGTATCGCGCTTATATCGAGCGCCCCGGCGCGCAAAAGCTCATAGCCCGCGCCCGAAAGCGCAATGATCGTGCTCTCGCGCCCGAGACCGCACGCGCCGCCATCGATCACGGCGTCGATCTTATCCTCAAAATAACCGAGCACTTCCCCCGCCGTTTTGGGACTGGAAGCGCCGGAGGGATTGGCCGAGGGGGCCGCAAGCGGCAGAGCGCACGCGCGCAGCAGCGCCTGTGTCTGCGTCTGCTGTGGGCAGCGCAGGCCAACGGTGTCGCCCCCCGCCGTGACAAGCTTCGGCACACAGGGCGCGGCCTTGACCACAATGGTCAGCGGGCCCGGCCAGAAGGCCTCCGCCAGTGTGTACGCGCACGGCGGCACATCCGCGCCGTATTTCCGAAGCGCGTCCGCATCCGGCACCATCAGACTCAGGGGCTTGACCGCCGGGCGGCCCTTGACCTCGTAAATTTTCTGCACTGCGGCTTCATCCAGCCCGTTTGCCGCAAGGCCATAAACCGTTTCCGTCGGCACGGCGCACAGGCCGCCCGCTCGAATGACGGCAGATGCCGCTTCGATATCGTTTGTGATGATCTTTGTTTTCATAGTCCTTCGCCGTTTTTCAGTTTTTCCGCCCGTTCCGCCGTGACCAGCGGGTCGATCAGCGCGTCCAGCTGGCCGTTCATCACGGCGTCAAGGCGGTAAAGCGTCAGCCCGATGCGATGATCGGTGACGCGGTTTTGCGGAAAGTTATAGGTGCGGATGCGCTCGTTTCGCATCCCGCTGCCGATCTGGCTGCGGCGCTCGGCGCCCACGGCGGCATCGCGCTTTTCGCGTTCCGCCTCGGCCAGACGGCTGGCCAGAATGGACAGCGCGCGCGCCTTGTTTTTATACTGGCTGCGCTCGTCCTGACACTCCACGACGGTGTTCGTGGGGATATGGGTCACGCGGATGGCCGAGGAAGTTTTGTTCACCTTCTGCCCGCCCGCGCCGGACGAGCGGAACACATCGATGCGCACATCGTCCAAATTCAGCTCAAACTCCTGCTCCGACAGCTTTGGCAGCACGGCCACCGTGGCCGTGGAGGTATGCACGCGGCCCTGCACCTCCGTTTCCGGCACGCGCTGCACGCGGTGCACACCGCTTTCAAATTTCAGCCGCGCATACGCCCCCGGCGCATCCACGATGAAGCTGATCTCACGAAAGCCGCCAAGATCGGTCTCGCTGACATTCGCAAGCTCCACGCTCCAGCGCCGGCTTTCCGCATAAAGCGAATACATCCGGTACAGGTCGGCGGCAAACAGCGCCGATTCCTCCCCGCCCACGCCCGCGCGGATCTCCACAATGACGCTTCGGCCATCGTCCGGGTCGGCCGGAAGCAGCAGCAGACGGATGTTATCCTCCAGCGCCGGGATGCGCGTGCCCGCCTCGGCCAGTTCCTCCTTGGCCAGAGCGCGAAGCTCCGGGTCGCTCTCGGCATCCAGCAGTTCCTGTGCCTCCGCCGCCGCATTTTTGGCCCCCTGCAGGGCATCCCACGCCTCCACAATGGGCCCCAGCTCCTTCTGCTCGCGCGCAAGGGCAGTATATAAGACCGGATCGTTATACGTTTCCGGCAATTCAAGCCGCGCCGTGATCAGCTCATAGCGGCGGGCGATCTCCATCAGTTTTTCTTCCATATCAGATCATCGCGGGGCCGCACTTCCAGTCCGTGCCGCCGGAGCGTTGCGCCAGACCTTCATAGCCCAGCGCGTAAAAATCACGGGCGTTCGCCGTGAGGGTGAACAATCTCTGCACATCGCCGCCGATGTCGTTTACCGCCGCAGGCTTTGTGATGACGGGCACAGC
>CAYROZ010000181.1:0-3417 GCA_964426125.1 uncultured Oscillospiraceae bacterium
CAGACCTTCCTGCTTGCGGTCTTCCGTGCAGAAGCCGATGCCGGCCCGGATGGCTTTGGCCGGGTCGCCGCCGCGAAGCGTTTCGCCGTTTACGACCACCTCGCCGCTGTCGTATTTGTCCACGCCGAACACGGCGCGCATGATCTCGCTGCGTCCTGCGCCGACCAGACCGAAAAAGCCCACGACTTCGCCCTTGCGGACGGAGAAGGAGATGTCCTCGAAAACGCCCTTGCGCGTGAGGTTTTTCACCTCGAGCATGGTGTCCGTGATCTCCGCGGGCTCTTTCAGATAGAGGTTTTCCAGCGGACGGCCGATCATACTGGCCACGAGCTGCTCCTGCGTGAATTCCTCTTTGTTGCGGCTGACGATGTTCTGGCCGTCGCGGATGACGGTGATGCGGTCGGCCAGCTCCATGACCTCGTCGAGCTTGTGGCTGATGTAAACGATGGCGACGTTATCGTCGCGCAGCATTTTGATGAGCTTGAACAGCGTTTCCGTTTCCGCCTCGGACAGGGAGGAGGTCGGCTCGTCCATGATGATGAGTTTGGCGCGGCGGGTGAGCGCGCGGCCGATCTCGATCATCTGCTGCTGGCCGACGGAAAGGTCGCCGGCGGGCATATGCGGGTCGAGGTGCAGCCCTATGTAGTCGTTGAGGATCTCCTCGGTGTCATGGTAGAGCTTTTTCAGATCAAGGAAATCGCCGCTGGTGCGCGGCAGATTGCCCAGAAACACGTTCTTGGCAATGTCCAGCTGCGGCGCGATCGTCAGCTCCTGATAGATGCAGGCGATGCTGTGCTGCATAGCCTCCGCTGTGGACGCGAAGTGGACGGGGCTGCCGTTGACAAGGATCTCGCCGCTGTCTGCCGCGTGGGCACCGGTTATGACCTTGATCAGCGTGGATTTGCCCGCGCCGTTTTCGCCGCACAGCGCATGGACCTCGCCGGGGTAAACATCAAAGCTTACGTCCGACAGGGCAATAACGCCGGGGAAGGTTTTGGTGATGTGCTTCAACTCGATCAGGGGTGTGCCTTTTTCACCCATAAGATCACCTCGCTGTTTCTGACAGGATGTATCCGCATTCGCTATGCAGATAAAATAACAATGTAAATATAGCACTAAGACGGGAAGATTTCAATCAATATTTTGTACTTTTTGCAATGTATTTTTGTTGAAATGGTCCAGATAAAGGGAAAAACGCGATATATAGGCGTATTTAGCCTATATTGCAAGCTCAATGATCTGTTTGCCCTGCCGCATGGCATACAGCATCGTGGCGCGCGTGCCGCCCGCTTCGCCGCTGTAGGCGGCCACGAGCACGTCCGCGTGGTCGACCATGTAACGATTGCGGTCCATCATACAGTCCGGCGTGTAGCTGTGGTGCAGAATGGTTTGGATATCGCACTGTTCGGCCAGACGGAAATAGCGCCGGCGCGCGCTGGGCGACCATTGATTGGCCTGTCCTTCGTAGGGAATGGCGGCTTCGAGCGTGATGTCCGGCTTTTCCTCCCGAAGCGCCGCCACGGCCTCGCCGAAATACAGGTCGCAGCCGGTGGCCATGCCGCAGAGAAAATGGCGGCAGCCGCTGTCATACAGCGAGCGGACAACGTCCCGCAGCTGCTCCTTCAGCTGTATGCAGCGCGGGTCAGACTCATCGTAGCCCCAGGGGAGCTTTTCGGCGCGGTGGCCGGTGAAGGTGCAGGCTTTGACGATCTTTTCCATGCAAATGCTCCGTTTCTGAAATTTCTGTTGCAATATAGGCGGTATGTGTTATAATGGCGTTGTCTTCAGGGCGGGGTGAAAGTCCCCACCGGCGGTAAAGCCCGCGAGCGCGAAAGCGCTGAGCCGTTGAAACTACGGCGCCGACAGTGACAGTCTGGATGGAAGAAGGCGGCGGTATTTGTGCCGCTTTATGCTGCTTGCGCCCGGAAGGATTCCGGGTGCTTTTTTCATTTTACAGGAGGATCAGTATGAACACAAGAAAAATCACGTCCATGGCGGTTCTGGCGGCGCTGTCCGTCGTGCTGGTGGCGATCATCCATATCCCGATGCCTGCGCCGATCTCCTTTTTGGAATATGACCCTGCGGACATCCCCATTTTGATCAGCGGCTTTGCGTTCGGTCCGGCGGCAGGCCTCGTTGTCACGGCGGTCGCCTCGATCATTCAGGGCCTCACCGTCAGCGCTCAAAGCGGCATCTACGGCATCATCATGCACGTTCTGGCCACTGGCGTCTATACGCTCGTTTCGGCCCTTATCTATACGCACAGAAAAACCAAGAAGACCGCCGGCATCGCCATCGCCTGCGGCACGGCAGCCATGGTGCTCACCATGTTCGGGGCCAATCTTGTGGTCACACCGTATTTCATGATGGGTGCGGTCAACGCGGACACCACGGCCACGGTCATGGCCCTCATGCCGTACATCCTGCTGTTCAATCTCGGCAAGGCGGCGCTCAACGGCGTTATCACCTTCCTTGTGTATAAGCGCGTTTCGCCCATTTTGCACAAGCAGAGCAAGAGAGCCGAAAAAGCCGCCGAATCGGTGTAAACGCCCTCAGACGCCGGAGGCCCTGAAGTCGATCAGCTCCGCACCGCTTTGCGCGAGTGAGTCGAGTTTTTCCGGCGTTACGGGTATCATATCCATATGCGCAACTCCTTCGCTGTACCACGGAAACAGGCCGATCATGCTGTTGTGGTACAGCGTTTTTATATCCGGTGCGTCGTAATCGCCGGACATATACTCCTCGTCCATGGCAAGGGCAAAGAGTGTGTCGAACAGCGTTTTGGCTTCGTCCGAAGTCAGTCCCGCGCTTTCCATCGCGCAAAGACACAGCTTCTCATAGCGCGTGCGGTTTTCCTCCGTGTAGCCATGGTCGGAAAAATCCAGACACAGCCGCTCGATGGGGGCGGATTCCTCCACGGCCCAGAGAAGCAGCGCTGGTTCTGCGCTCAGGTTCACCTCGCTCACAAAGCGCCATAGATGCAGCTCGCCCTGCGGCGTCAGCGCGTCCCAGCCGTCCAGCGGCCGCAGCGGGGTGAAGCCGTATTCCCGCTCGTACACGGCGTTGTATCGCTCGATGAACTGCGCGGGCGTGAGCTCAAACAGCGGCGTGGTCGTGTCGGGGGCGGCCTCGTCTGCTTCGCTCTTTGAGGCCGTGACCGGTGCGTGTGTCGGTGTGGGGATCAGCTCCCAATGCGGCATGGCGGTGGGTTCGGGCTCTGCGCTCTGCTGTGAACAGGCAGTCAAAAGGCAGAAAAGCGCAATAATAAATAAAGTAAGAAAACGTTTCATGTTTTCAGAATAGGCGCGTTATGTCCGTTTGTCAAGAAACCAACTGCCATCTTGCGGGCTGGAGTGGATTTGATTATAATGAAAAAAACGAAGGATAAATATGAAAAGTTTATTTGAAATCAATAAT
>CAYROZ010000182.1:0-3409 GCA_964426125.1 uncultured Oscillospiraceae bacterium
GCGGGGCAAACGCCTGTTTGTATCGTTCCTTATTCGTCATCGTCCCATGCCTCCTGTAAGGTGTTTTTCAAAATTTTTCGGCCCCGTGACAGCCGGGTCTTCACGCTGCCCTCCGTCAGATGCAGGATCTCCGCGATCTCGGCCACGGAATAGTCCTCGTAGTAAAACAGATGGATCGGCACGCGGTAATTCTCCGGCAGCGCCATCACGGCCTCGAACAGCTCCGATGCCTCCTGCGTTTCGAAGGTGAGTGTTTGCGTGTAATCCTCGAGCGGCAGGGTGTTTTTGCGGAAAAAGCTGTTGGTTTTGTTTTTCGCCTTGTTGATCGCCACCCGCAAAAGCCATGCGCGCAGATGCGCCGGACTTTCAAAATCCTTGCTGCGCGACCAGTATTCGATAAAGGTCTCCTGCACGGCGTCCTCCGCGTCCTGTGGACGGCGGCAAACGCTGAAGGCTGCGGCGTAAAGATTGTTTTTGTAGCGCTCTACCAGCGCCTGAACGGGTGGATGAAACATGGCGGTCGTACCTCTTGAAAAGCTTTTCACCTATCATACAAATGGGAAGGCCAAAAGGTTACACAAAACGCAAAATTTTTCTTTAGGATATGCCAAAACCGGAGACAACACAAGCGGTCGTCTCCGGTTTTTTTCTGTATTGCGTTTACGCCTCGACTTCGACGGGGTGGGTGGTCTCGTCGCGCAGGCAGTTGCGCGTGATGCCGAGAATGGCGCGGGCATCGTCCGCCGTGGCGATCTCGCGTCCGGCCAGCTTCGCCATGGTCACGGCGCGCTCCACAAGACGCACATTCGTGGCAATGTCGCGGGTGCCGTCCGGGTTCTTGCCGAACATCACGTTATCTTCCAAACCCACGCGCAGACCGTCGCAGCCCATGGAAAGGCCTGCGAGCAGCATGGGCATATGGGCCTTGCCGATGCCGGACACCGACCAGGTCGCGCCCTCGGGCAGGTGATCGACCACATAGGCCAGCGCCTGCGTGGTGCCGGGCATGGAGCCGCCAACGCCCATGATGAACTGGATGTGAGGGGGCTTGGGGATGTTGTGCTTTTCCACATAGTACATCACGGAGTCGAGATGGCCGGTGTCAAACACTTCAAACTCGGGCTTGATGTCGTATTTCACGACCTCCTCGCTCAGCTCGTTGAGGAAGCGGGGATGGTTTTCGAAGATGTAGGAGTTGGACCAGTTGATGGTGTTGGGGTCAAACGAGCACATTTCCGGCCGCAGCGCGCCCAGATGCTGCAGACGCTTGTAGTCCTCGTATTCGCCGCCGGAGGTGGTGAGGTTGATGATGATGTCAACGCCCGCCTCGGCGCAGTACTTGCGGCACAGCTCCACCGTTTCGGTGAACTTGGCAAGGCTCATGGACTTGTAGCCGATCTGCATCTCGCCGTTGACGACCTTGTCCTCGCGCACATGGATGTGGGCGATGGAGGCGCCGGCCTTGGCCACGGCCACGACCTCGCGCGCGATCTCCTCGGGCGTGTAGGGCACGGTGGGGGCCTGCGACTTCTTGGTGCCTGCGCCGCAGATGCAGCACTGGATGATGATCTTGTTGGATTTACTCATGACATTTATTCCTCGATTCCAAAATTATTCGCACATTTCAATAACCGTCGCCTGGCCCATGCCGCCCGCGATGCACAGCGTGGCAAGACCGTATTTCAGCCCGCGCTTTTTCATCTCGTGCACGAGCGTAACGATGATGCGGCAGCCGGACGAGCCAACGGGGTGGCCCAGCGCGATGGCGCCGCCGTTTACATTGATGATGTCCATCTTGTCCTCAAGGCCGAGCAGCTTGATGCAGCCGATGGACTGCGCGGCAAAGGCTTCGTTGAGCTCGATGAGCTGGATGTCGTCCATGGTGAGACCTGCGTATTCCAGCGCCTTCGGCACCGCGTACACCGGACCAAGGCCCATCTGCTGCGGGTCGGCGCCCGCGCAGCCCATGCCGATGATGCGCGCCATGGGTTTCAGCCCCAGTTCCTTGGCCTTGTCCTCGCTCATCAGAAGCATGGACGAAGCGCCGTCGTTGCGGCCGGAGGAGGAGCCCGCCGTCACGGTGCCGGACGCGGTTTTGGAGTTGAACATCTTGCCGTCTTCCTGCACATCGATGGCGAAAACGGGTTTGAGCTTTGCCATCTTCTCCTCGTTCGTGGAGCGGTTGGGGAACTCGTCCGTGTCGAACACGATGGGGTCTTTCTTGCGGCCCTGCGGCACCACCACGGGCACGATCTCATCCTTAAAGCGGCCGGAATCCACCGCGGCGATGGCGCGGCGCTGGCTCTCGAGCGAAAAGGCATCCTGCTCCTCGCGCGTGATGCCAAGCTCCATGGCCACGCGCTCGGCCGTCGCGCCCATGTTATAGCGGCCATAGGTCTCCTCCGGCTGGCTTTTGAACTGGCCCTCCGTCAGCGCGTCCACAAATTCCGTTGTGCCGGTGCCAACACCCCAGCGGGCATTGCGCACATAAAACACGGCGTTTGACATACTCTCCGTGCCGCCCGCGATCACGCAGTCGTTCACGCCCGCCATGATGCTCATCACGGCGTTCTGCACGGCGGTCATGCCGCTGGCGCACTGGCGCATCACGGTATAGGCGGGGCACGCCTCGGGAATACCGGCCTTCAGCGCGGCCACACGGGCGATGTTCGGCTCGTCCGAGGTCTGGCGGCACTGGCCCAGAATGACCTCATCGATCTCGGCGGGGTCGATGCCGCTGCGGTCCAGATTGCCGCGGATGGTGGCGCAGGCCATATCCAGCGCGGACAGGGGCTTCGCCGCGCCGCCCATTTTGCCCACCGCCGTGCGGCAGGCGTCCACAATGACAACGTTTCTGCATTCCATGATGGTATCGCTTCTCCTTTTTCTGGCCGGAAAGAGCCACAGTCAGATTATTTTATAAGCCTATAATAAACCTTGGAACAATCCGAATGTCAAGAGCGGACACAATATTAAATTTCATATTCTCTCTTGCGCGTGCGTATGATCTGTGACATTTTGTATGTGTATAAGTAGATTTTGTCAAGTACGCTTGGATGATTGCCAAGCCCAAAGCCCCCCTTGTGTAAAGGGGGGACAGAAATGCGTTAGCATTTCAGGGGGGATTGACGTTCTACAGTTGGCTTGGCTTTCATCCGTCAATCCCTCAGTCTCGTCGGCACAAGCTGCGCTCAACCGCTTCCGCGTGAACGCGAAAGCTTTATCGCTTCGCTGCGCCTCCTCTTCCAAGCCGAATCGCTTCGCTGGATTCGTCTTGGATATTTGGGGGTTGCCCGAAAAATGTAAAAACGGACGGCGCTGCCGTCTGCCTCAAAAGGAGGATATATCATGAGAAAACGCTATTTATCCCTGCTTCTCGCTTTTGTTCTCTGTCTGTCGCTCGCGCCCA
>CAYROZ010000183.1:0-3375 GCA_964426125.1 uncultured Oscillospiraceae bacterium
TTTCGCCGTGGGATAATAAAACCCGCGCAGGGTCTTCACGCCGCGCGCGCGGCACCGGCGCACAAGCTCGTCCATCATGGCGTATTCCATGTCGCGCTTGAGCACGCGGCAGCTCATCAGCCACAGGATGATGTCGCACACGTCGTCCTCGATCTTGCCGGCTGTGATGGCCACCACGCCGTTATCGCCGAAGCAGTCGGTGAGCTTGCCGTAGAGCGTGATGTATTCGTCGCTTTCGGCCATGGCCTCCACTTCCTCCTGCGTGCAGCGGCGGGTGGTGAGGTTATATTGGTTGGATTTGTTCGTAAGCTGGGCGATGCGCGCCATATACACCGGCGTAAACGACGCGATCTCCGCCGTCATGTCCAGCGAGCGCAGATACTCGGCGTAGTCGGCAAACGAGCTTTGCAGCTCGGCCCGGCGGACATTTTCCTTGTACATATCGCTGCGCTTGAGATCGTCCGCGGAAAAGGCGGTGGTTTCAAAGTAGCCCGCGCGGTCGATGGCCGTGATGTAATGCTCCACTTTGTCCATCACGGGAATGCCCACGCCCGGCACCTGCTGGCGCACGATCTCCCGCTCGGCGGGGTTGTCGTCGGCAAACACAAAGCTCTCCGGCAGCAGCGTGAGCTCCCCGGCCATCTGCACGATGTTGGCGCTTTTCGGCTCCCAGTTGGCCTTGATGGAGATGAAGTCCTCGGCCTTGAGCACCATCTGCGGATGGCCAAGGCCCGCCATGGCGTTTTCATGCTCGTTTTTGGAAACGATGTTGAGCAGGATGCCCTGGCCCTTGAGCGCCTTGAGATAGCTTTGGAACTCGGCATACACCTGTCCCATGGAGGTGTCTTGACCGATCTCGATGCCCTCCACGCCGTCGTCGCCCACAACGCCGCCCCAAAGGGTGTTGTCCAGATCGAGCGCCAGCGCTTTTTTGTTTTTGCCGAACAGGCTCTTTACGATGTTCGCCACATTGAACGCCAGCGTGGGGATCGCGTCGAGGCACAGCGCGTATTTGTACATGTGCCAGTAAAACGGATCGCTCCACTCCCGCAGACCAAAATCGGCGGACTGGTAGTTGATGTCGTTGATGTAGAAATTCTCGTGGCTCTCGGCGTATTCATACAGCCGCAGATTCAGCCGCGTGACGAAATTGACCCGCCCGCGGTGATCGAACGCGTCGCGGTTTCCCATCAGGCGGAAGAAGGGATACTCGAAGTTATTCTGGATGATCGGGCAGCGGTAGCGCGCGGAAAGCGCGTTCCAAACGGCCTCGAAGTGGCCGAGCTGGCCGTCCAGCTTTGCCTGCACCGCCGATGCATCGTCGCCGGGCTCGGGCCAGGCGGTGATGTTGCGGTTTGATGTATGCACAAAGATCACATCCGGCGCGAAGGCCGCAAGCATCTCATTTTCAAACACCGCGTCCTCGAAATACTGGCCGTATTCCGATTCGTAAAACGTGGGCTTTATCCCCTGCCCGAGCAGAAAAAGCTCCAGCATATCGATAATATCGTGCGTGGTGGAGCCGCCGAGCACGGCGATGTGTTTTTCCGTAAAATTGCCCTTTTCCAGAAGCTCGCGGCGGATGGCCTTGCGCTTGCGCATGAGAAGCTTCGGGTCAAAGGGGTATTCGACCATGGAAGAGAGTGTTTTTTCCATTTTTCGTGCCTCGTTCCTTTATCGTCAGATAGAGTCATTATACCGCACCATGCCCCGCTTTTCAAGACCATGCCCGCCACAGATGCGACGTCCTTTTTCATCTTTTTGTATTGACGAAGCGCCTTTCGCGTTTTACACTGAACTCAGCCGCCGCACCGGCGGCAAGAGAGGACATATATATGAATCTAAAGCAGCTTCAAATCGGCCAGTCCGCCATCGTTTCCGCCGTGGGCGGCGAGGGCGCGCTGCGCCAGCATTTTCTGGATATGGGCGTCATCCCCGGCGCAGAAATGACGCTGGAGAAATTCGCCCCCATGGGCGACCCGATGGAGTTTCGCATCCACGGCTATGAGCTGACGCTTCGCGTGGCGGATGCCGAGCAGATCGAGATCGCGCCGGAGAGCGTTCACATGGAGACCGAGGTATACGAGGGCTACGCCAAAGCCGGCGAGGGCCGTTCGCTGGCCCATCCGGGCCTTGGCGAGGGCGGCCGCTATCACGCACGGGCCGACGGCGACCCACTGCCGGAGGACAGCGTTTTGTCCTTCGCGCTGGCCGGAAACCAAAACTGCGGCAAAACCACGCTGTTTAACCAGCTCACCGGCTCCAACCAGCACGTCGGCAATTTCCCCGGCGTGACCGTCGACCGCAAATCCGGCCCCATCCGCCAAAACGAAAACACGCTCGTGACCGACCTGCCCGGCATCTACTCCATGAGCCCCTATTCCGCCGAGGAGATCGTCACGCGGCAGTTTCTGCTCGACGAACGCCCGCAGGGCATCATCAACATCGTCGACGCCACGAGCATCGAACGCAGTCTGGTGCTCACGATGCAGCTGATCGATCTCGGCTGCCCGATGGTGCTGGCGCTGAACATGATGGACGAGCTGCGCGGCAACGGCGGCTCCATCCGCCTAAACGACATGGAGCAGATGCTCGGCATCCCCGTGGTGGCCATCTCCGCCGCCCGCGGCGAGGGCATCGACGAGCTGGTCAGCCACGCGCTGCACGTGGCACATTATCAGGAAAAGCCCGGACGCGTGGACTTCTGCGACGAAAACGACAACTGCGGCGCCGTGCACCGCGCCATCCACGGCATCATGCACCTGATCTCCGATCATGCCGATGCCGCCGGTATCCCCGTGCGCTTCGCCGCCTGCAAGCTCATCGAGGGCGACGAGCTGGTGCTGAACGCGCTGGCACTGGACACAAACGAGCGCGAAATGCTCGAGCACATCATCGTGCAGATGGAATCCGAGCGCGGACTGGACCGTGCCGCCGCCATCGCGGATATGCGCTTTTCCTTCATCCGCCGCCTCGTGGCGCAAACGGTGGTCAAACCCCGCGAATCGAAGGAGCACGAGCGCAGCCGCCGCATCGACCGCGTGCTCACAGGACGCTTCACCGCCATTCCCGCGTTCGTGGCCATCATGGCGCTGGTGTTCTGGCTGAGCTTCAACGTCATCGGCGCCTTTTTCCAAAACCTGCTCGAGCTTGGCATCGGCGCGCTGAGCGATGTGGTCGATTCCGCGCTCACAGCGTGGAACGTTTCGCCGGTAGTACACTCGCTCATCATCGACGGCATATTCACCGGTGTGGGCAGTGTTTTGAGCTTCCTGCCCATCATCGTAGTGCTGTTTTTCTTCCTGTCGCTGCTGCAGGACTCCGGCTACATGGCACGCATCCCGGTCCTGATCGATAAGCCGCTGCGACAGTTGG
>CAYROZ010000184.1:0-3347 GCA_964426125.1 uncultured Oscillospiraceae bacterium
CCTGGCTGCCGCCGGAGGGCTGGTGGATCATGATCTCCGCGTTGGGCAGAGCGATGCGCTTGCCCTTGGTTCCCGCGGCCAGCAGAAACGCGCCCATGGAGGCCGCCATGCCGATGCAGATGGTGGAAACGTCGCACTTGATGTACTGCATGGTGTCGTAGATGGCAAAGCCGGAGGTCACGGAGCCGCCGGGGGAATTGATGTAAAACTGGATATCCTTATCGGGGTCCTGCGCCTCAAGATAAAGCAGCTGGGCCACGACAAGCGATGCCGTAACGTCGTTCACTTCCTCGGAAAGCATCACGATGCGGTCGTTGAGCAGACGGGAAAAAATATCGTAGGAACGCTCCCCGCGGGAGGTTTGCTCCACTACATAAGGTACCAAACTCATACAATTACTCCTTTCCTATGGAAGAGTATCCAATTTTCGGGCGGCTTATTCCGCGTCGGCCTTCTTCGTGGTCTTTTTCGCGGCAGGCTTCTTCTCGCCCTCGGCAGCCTCGGTCTTCTCGGCGGTCTTCTTGGTGGTGGTCTTCTTCGCGGCGGGCTTCTTTTCGCCCTCGGCGGTCTCGGTCTTCTCGGCCGCCGCCTTCTTGGTGGTGGTCTTCTTCGCCGCAGGCTTTTTCTCCTCGCCCTCGGCAGTCTCGGCCTTCTCCGCGGTCTTCTTGGTGGTGGTCTTCTTCGCCGCAGGCTTCTTGGCGGGCTTCTTCTCCTCCGCCACGGCCACGCCGGACGCATACACCAGCTCCACGGCCTTATGCGCGCGCATATCGTCCTTCACGGCATCCACGGGCACCGCGCCGCGAACCGTTTCCTCATCGGAGGAATACTGCTCGGCGATCTTCTTGTACTCCGCGTCGATCTCCTCGTCGGTGATCTGAACATTCTCGACCTCGGCGATCTTGTCGACCAGGATCTGCAGCTTGCAGCGCTTTTCGGCCTGCTCGCGCTGGCCCTCGCGGAAGGTGCGGATGTCCTGACCCATGTACTGCAGATACAGCTCAAGGCTCAGGCCCTGATACTGGAGGTTCTGGGCAAGCTCGTTGACGATGTTGTCGACCTGCTCCTCGACCATGGCCGCGGGGACCTCGACTTCCATGTTCTCAACAGCCTTTTCCAGCAGCGCAGAGTGGAACTCGGAATCCGCCTGCTCGTTCGCGTTTTTCTCCAGACGCTCGCGGATGGACTTTTTGTACTCGTCAAGCGTATCGAACTCGGACACGTCCTTGGCAAACTCGTCGTCAAGCTCGGGCAGCTGCTCTTCCTTGACCTCGGTGCACTTGACGTGGAACACAGCGGCCTTGCCGGCCAGGTTCTCGGCCTGATAATCCTCGGGGAAGGTGACGTTGATGTCCTTCTCCTCGCCGGCGGACATGCCCACGACCTGCTCTTCGAAGCCGGGGATGAACACCTTGGAGCCAAGCACAAGGTTGTGGCCCTCGCTCTTGCCGCCCTCGAAGGGGACGCCGTCCACGCTGCCCTCGAAGTCGATCACAGCGGTGTCGCCTTCCTTCGCGGCGCGCTCGACCGTCACGATGCGGCCGGCACGCTTGCGCGCACGCTCAACCTCGGCGTCGATCTGGTCTTCGGCGACCTCCGCGGAGGGACGCACGGCCTCAAGGCCCTTATACTCACCAAGCTTGGCCTCCGGCCATTCTGCCGTGAGGAAGCCGAGCACGAGCTCTTTATCGTCGGAAACATCCATGCTGCGCATGGCGGGAGAGCCGACATTGCGGATCTTTTCCTCCTCAACGCCGAACTTGAAGGCGCCGGGGGCCAGCTCGTCGGCCGCGTCTTCATAGAAAACATCCTTGCCGTACATGCCCTCGATGACCATGCGGGGGGCCTTGCCCTTGCGGAAGCCCTGGACATAGATCTTGCTGCGGTTTTTGAGATAGGCAGACTGAAGGGCCTTCTCAAACTCTTCGGCGCTGATCACGACTTCAAACGTGACGGTGGATTTTTCTTTTCTTTCTACGTTTCTGACTTGCATTCTGATTTACTCCTTCTGAATATTACACTAAATTTTATTATAACATAGTTGTTTTGCTTTTTCAATCCAGTATCTTCACGGGCTTAAAATCGACCGCGTCCGCGCTGACACAGCGAAACTGCACCCCGTCGCTCAGGCCATTGAAGGCCAGGCGCAGGCTGTCCGCATGAAGATGGCCGCTTACACAAAAGCGTACCTCATACTGCCGCAGAAGCGACAAGATCGGCTCGCACAAATACGCGCCGTATTTTGGCGGATAATGCAGGAAAACGTATTTTTCCCGCTCCCCCGCCGCCTTGAGCGATGCTTCCAGGCGCATACACTCGCGCTCAATGAGCTTTTTGTCGTGCGCGCCGCCGCGCTCTTCCTCGTAAAACCAGCCGCGTGTGCCGCAGATGGCGGCGTTTTCGCCATAGGGGAAGCTGTTGTTGTGGAGGATCGATATGCTGCCGATCTCGTTTTTCCCAAAGAAGGCCGCTGTTTTCGCGGCGCTCGACCACCAATAGTCGTGGTTTCCCTTGAGGATGATCTTCTTTCCTGGCAGCGCCTCAATGAAGCGGAAATCCTCCGCCGACTGATCGAGCGACATACCCCAGCTTATATCGCCGCACAACACGCACACATCGTCATCCGACAGGGCGGCAAAGCCGTCGCGAAGCTTTTGAACGTAATTTTTCCAGCGCCCGCCGAACACATCCATGGGCTTGTTCTGCCCAAAGGACAAGTGCAGGTCGCCAATGGCATATAGTGACATCGTATATTTCCCGTTTCCCGGCGCATACTAAGCGCGAGGTGATCATGATGGGTGATTGTGAATGCAGAAATTGTATCAGCGGCGTTTGCTGCAGTGTGGAGAGCTGTCAGTACCACAGCCTCAATAATGCCTGCACCGCGCCGCACATCGACGTCAAGGACAATAAGGCCAGCACGAAGAAAGACACCTTCTGCGGCACTTACCGTCCGTTGGACAGCGGCTGCTGCATGTAAACCTTAGGGGGCGGCACGCCGCCCTCTACATATTCAGGCGAGGAATTCTCCCACGGCCTTTTCCATGTCCGCGCAGTCCACCACGCCGTCAAAGCGCACAGTGCGCTCCGCCAGACCGCAAAGCGGCGCAGGGGCTGCCACGCCGGTTTGCTTTTCGAGCGCATCCACCAGCGCAGGGCCATCCGTTTCCGCCGCCGCACCCAGCGCGCGCAGGACTGCACCGCCGAATTTAAAGGGGCTGGCCGTGGACAAAACCGCCGCCGGCATGATCTCGCCGCTTTCTGCGCGGTAATCGTCCAGCACGCGCATGGCCACCGCCGTGTGGGTGTCCATCAGATAGCCGTCGAGCCACATTGCGCCGATGGTA
>CAYROZ010000185.1:0-3312 GCA_964426125.1 uncultured Oscillospiraceae bacterium
TTATCCTACATCAGGGGGCTTTTTGTCTATTGTCCAGTTTTACTGGGGCAGTTCAGGGACGGCCTTTGCGGTTTTGCTTTTAGTCTTTGATGCCGACGATGTCCTTGGCAAGGACCTTCTTGCCGGCGATGTCGCCCTGGCGGGAGATCATGATGCGCTGGGCCTGCGGAGAACCCGCGCCGTGCATGGACTCCGTGCGGTAGCCGACGGCCGCCGTGCCGAGCGTGAGGTTTTCGATCAGACGCCAGATCTTGATGCGGTCCTCCGTGGAAACGGACTCGACGCCGCGCAGATATTTCTCCACATACGGCCCCAGCTCCGGATCGCGCAGGTCGCTTTCGGACGGGCAGGTGACCATGCCGCCGCCGGCGATATCCTCGGCCAGACGGGCGATCTCATAGGGGAAGCGCGTGACGTTCTGCTTGCACACGTTCGCCAGCAGCGTATCGACCATGTAGTTGCCGGATTCGGTCTTCCAGCCGTTGGCCGAGCAGGCGATGCCGCAGGAGTAAAGCGTTTCGTTCAGATGGGTCATCTCGATGAGCTTGTCCTTGACATGGCTGGCCTTGGGAACGCCGTTGTAGTCCGCCGCCGTGGCCGCCGCGCCGATGAGAACATCGCCCACGCCAACCTTGCAGCCGCCGTAGCTCTGGCGGTGGTAGCTGGCGAAGCGCTCGACCAGCATGGTGGCGAATTCATACTCGCCGTCCATGAAGATGCGGTCGTTGGGAACGAACACGTTGTCGAACACGACCAGCGCTTCCATGCCGCCGAACTTGGGGTTGCCGCGGTCCAGCGTGCCTTCCTCAAGCTTGCGGGTATCGCAGCTCTGGCGGCCGACGATCATGAACACGCCCTCGGCGTCGATGGGAACGGCAAAGGCCACGGCGTAGTCCTTGTCCTCAGCCTTCATGGCCTGCGTGGGCATGACCAGAATTTCATGGCTGTTCGACGCGCCGGTCTGGTGGGCCTTGGCGCCGCGAACCACGATGCCGTCCGGGCGGCGCTCGACCACGTGCAGGAACAGGTCCTTATCCGCCTGCGCGGAGGGGGCCAGACCGCGGTCACCCTTGGGGTCGGTCATCGCGCCGTCGACCACGAGGTCCTCGTTCTGGACGTACTCAAGATACTTCTTGAAGTTTTCAAAATAGTGCGTGCCGTGGGCCTTGTCGATCTCGTAGGCGGTGTTGTACACGGAGTTGAATGCGTCCATGCCAACGCAGCGCTGGAAGCACGCGCCGGTCTTCTGGCCGCACAGACGCTGCATCTTCACCTTCAGGATCAGATCCTCGGCGCTCTGATGGATGTGGCAGAAGCGGTTGATCTTCTTGCCGGTGAGGGAGCTGGTGGTGGTCATCAGACCCTCGTACTCCGGCATCTCGGCCAGATCGTAGGTCATCTTCACGGAGTTGACGCTCGGGCGAAGGATGGGGTCCTCCGTCACATCCTCGATCTTCTTGCCGAAGGCATAGATGCGCGGATGAAGCTTTTTCAGGCTTTGGATATACTGCTCGCCAGTCATCATAATTTCATGTCCTCTCTTTCACTTTGTTCTTTCCAATTATATATACCACAAATTCTTCACTTCGACAATAGCAGTGCGCGGAAATATTGTCAGAAGTTTGTCACTTTTGGCTTTCTCTGCCGATCTGGCGCCGGTAAAAGCGAAACGCCGCCGGCAGGGCATAGGCATCCACATCCGCCGCCCATTCAAAGCCCGCGGCCTCAACGCCGCAGGAGACGCAATAGCCCGTCATATGCCACTCGATGTGGGAAAAAATATGCACCGCCTCGCCGCAGGGCGCGATGAGCCCCGGCCCGAGCCCCTTTCCCTCGCACCAGCGGCGCACGGCGGCCTCGTCCAGATGCCCCGGCCGGTTCGGAAGCTCCCACAGGCCCGCGAGCAGGCCCTTTTCCGGCCGGCGCAAAAGCGCCGTTTTGCCGCCGCAGCGCAGCAGAAGCACGGTTTTTTCCTCGATGCGGCGGGGCTTTTTCTCCGGCATGACGGGATAGTCCGTCTCCCGGCCCAGCGCATGGGCGGCGCACAGCGCGGCGATGGGGCAGCGCTCGCAGTCCGGTGTGCCCGGCAGACAGATCGTCTCGCCAAGCTCCATCAGCCCCGAGCTGAGCGCGGCGCAGTCGGTATCGTATTGCGCGCGCAGCGCAGCACGGAAGCGGTTTTTCACCGCCGCATCCCCGATGCTCTCGCCGCAGGCGCAAAGCCGCGCGCAGATGCGCAGCACATTTCCGTCCACCGCGGGCTCCGGCAGCCCAAAGGCAATGGAGGCGATGGCTCCGGCGGTATAATCGCCGATGCCGGGCAGCGCCCGCAGCGCGTCGGCCTCCGCCGGAAGCGCACCGCCATGATCGGAAACAATGACCTTCGCCGCCTTGTGCAGATTGCGCGCGCGCGAGTAATAGCCAAGGCCCTCCCACAGCTTCATGACCGTGTCGGGCTCGGCCTCAGCCAGCGCGTACACATCCGGCAGCGCTGCCATGAAGCGCTCAAAATAGCCCCGCGCGGCCTCGATGCGCGTTTGCTGCAGCATGATCTCCGAAACCCACACGCGGTAGGGCGTGGGATCATCCCGCCACGGCAGAGGGCGGGCGTTTTCTTTATACCATTGTATCAGCGGCTGCGCGATGGGCGGCAGCGCGCGCATAGCTTCGGCCACAGCTCCGGCTCCTTTGCAATATACATTGCTCCCATTATAGCTTTTTACCGAAAAAAAGCAAATTTTTTGTTGACAACGCCGTCCCGGGGTGCTAGAATACGCAATGGCAAAAATGTCTTTAAGCTGATGCAGAGCCGTCGGCAAGGCGTTATGATACCGGTTTATTTGTGGTGTTATCATACCTCCTTGTCTGCGGACAGGGAGGTTTTTTTGTTGGAATTTCGCGCGGACATTCTCGACCAGGCGGCCACGGAGCGCGCCCTTGTGCGCATCGCCCACCAGATCGTAGAAAAGGACAAGACCACGGACGGTCTTTGTCTGATCGGCATCCGCACGCGCGGCGTTCCGCTGGCCAGAAGGCTGGCCGAAAATCTCCGCCGCATCGAAGGCACGGAGATCCCCGTCGGGGAGCTGGACATTACGCTTTACCGCGACGACCTTACCGCCGTGGCGGAAAACCCGGTGGTGAACGGTTCCAGCGTCGGCTTTGACGTGACGGGCAAAACCGTGGTTTTGTGCGACGATGTGATCTACACCGGACGCACGGCGCGCGCGGCGATGGAGGCTGTGATGGCCCTGGGCCGCCCGGCACGCATCCAGCTGTTCGCCCTGATCGACCGCGGCCACCGCGAGCTCC
>CAYROZ010000186.1:0-379 GCA_964426125.1 uncultured Oscillospiraceae bacterium
GTCAGCTGCGCCAGGGCTACATCATGGCGCCCGGCGGCGTGCGCGTGGGCCTTTGCGGCACGGCGGTCATGCAGGAGGGGTGCCCTGTGGGGCTGCGGGATTTCACGTCGCTTTGCATCCGCATCCCGCATGAGGTGCGCGGCTGTGCCGACGGGGTCTATCCGTTTCTTTCCGCGCCGCGCTTTGTCTCCACGCTGATCTGTTCGCCGCCGGGCGCGGGAAAAACCACGCTTTTGCGCGAGCTTGTGCGCCGGCTGTCGGACGACGGTTACTGCGTGGCCGTGGCGGACGAGCGGGGCGAGCTTGGCGGCGCGGCGGGGCCGGAGGGCTTCGATCTCGGCGCGCACACGGATGTGATGACGGCGCTGCCAAAGGCACG
>CAYROZ010000186.1:389-3185 GCA_964426125.1 uncultured Oscillospiraceae bacterium
AGGCGGTGATGCAGCTTACACGCACGATGAGCCCGCAGATCGTGGCCATGGACGAGATCACGGACGAGCGCGATGCGCTCTCGCTCCTGGCGGCGGCGGGCTGCGGCACGGCGCTTCTGGCCAGCGTTCACGCGGCGGGCGTGGAGGATCTGCGGCGGCGGCCCGCGCTGCGGCGGCTGTTGGCGGCGGGCGTGTTTGAAAAGCGGGTGGTCATCGCGCGCTTGGGCGCGCAGCGGCGGTATGAGGCGGCGGCACTGTGAAGGTGCTGGGGGCGCTGATGCTGTTTTTGGGCGCGCTTGCGGCCGGACTGTGCGCGGCGGCGCGGCTGAGGGGACGGGCGCGGCAGCTGCGGGAGCTGGAGCGCACCATGGCGCTGGCGGGCTATGCCATCGGGCGCTTTCGCCTGTCCACACCGGCGCTGGCCGGAGAGCTGGCGCGGTCGGCGCCGGGAATGGGCGCGGTGCTTTTTGCGCGCTTGGCGGCGGCGCTGGAGACGCGGGGGGAAAGGTCGCTGGAGGAGCTGTGGCAGGAGGCGGCAAACGGCGCGGACTGCGCGGCGCAGCCCTGTCTTCTGGCCTTTGGCGCGGTGCTGGGCCGCTATGGGGCCGAGGAGCAGGCCCGCGCGGCGGAGCACTGCCGGCAGGAGCTCGATGCTCTTGCGGCGCAGGCGGCGGAAAACGCGGCGCGCAGCGGGCGCGTGTATGTGGCGCTGGCGGCGGCAGCGGGGGCTGCGGCGGCGATCGTGATGCTGTAGGAGCGGGGCAATGGATGTCGATCTGATCTTTAAAATAGCGGCGGTGGGCATACTGGTGGCGGTTTTGAATCTGCTGCTCACGCGCTCGGGCCGCGACGAGCAGGCGCTCATGACCACCATCGCGGGGCTGGTGGTCGTGCTGGTGCTGGTCGTGCAGCAGATCGCCGATCTGTTCGAGCTGATACGAACGCTGTTTGGCTTTTGATGGAGCTGGTGTGGAAGGCGGCGGCCGTGGCGCTCACGGCGGCGGTGGTCGGATTGGTGCTGAAGAAAAACGCGCCGGAGCTGGGCTTTGCCCTGGCGCTGGCGGCGGCGGGCCTTGCGCTTACGCTGGCGGCGCGGCTGGGGAGCAATGTGCGCGCGATGGTGACCCTGGCGGCGCAGACAACGGGCCTTTCCGCCTCGATCGTGGCGCCGGTGGCCAAATGCGTGGGCATAGGGATCGTGACGCGCCTTACGGCGGATCTGTGCGCCGATGCCGGTCAAAGTGCGGCGGGCAGCGCGGTGGAGATATGCGGCGCGGTATGCGCGCTGGCGGCGGCTTTGCCGCTGGTGGAGAGCTTTTTTGCCATGATCGATGAGATGCTATGAAAAAACTGCTTTTTTTTATTGCGGCGGCGCTGTGGCTGACCGGCAGCGCATGGGCGGTGGACACAAGCGCTGTGACGGCGGCGATGCCGGAGTCGGCGCGCGACATTCTGGGCGAGGTGGAGATCGGCGCGGCGGTGGACGGCGGCGCACTTATGCAGCGGGTGTGGGAATACGTTCGCTCCCATGCGCTCGAGCGGCTGGCGCAGGCAGCCTCCAGCGCGGCGGTCGCCGTGGCGGTGGTGCTGCTCGGGTCGCTGGCCGGGGCGCTGGGGCCGGAGGGGAAAGAACCGGAGTGGGTGTGCTTCGGCGCGGCGATGGCGGTGGCGGGCTGCTGCTTTGGAAGCATGGGCGGCTATCTGACCCAGGTGCGCCAAACGCTTTACAGTCTGGTGGATTTCTCCCGCGCGCTGTTGCCGTGCATCGCGGCGGCCTCGGCGGCGGCCGGTCACGCGGTATCCGGGGCGGCGCGGTATGCGGCGTCGTGCCTGTTTATGGATGTGCTTTTGAGCGTGGGAACGGGCGTGATACTGCCGCTGATCTATGCCTATGCGGCGGCGGCCACGGCCAAAGCGGCTCTGCCGTCCGGGGCGCTGGGCGGGCCGGTGAGCGTGATGAAATGGCTGTGCACCACGGCGCTGACGCTATTGTGCACGGCGTTTACGTTTTATCTGTCCGTCACGGGGGCGGTGAGCGGCAGGGCGGACGGCGTGGCGGCGGAGGTGACGAAAACCGCTGTGTCCGCGGCGCTGCCGGTCGTGGGACGGATATTGTCCGATGCGGCAAGCACCTATCTGGCCGGGGCGGAGCTGGTGCGCGGCGCGGTGGGCGCGGTGGGACTGGCGGCGGTTTTGTGCGTGTGCGTGGGGCCGGTTTTGTCGCTGGGGGCGCATTACCTGCTGTTCAAGGCGGCCTGCGCTGTCACGGAGCCGTTTGCCCACGGGCGGCTGTCCGGGCTGATCGGGGACATCGGCACGGCCTACGGCATGGCGCTGGGGCTTGTGGGCAGCGGCGGGGCGATGCTGTTTTTGTCGGTGGTATTGTCCACGGAGGCGCTGGCGGGATGAGACAGTGGCTTTTATCCATCGTGGGCGCGTCCGTGCTCGGGTCGCTGGCGCTGGCGCTTTGCCCGAAGGGTCGCGTGCGGGCGGTCACGCGCTTTGTGTGCGCGCTGATGTGCATGCTGGCGCTGGTGTCGCCGCTGCTCGAGCTGGACGGCGCGGCGCTGTTTCCGGCGTGGGAGGATTATCGCACCGAGGCCGAGACCATCGCCGCGCGCGAACAGGAATCGGCGGAAAACGAGCAGCGAGTGTACATACAAAACGAATGCGCGGCATATATTTTGACCGAAGCGCAGGCGCTGGGCGTTTCGGCCTCCGAAGTGAGCGTGCTGGCGCGGTGGGACGCGCAGAGCGGGCTGTGGCAGCCGGCGTATTCCACGGTGGATGCGCCGT
>CAYROZ010000187.1:0-3185 GCA_964426125.1 uncultured Oscillospiraceae bacterium
TCGCCAGTAATCCCCGCTCATAAAAGCTCTTATCCCGCCAGCCGTGCGAGCCTGAACCGCCTCATCGCTCATATCCTGCGCTTTCCTCCCTGAGAGGTGTTTTGCCTGCTGCTTTTCCGCCAACGCCGCATTGACTCTAGGATGCTCTAAATCCATACGGAAAACCGGTATCTCCCGTCCTGCCGCCTCCAGCCAGCGTAGCGGGTTCGACAGCTCCACAAGCAAACGAATTTTCCCGTCCTTCAGTTCATAGCGAGCAAAACGCCTCGTCTCAAAATTTCCGTCCTGTCCGCCCCAGTGCACACACGCACTCACGGTACTGACCGCCCAGAATACATCCGGATCCGGCGTTCCATACAACTGGTGAAGCTGAACATTCCATGTTTTCACGGTTTCCTGCAGCCAGAAAAAATAACGTTCTACCTCAAATTCATCCAGATGCTGGGGAATTCCAGGCGCCGCATTGGGAAAATCAATCTGGAAATCTGGCGCAAACACCTCACCCGGCTCCAGACGCCAGAATTCCTCCGTCACCGCCTTGTGAACGATCTCACGATTGAGCACCTTGGAAGCCATACAACACATCCCTCCTGTCAACCCTTGTTTTATTTGTCGAATTACAAAGCTTTTTACGCTTCTGTCTTGTGTAAAAATTATAGCACGCCCCTCTTTTTTTCGGAAATATCGGTATTCTATTTCAGTTATTGGGATTTGCAATAATCATTTCTAGGTTGCAAGACACACTTTTGGCCAAAATCTCCACACGTCAAATACGTGGTTTTTCGGGACACAGCAAAAACCCCCGGCGGAGACAAGTGCTCCGCCGGGGCCTTTTTATTCTTTTTTTATACCATTGGCTTCAGATCGGGCGAGAGGATCAGCTCGGCCTCCGTGGCCGCCTGCACCTGCTCGGGCGTGAATTCGGGGTTGATCTCCTCAAGCACGAGGCCCGCATCCGTCACGCGCATGACGCCCATCTCCGTTACGATCATATTCACGCACTCGACCGCCGTATACGGGAGAGTGCATTTTTTCAAAATCTTGGGCCGACCCTTGGCCGTGTGCTCCATGGCCACGATCACGCGCCGCGCACCCACAACCAAGTCCATCGCGCCGCCCATGCCGGGCACCAGCTTGCCGGGGATGATCCAGTTGGAGAGATTGCCCTTTTCATCCACTTCCAGCGCACCAAGCACGGTGCAGTCGATGTGGCCGCCGCGGATGAGCGCGAACGACAGGGACGAGTCGATGAACGCGCCGCCGGTCTGCACCGAGGCGGGCTTGCCGCCGGCGTCCACCACATAGGCCGGTTCCGCCTCCTCGCCGGGATGGCCGCCGGCATGAACGATGCCGTTTTCCGCGTGCAGCGTAACATGAACACCCTCCGGCAGAAACGAGGGGATCATCGTGGGCAGGCCGATGCCGAGATTGACCACGTCGCCATCGTGCAGCTCTTTGGCCACGCGCCGCGCGATGAAGGGCTTGATATCCTCTTTTTTCACAGCTCGTCGCCTCCCTCCACGATGTAATCCACCACGATGCCGGGCGTCATCACGTCCTCGGGCCGGATGGAGCCGGAGGCCACGCGGTTGTCCGCCTCCACGATCACAAGCTCGGCCGCCATGGCCATGACCTGGTTGAAATTGCGCGTGGTACCCTTGTACCAGATGTTGCCGTGGTCGTCCACCTCGTAGCCGGAGATGAGCGCCACATCCGCCCGCAGCGGACGCATGAGCAGATATTTCTTCCCATCCACATCCACGACCGAGTGGACAAAGGGCGACTGCTCGATGATGGTGCCGAAGCCCGTGGGTGTGAGCACGCCGCCAAGACCCGCACCACCCGCGCGGATCATCTCCACAAACGAGCCCTGCGGGATGAGATCGACTTCCAGTGTGCCATCGTTCATCTGCTGGGCCACCTCGGGGTTAAGGCCCACATGGGTCGCGATCAGGCGCTTGATCTGCTTGTTGCGGATGAGCTTGGCCACGCCGTAGCACTCGCTGCCATCGGGGCCTGTGAGCATAGCGCCGTCGTTGCAGATGACTGTGAAATTGCCCTTGCCGCTTTGGCTGAGGACATCGAGAATGCCGTGGGTATTGCCGCATCCCATAAAGCCGCCGACCATGATGGTCGCGCCGTCCGGGATCATTTCTACCGCTTTTTCCGCGGTAATGACTGTTTTCATAGACCGTTTCTCCGTCATTTAAATTTGCGCGAGGTCAGCAGTCAAGCCCCCCGCAAGAAGAATATACCGTATTTTTCCCCTCTGGGCAACAAAAAATTATCCGCCGCCCGCAATTTTAACAAAACGCAAACATTTCGCTAACGCCTTTCAAACATCGCGCGGGTATACTTCGCTCATAAATCAAAAAAACAAAGGAGACAACATCATGAACAAAAACGACACGGAATATCTGGTGCAGAAAATTCGCACGCAGTACACGGAAAACGCCCACCCGGAGCTCGACGCACTGCGCACCCTCGACCGCAAGGTCAAAGCGCCCGCCAATGCCTTTGCCTACAGCTTCGGAAGCGCGGCGGCCCTCATTCTGGGCGGCGGCATGAGCTTCATCATGACCGACATCAGCGCATCTCTCGGCATCGCCGAGCCCCTGCTGCCCGGTCTCATTCTCGGCCTTCTCGGCCTTGGCATGGCCATCGCCACCTACCCCATCTACAAGCGCATTCTTTCCAGTCGCCGCGACCGCTACGCCGCAAATATCCTCGCTCTGAGCCGACGCATTCTGCAAAAAGAAGGGGCCGACGCGTAAGATCGCAAACAAAACGGAAACATTTCCGTGTTATAATAAGCCCAAAAAGAACGCAAGGAGGCGATCGCCATGGTGAAAATACTGGTCGTGGAGGACGACCGCGCGCTCAACCGCTCGGTATGCTCGTTTCTGACCGCAAACGGCTACGAGGCCGTGGGCTGCCTGAACGCGGACGAGGCGTATGACGCGCTGTATGCCGAGCCGTTTGAGCTGATCGTGTCGGACATCATGATGCCCGGCGCGGACGGCTTTGAGTTTGCGCAAACCGTGCGCGAGGCCAACGCGGACATCCCCATCCTGTTCATGACCGCGCGGGACGATCTGGCCGCGAAGCAGCGGGGCTTTCGCCTTGGCATCGACGATTATATGGTCAAGCCCATTGATCTGGACGAGCTGCTGCTGCGCATCGGG
>CAYROZ010000188.1:0-3122 GCA_964426125.1 uncultured Oscillospiraceae bacterium
GTCTGGCCCTGGCCGCAGCCGAGGTCCTGCGCGGCCTCATAAAGGCCTTTGTCGATCTTCATGATCACGGTATACAGCGGCAGGATCATGTACGGCAGATAGTTATACACCATGCCGAGGATCACGGCGCCGTCGCTGCGGATGAGCGGCAGGGGCTTTAGCCCCAGCGCCGAGACGAAGTGGTTGATGATGCCGGTGTCCTCCAGCAGTGCCACCCACGCCAGCGTGCGCAGCAGAAAGCTCATGCACATGGGCAGCATCACCAGCATATACAAAAACCGCTGCGCCGTGGGGCTGCACTGGGCGATGTACCACGCCACGGGGTAGCCAATCACAAGGCAGATCAGCGTGGCCAGCAGCGCCAGCCACACGCTTTTGAGAAAAATGGGGAAGTACACGCCCAGCGTGGCGATGTTGGCGAACGTGAACTGGCCCGTGATGGAGTCGGTGAAGGCGTAATAGACCACGATGCCCACGGGGATGATGGTGAAAAGCGCCATCCATACGAGATAAGGGGCGGCCAGAGCTTTAGTCTTCATCTTCCGCTTCCTCCCGGTATTCGCCTTCTTCCTCGTCGTAAACGATGTCGGGATTGTTGATCTCGTCGTACTCCGCGGAATAGGAGCTGTAGTCGCCGAACATACCGGAGTATTCGCTCTTTTTCATAACGTGGATGGCGTCGGGGTCAAGCTTGATGCCGATGCGCGTGCCCACGGGGGCCAGATCGGTGGTCTGGATGAGCCACTTGAAGCCGTAGAAGTCCACGATGATGTCGTACTGCATGCCCTTGAAGGTCACGTCCGTCACGGTGCCCTGCAGGCGGCCCTCGTTCGGCTTTACGATGTCCACGTCCTCGGGGCGGATGACCACGTCCACGGCCTCATCCATTTCAAAGCCGGCGTCGAGACAGTGGAAGCGGCGGCCGAAGATCTCCACCTCGTAGTCCGCGCGCATCACGCCGTCGAGAATGTTTGACTCGCCGATGAAGTCCGCCACAAAGGCGTTTTTCGGCTCGTTGTAGATATCCTCGGGCGTGCCGATCTGCTGGATGCGGCCGCGGTCCATGACCACCACGGTGTCGCTCATGGCGAGCGCCTCCTCCTGGTCGTGGGTGACATAGATGAAGGTGATGCCCATCTGCTGCTGGATGCGCTTGAGCTCGCTTTGCATATCCTTGCGCAGCCGCAGATCGAGCGCGCCGAGCGGCTCGTCGAGCAGCAGTACCTCCGGCTTCATCACCAGCGCGCGCGCAATGGCCACACGCTGCTGCTGGCCGCCGGAAAGCGCCTGCACGCGCCGGTTTTCAAACCCGCGCAGACTCACGACCTCCAGCATTTCCGTCACACGCTCGTCGATCTCCGCCTCCGGCAGCTTTTTGTTGCGCAGACCAAAGGCGATGTTGTCGTAAACGTCCAGATGCGGAAACAGGGCGTACTTCTGAAACACCGTGTTGACACGCCGCTTGTAGGGCGGAATATCATTGATCCTCACCCCGTCGAACAGAAGATCGCCCGACGTAGGCTTCAAAAACCCTGCGATGATCCGCAGAGTTGTTGTTTTGCCGCAGCCGGACGGGCCCAACAGTGTGAGGAATTCCTTATCGTTGATATAGAGATTAATGCTGTCCAAAACGGTCTCGCCGTCAAACTCCATGCAGCAGTTCGCGAGACGAATGAGTTCCTTTGCCATTATCCTCCCCCTCTTTTCCCGATTGATGTTCTTTTAGCCATAAAAGGACAAAGTAATGTCAATATACAGATTAATATGTAGAAAGTCAATACACTTTACAGATTTACATCCGGAAAATATTTTTTCACAAAGGAAACGTTCGCCACAGTGAAGGTTTTTCCGTCCAGATAGTTCAAAATGCCGGCATCGGACTGGAAGGCAAAGCCGAGCTTAAAGCTGCACAAAAGCTGCCGCTTTTCGTGGAAACGGCGGTTCTGGCGCTCGTCGCCGTATTTGCTGTCGCCAAGCAGGGGATGGCCGAAGTGCGCCATCTGGGTGCGGATCTGGTGGGTGCGGCCCGTTTCCAGTGCGCACTCCACGAGCGAAAGACCATTGGCGCTCGAAAGCAGCTTATAGCGTGTCACGGCCAGCTGTGCGCCCGGCTCCTGCCGTTCGCGCACGTAAACGGTGTTTTTTACAGCGTCCTTAAAAAGCCAGCCGCGCAGCTCGCCCTGCGGCGGATTCGGCCGACCCAGACACACGCACAGATAGCGCTTGTCCAGCTCGCGGGCACGTATTTTCTCGTCCAGCACGCGCAGCGAGGCGGCGTTTTTCGCCGCGATCACAATGCCGGCGGTGCCGCGGTCGATGCGGTTGGCCAGCGCCGGGGCAAAGCTGTTTTCCGCCCTAGGGTCCCATTCACCCCGGCGGTAGGCATGGCTTTGTATCTGCGCCACGAGCGTGGCCGGGTCCCAGCCGGAGGCCGGATGGCACAATACGCCCGGCTTTTTGTTCACCAGCAGGATGTTTTCGTCCTCGTACACGATGTCGAGCGAGTCGGAAACGGCGGCGAGGGAATCGGCGGCCATGCGCTTTTTGGGCGCGGAAAAGGCCGTGTCCGGCACGAACATACGCACGGTCTCGCCCTCGGACAGGCGGTAATCCGCTTTTTGCCAGTGGCCGTTTACCTTGATTTCCTTCATTCGGAAATATTTTTGCAGCGCCGCCGAGCCGAGCGCGGGCGCATTTTTGGCGCAGAAGCGGTCGAGCCGCTGGCCTGCGTCGTTTTTTGTAACGGTAAATTCTTTCATAATCGGCATCATATCATGGATTTTTTGTGTTGACAACTGAAACTCGATAAATTATAATACTGTAGCGCGATTGTGTGAGGGAGCATTATGTTTTTAGATCTTCATGAACTGATCGAAGTGCCGGGAAGACAGGCGGAATTTGCCTGCGAGCTGGACAGTGAGCGTTTGGCGTTTCCCGCGCTGATTGAATTTCTCGGGCCGGTGAAGGCGTCGGGCTGTGTGAAAAACACGGCCGGTATCCTTTCGCTGGAGGCGGAGATCAAAGCAGATATGCGCCTTTGCTGCGATCTGTGTGCGGCGGAGTTTGACCGCTGCATGACCATTCCCGTCCGGGCGACGCTGCAGGCGGACGCGCCGGAGGGC
>CAYROZ010000189.1:0-3082 GCA_964426125.1 uncultured Oscillospiraceae bacterium
ACGAATCAAAAGGTCGTGGGTTCGAATCCCGCCGGGCTCACCATTGAAACCGTTATGTTGCAAGGCATAGCGGTTTTTCTTTGCCCCAAAAATCCGATTCGTAAAAGCCCCAAATCCCCAAAAAACGGGGATCAAAATGGGGGTCAAAAACCCCCGTCTGAATAGGCAGGGGTATAAGCACATCATTTCCGCACGATGTAATCGTAATACAGCGCCGTCTTGTCTGGCTCTGCGTGCTTGTCATCCAACCACGCTTTAGCCATGCAGACATAGAATTCTGGGGCCATTGCCGCCTGATTGTTAACCGGCTGAGTGGCGGCGGGAGCATCGGTGCCGTTGCCGGTGCTCTGGTTGTTGGTGATGTTATCTGCCATAAGGAGGCCTCCAGTTTAACGTCCCGTGGACAATTCCCGCGCGTTACCCGGTACGTGCGGGTATACAACAAGCGCCGGGGCTGATGCCCAAGCGCTTGTTGTCAGGGGGTTAACCGTTTATTTCCTTCCATGCTTCAAAAACTGCACAAAAGACATCAATCGAGAAAAAAGCCCATGTAATAATCTTGATTGCCGTCGGGATGTATACGCCGTTTGCGATTGCGATGTACATTGCAAGGATAAAGAATAGTACCATGTGTTCCTCCTTTTGGGTACAAGAAAACCGCCTTGGCGTTTGCCGTGGCGGTTTTCAATTGGGTTCTCTTTGGCAGGCGTGCCATTCCCCTGCATCTCTCGGAGTTTCCTCCTGTCAGTACCATCGGCGTGTGGTCGACACGAAATTTACCACCTCAAAGAGAACGGTTTCAGGGCTTTTTTCTTTTCAAAGTTTTCAATAAACGGGAACAGCCGCCGTGCTCATGTATCGGAACGCGGCGGCTGTTTTTTTAGTTTTACAGCTTGGCGCGCAGTTCCTTGACCACGTCCATAAATTCCTTCACACGGGCTTCGTCAACGAGGTTTTCAAAGACGCCGTCTACCTTGAAGGTGGTGGCGCACACAGCGCCGTCAGCGTATTCGAGCTGCATGGCGATGGTTTCCTTCCGGCAGCCGGTGTTGACCAGCACGGGGGTGCCCTTCTTCAGAGCGTTCTTCACGCGGCCCAGTACCTGCGTATCGGTCGGGGCGCCGGCGGTCGCGCCGGAAACGCACAGAGCGTCGGGCTTGTTGTTGAACTCGGTGGTCTTGGCGATGTCTTCGATGGGACGATCGGCCAGATACTTGGCAGCCTCGGGCACGATGTTGTACAGCAGCTTGATGTCCATAGCGCCGATGGCTCTGCGATGACGAGCGGTTTCGCCCACGTTGGTGTTCCACAGGCCGAAGTCGGAGGCGTACACGCCGCTCATGATTTCACGGATGAACTTGCCGCCCACGGCCTTACACAGATCCAGAGAGGCGATGGGATCCCACAGAACGTTCACGCCGTAGGGAACGGTGATCTCTTCTTTCAGCGCGCCGATGATCCAGCCCATGGCGGCGATGGTGATGGGCTCGGTCTTGGTCAGGTAGGGCAGGCTGAATTCATTGGAGAACATGATGCCGTCCACGCCGCCGTTTTGCAGGGCGTGCAGGTCGTGACGGGCGCAGTCGAGCACATACTCCATGCCCTTCTCCTCGTCGTAGTTGGGATCGCCGGGCAGGGGCTGCAGATGGCACATGGCAATGATCGGCTTTTTGACGCCGAAGAGTTCTTCCATCCAGTTCATAGAACAACACTCCTTTTTGCGGGATTTGCTTTCGCTGCGGAATGAATACATCATTCCGCCTTTACTCTATATGAGTGTATTATCTTTTCACAAAAAAAGCAATCGAATTTGACAAGAAATTATAAAAAGAAAAGGAGGATGCAGAAATGCGACGCGCCCCTGTGAAACGTTTTTTGTTCTTTTGTGCTTTTTGTCCGCCTTTGCGCCGTTTCTACACAGCGAATCTTGCATTTTCAGGATGGCAATGTTACAATAAAAGGTGATAATTTGGATATTTCCGTCGATTGCGACAGAAAGAGAGGTGGAAGCATGAATAACGCATCGGAGTACGTTATTGAGATGCTCCACATCACAAAGGAATTCCCAGGCATCAAAGCCAACGACGACATCACCCTGCAATTGCGCCGCGGTGAAATCCACGCGCTGCTGGGCGAGAACGGCGCCGGCAAGTCCACGCTGATGAGCGTTCTGTTCGGCCTGTATCAGGCGGAGGAGGGCATCATCAAAAAGGATGGCAAGGAGGTCGCCATCAACGACCCCAACGACGCCACCGCCCTGCACATTGGTATGGTGCATCAGCATTTCAAGCTCATCGACGTCTTTACCGTGCTGGACAACATCATCCTCGGCGCGGAGGACACCAAGCTGGGCTTCCTCCAGAAGAAGGAAGCGCGCAAGAAGGTGCAGGCGCTCAGCGAGCGCTACGGCCTGAAGGTGGATCTGGACGCCAAGGTGGAGGACATCACCGTGGGCATGCAGCAGCGTGTGGAGATTCTCAAAATGCTCTACCGCGACAACGAAGTGCTCATCTTTGACGAGCCCACCGCCGTGCTCACCCCGCAGGAGATCGACGAGCTGATGGAGATCATGCGCGGCCTGACCCGCGAGGGCAAGAGCATCCTGTTCATCACCCATAAGCTCAACGAGATCATGGCCGTCTCCGACCGCGTGACCGTGCTGCGCAAGGGCCGCTATGTGGGCACGGTGGATACCGCCTCCACCACCAAGGCCGAATTGTCCAGCATGATGGTCGGCCGTCCGGTGCAGCTGGTGGTGGATAAGGACGAGGCGCATCCCGCCGAGGACGTGCTCAAGGTGGAGCATCTCTGCGTGCCCTCCAAGCTCTACAAGCGCGACGCTGTGCATGACGTCAGCTTCCATGTGCGCGCGGGCGAGATCGTATGCATCGCCGGTATCGACGGCAACGGCCAGAGCGATCTGGTTTACGCGCTGACCGGCCTTGAAAAAGCCTCCGGCGGCAGCGTTACCCTTTGCGGCAGAGATATCACCCATGCCTCCATCCACGAGCACAGCGCGGCCGGTATGAGCCACATCCCCGAGGATCGTCATAAGCACGGCCTGATTCTCGACTACACGCTG
>CAYROZ010000190.1:0-3060 GCA_964426125.1 uncultured Oscillospiraceae bacterium
CGTGTTCGACTGGCATTTCATCGCCCACCTGCACTGGGGCATTTGCGGCGCGGCGCTCGCCACGGGGCTTTCGCAGGTTTTGGGAACGGTCATTTTCATGATCCACTTCCTCTGCAGCCGCAAGCGCACACTGAGCTTCCGGCGCTTTCGCTTCGACTTCAAAATTTACAAAAAGCTGCTGCCCATCGGCGTGCCGGACGGCTCGGCCGAGCTTTGCACGGCGGGCATGATCTGGGTGTATAACCGCACCATCCTGCGCTTCCTTGGAACGGCGGGCGTTTCGGCCTTCACGCCGGTGACATACATCAACAACATCATGATAAACGTGCTCACGGGGGCCAGTCAGGGAATGCAGCCGCTGGTCAGCTACCATCGCGGCGCGGGCGAGCGCAAGGCCTGCCGCACCCTGCTGCGCTACGCCGTTGTGACCCAGGCGGGCATCGCGCTGGTGTGCTTCGGCATTTTGCAGGGGTTTGCCGGGGGCGTGGCGGCGCTGTTTCTGGATGCAGGCTCCATGGCCATCCGCGACACCACGGTGCACATTCTGCGGCGCTTTGCACTGAGCTATCTGGTGCTTGGCTTCAATCTGGTGTGCGCCGGGTATCTCACAGCCAGCGAGCGTCCCGGTCCCGCCCTTTGCATCACGGCGGGCCGCGGCTTTGCCGTGCAGAGCATCATGGTGCTGTCGCTTGCGGCGATCTTCGGCATCGAGGGCGTGTGGTGGGCCCCGCTGGCGGCGGAGCTTTTGGTGGCGGCGATGAGTGTTTTCATCCTGCGGCGGTACGACCGCGCGTGAGGGCAAACGGCTTGACGAAGCGGCGCTTCGGGTATAAAATAGTATGAAAAATTTTTCCGTCGGAGGCGCTTATGAAGTCACAGGCGTATAAGATAACCGGCTTTGCCGCGGTCATGGGAGCTCTCGGCTTCATGCTGCGCTGGCTGCAGGGAATGCGGATCTACGATGAAGCCACGGGCCTTGCCGAGCGGGGCACATCCATCAGCGTGCTGGTCGTCGTGGTCCTTGCGGGCACGATCGCCGCGCTGGCGGTGTGGGCAATGTGGCTGGGCCGGTATGAGCCGTGCCGGGATGAAAACGCGCTGGTGGGCAAAAGCATTCTTTACCGGCTGTTCGGCTGTTTGGCCGGGGGCGTTTTGGTGCTTGGCGGTTTCGTTCTGCTGGTAACGGCGGGCGGCTATGCCATGCCGGGAATGCAGCGGGCGCTGGCGGTTTTTGAGATCCTTGGCGGCGTGAGTGCGATTTTGCTCGTGGTCCACGCGGACCAGCCCGGCCAGGTGAAAACGCGGCGCGTGGCGTCCGTGGTGCTGGTTTTGTTCGGCTGCATGTTTATGGTGACGACCTACCGCGAAAACGCGGCCAACCCCGTTTTGTGGGAGTTTGCGCCGGAGATACTGGCGCTGTGCGCGGCCACGCTGGCCCTTTACTACACGGCGGGGTATCAGTTCGGCCAGGCGAAGCCGCGGCTTGGCATCTTCTTTTGCCAGACGGGCCTGTTTCTGTGCATCGTGTGCGTGACGGATCAGGGCCTTTCGCCGGCTGCGGCGGCCTATGCGGCGCTGGCGCTGTTTTTGGGAATGCAGGGCTTCGTGCAGGCGGAGAATCTGCGGGCCAGGCAATCGTAAACGATCAAAAGCGGCACGGCAGGGTCCGTGCCGCTTTTTCAAAATGCAGCGAGGGCGCTCCCGGGATCTCGGGAGCGCCCTCGCTTTGCACAGGCGGAAATTATTCCACGCTGATGATGTAGTAGTAAACCGGCTGTCCGCCATAGATGAGGTTCACTTCGGCGTTCGCAAACTCGGCGGTGAAGGCGGCTGCGGCGGCCTTGGCCTGCTTTTCGGGCACGTCCGCGCCGTAGTAGACGTTGATGAATTCGGGAGCCAGAGGCTTGAAAGCCTGGCACAGCTTGCGCAAAATGGCGGTTTTGCTCTTGGTGGAGTCGATCAGCTGGCCGTCCAGCAGTGCGAGATATTCGCCGGCTTTGATGTTGTGGCCGTCGAAATCGGAGTTGCGCGCGGCGTAGGTGATCTGGGTGGTGTGAACGGTGGAGAGGGCCTCGGTGAAGGTCTCCTGCAGCGAATCCGCATCGGCGTCCGGGTCGTAGTTCATCAGCGCGCTCACGCCCTGCGGGATGGTTTTCGAGGGGATCACGATCACGCGCCGGTCGGTCAGCGGGATGCACTGCTCGGCGGCCATGATGATGTTTTTGTTGTTCGGGAACACGAACACGGTCTCTGCCGGGGTTTGGTTCACGGCGCGCAGAATGTCCTCCGTGGAGGGGTTCATGGTCTGGCCGCCGGTCACCAGCGCATCCGCGCCGAGATCGCGGAACAGCTGTTCCAGACCCTCGCCCGCGCACACGGCCACCACGCCAACGGGCTTTTCGATGGCCACGGGTGCGGGGATGGCACCATCTTCGGCCTCGCTTTCGCCGTCGGCAGCCACGCCCTCGGCCATGCTGGTGTGCTGCTCGTGGAGGTTATCGACCTTGACCATCAGAACGGAGCCGTATTTCAGCGCCTCGGTCAGCGCCATGCCGGGCTCGTTCACATGGGCGTGGGTCTTGATGATCTCGTCGTCCTCGACCACCACCACGCAGTCGCCCAGCGTGCCCAGATACGCGCGCAGCAGATCGGCGCTGCGGTCGTTTTCCTTGCGGATGATGAACTCCGTGCAGTAGCCGAATTCGATGTCCTCATCGCTGAAGGCGGAGAAATCGGCCTTGTCCTTGGAAACGGCGGCCGGCGCGCTCCTGGCGGTCTCGCTGGCCGAAACGCGGCCAAGGAGATTGTCGAGCATGGCCTGCAAAATCACAATGTAGCCCGCGCCGCCGGCGTCCACCACGCCCGCCTTTTTCAAAACGGGGTTGAGCACGACGGTCTGGGCCAGCGCCTCGTTGCCCGCGTCGATGGCGGCCTGAAGCATGGCCTCCACATCGGCGGAATCCTTGGCAAAGGCCACGGCGGCCTCCGCCGCAAAGCGGCTGACAGTGAGGATGGTGCCCTCGGCGGGCTTCATCACGGCCTTGTAGGCGGCGTCCACGC
>CAYROZ010000191.1:0-2901 GCA_964426125.1 uncultured Oscillospiraceae bacterium
TGCTCATGAGCTTGCGGCCGGAGTCGAACGGAGCCTCGCCCACGCGCGGCATGGTGCGTTCCAGCTCGTTTTTGTCCTGGCCGACCATCGCGCCCCAGGCCACCAGCGCAGCCTCGGTGGGCTCGCCGGTCACGGAGCCGTCCGTGTCCAGCTGGGCATCGCAGCAAAGCGCCATGGCGGCGGCGCAGCGCGTTTCGTCCGTGCCGAAGGAATCGACCACGGTCATTTTGTTTTGTGTCAGAGTGCCGGTTTTATCCGAGCAGATGATCTGCGCGCAGCCGAGCGTTTCCACCGCGGTGAGACGGCGGATGATGGCGTTGCGGCGGCTCATGCCGGTCACGCCCATGGACAATACTACCGTGACCACGGCGGCCAGACCCTCCGGAATGGCGGCCACGGCCAGCGAAACGGCGATCATGAACGAGTTTAGAATAAACTCAAAATCGATGCTGCCCGCGCGCAGAAGCTGCACGCCGAACACCAGAACGCACACGCCCAGCACCAGCCAGGTCAAAATGCGGGAAAGCTCGCTCAGCTTGCGCTGCAGGGGCGTTTGGCCCTCCTCGGTCTGCTGCAGAGCCCCGGCGATCTTGCCCATTTCGGTGTCCATGCCCGTGGCGGTCACAACGGCGCGGCCGCGGCCATAAACCACGGTGCTGCCCATGTAGAGCATATTTTTGCGGTCGCCGAGCGGCACGTCCTTCGCGCCGGTGTCCAGCCCGATCAGCTCCATGAATTTTGTCACCGGAACGGACTCGCCGGTCAGCGCGGATTCCTCGCTTTTCAGACTGGCCGATTCCAGAATGCGCGCATCGGCGGGCACGGCGTCGCCGGCCTCGAGCACGATCACATCGCCCACGCAAAGCTCTGTGCTCGGCACAGTGACAAGATGCCCGCCGCGGATGACCTTGGAGGTCGCGGCGGCCATTTTCTGCAGCGCCTCGATGGCTTTTTCGGCCTTGCTTTCCTGATACACGCCCAGCACGGCGTTGATGATAACGACGGCGAGGATGATGATCACATCGGCGAAGCTTTCGCCCTCCACCACGGCCAGAACGCCGCTGATGGCGGCGGCGACCAGCAGGATGATGATCATGGGGTCTGCCATCTGCTCAAAAAAGCGGCGGATCAGACTTTTCCCCTTGGCCTCGGCCAGTTTGTTCGGTCCGTTTTGTTCCAGTCGCCGCGCGGCTTCCTGCGGCGCAAGACCGCTTTCCGAGGAGCCGATGGCTTCGAGCACGTCCTGCGCACTTTCGCAGTAATACTTCATTCGATTTCCTCCTGTTAAAATTATGCCCGAAAGGGGCGTAGAATAAAAAAGAGGTACAGCCGTTTAGACTGTACCTGAGAATACATGGATATAAAAAGGCTCATGTACAGCAAAAACGCCCATACATGAGTCTGGCAAATTAAAGCAAGCCAGACCGGAAAAGCCGGCCGCGTATGTTGACTTGCTGCGCGGGGGAGACCGCGCTTGCTACTCCCTCAATATGACGCTATCATACTATCATGGGGCGTGAAGAATTGTCAATGGGCAAATGGCGCGCTGTGCCCAAAGACAGCTTTTTGCGCTTCGCTATTGAACTCGGGGGAAAATATGTTATAATGTATAGTGGAATATATCAGATTTTTGATGTAAGTGAGGCGGAGAGGATGGAGATCATCCGATCAAGACAAAACGAGCTGGTGCGCCGCTTCCGTGCCCTGGGCTCCGATGGGGAGCTTCGGCGGCAGGAGGGCGAGTTTATCGGCGCGGGACAAAAGCTTCTGGATGAGGCGGAAAAGGCCGGGGCGGACATCACCATGGTGCTGGCGGCGGAGCCTGTGCAGGGCCATCCCCACCGCGTGGTATCGCCGGAGATACTCGACTATGTGTCGCCGCTGAAAAATTCGCCGGGGCCGGTGTTCACCGTGAAAATGCGCCGGGCGGAGGGCATGAAGCCACAGCGGGCCATCGTTCTGGAAAATTTGCAGGACCCCGGCAATGTGGGAACGGTTTTGCGAACGGCGGATGCGCTGGGCGTGGAGCTGGTGGTGCTGTGCGGCGCGTGCGCCGACCCGTGGGGGCCGAAGGCTGCGCGGGCCAGCATGGGCGCCATCTTCCGGCAGAATGTCGTGAGCGTTGCGGTGGAGGAGCTGCGCGATGCACTGGGCGGTCTTGCGCTGTATGGCGCGGCGCTCAGCCCCACGGCGCGGGACATCCGCGCGCTGGACGATCGCCGCATCGCGGTGGCCATCGGAAACGAGGGGCACGGTCTTTCAAAGGCGCTGCTCGGGCAGTGCGCCGGGCAGATCATCATCCCCATGCGTCCGCAGGCGGAATCGCTCAACGCGGCGGTGGCGGCGGCACTTTGTATGTGGGAGCTGGTGCGCTGATGGCAAGAACGAAGTATTGGGTCTGGCTTTCCAGCTTCAACATCGGCTCGGCGGTCAAGAGTCGGCTGCTGGACACCTTCGGCGACCCGGAGAAGATCTTTTTCGCCCCGCGGGAGGAGCTGGCTGCCGCGCGGCTTTCGGAGCGGGAGCTTTCGCTTTTGAGCGACAAGAGCATGGAGCGCACGGCGCAGATCCTGGGCGACTGCGACGAGCTTGGCATCGAGATATTCACGCTTCAGGATGCGGACTATCCCGAGCGCCTGCGCCAGATCGCCGATCCGCCTGCGGTTTTATATGTGCGCGGCAAGCTGCCGCCGGTGGATGATATGGCCTGTATCGCCATGGTGGGCACACGCAAAACCTCGCCCTACGGCATGAAAATGGCGCTGCGTCTCGGCGGGGAGATCACACAGCTCGGCGGCGTGGTCGTGTCCGGCGCGGCGGCGGGTGTGGACAGTGCGGCCATGGAGGGCGCTCTGCGGGCCGGCGGCACGGCCATCGGCGTTTTGGGCACGGCCATCGATG
>CAYROZ010000192.1:0-2894 GCA_964426125.1 uncultured Oscillospiraceae bacterium
CAAAGGCCAGCACCGTTCCGGCCAAAATGCCCTGCCGGCACGCCGGCATACGGATGCGCCAGAAGATATAGCGGTTCGAAAGCCCCAGCGTCTGCGCCGACCACGCAAGCGTTTCGTCAAAGGCCTCGAACGCGCCGCGCGCCGTGCGATACATCAGCGGGAAGATGACCACCGTGGTGGCGAATATGGCCGACCACCACGTCATCGTGAGCTTTACGCCGAACACAGCCAGAAAAAACCTGCCCACCGCGCGCTTCGGCCCCAGCAGACGCAAAAGCAGATAGCCCACCACCGTTGGCGGCAGAACGAGCGGCAGCGTGAAGATCACATCCAAAACGCCCTTGACGATGCGCGGGGCCCTGGCGATGTAATACGCGGCAAAAATGCCCGCAAAAAACACGATCACCGAGCTGATGGCCGCGATGCGTATGGAATTCAAAAGCGGAAACCAGTCCATAGATTCTATCTCCAAAATACGGCTGCACGCCGGTGATATTTCACCGGCGGCAGCTATCTATTCTCGCTTTCAGGAAAGCGCCGTGAAGCCCACGGATTCAAACACCGCAGCGGACTCGGCCTCGGTGCAGAAGTCCAGGAACGCGCGCGCGGCTTCTTCATTTCGCGTGATGTTCAAAACGGCGGCGGGATAGATCACCTGGCCGCACATATCGGCCGTGGCCTCGTCCACCACGTCCAGCCCTGCGGAGAAAGCGTCCGTGGCATAGATGATGCCGCAGTCCACGACCGCCTCGGACACCTGCGTGGTGACCTCCTTCACGTTCGAGCCGTAGGTGATGCAGCCGGAAGCGGCGAGGGCCGCCTCGTCGAGCTCATAATAGGCCAATATCTTCTGCGTATACTGGCCCACAGGCACGTCCTCGTTTCCCATGGCAAGGAACACATCCCCCGCCGCGAGCCGCTCGGCCAGCGCATCGTAGCTGTCCACGGCGCCGGGGTTGCCCTCGGGAACAGCCAGAACGACCTTGTTTTCCAGCATATTAAAGCGCGTGCCTTCCAGAACGTAGTCCAGCCCCTCGGTGTTCACTTCGGGGTCGGCCGTGATGTCCAGCTGGTTCATCTGCTTCGGCGCGGCGGAAATGAACACATCGCAGTCCGCGCCCTCCTCGATCTGGGTTTTGAGCGTGCCGGAGGAGTCGAAGTTAAACACCACCGTCACAGCCGGGTGCTCGTCCATAAAGCGCTCGCCAAGCTGCGTGAGCGTTTCCGTCATGGATGCCGCCGCGAACACGATCAGCTCGCCGGAAAGGGTGTCGGTCTCGGCGGTCTCTTCGGGTTCAGCCTCCGCCGCCTCCTGCGCGGCCAGAGCGTCCTCCACCGCGTCGAGGCGCGCTTGCAGCTCGTCGATGCGGCCAAGCGTTTCGTCGTCGGGCGCTGCGGTGCAGCCGCAAAGCAGCAGCATACCGAGCGCAAGAATGAGTGCCAGGGTTCGTTTCATGGGGGATACCTCCTAAAAAAAATAGTCCGTCTTCTTTCCAAGACGGACACAGCAGGTATAATTACCCCACATATTCCGCCTTCTTTTCAGCAGGCAGCGCCGCACGATCCGCCAAGAGCAGAGCGGCGAGAGATCTTGCGCCGAGAAAAGGCATTTTTCCGCAGGAATACTATTCGTATTTCGAGGAAAAACAACGCATTATCGGTGCAAAACATCCGCCGGATGCCGCAGACGGCATTGTGCGGGGTTGCCTTGGGAAGGCCGTTCGGTTTCCCTTGCGACCCCGTGCCCGCATTTCGCGGACAGGCCGGCGCCCCATGGCATATGCTTTAGGCGCGCAGGCTCGAAGACACTATTATTGTGGCACGAATCGCGCCGAATGTCAACTGAAAAACGTGCGCCCCGACCGAAGTCAGGGCGCTTTTGCATCTTAATTCTCTTTCTTCCTCATGCAAACATAGCCGAGCCCCAGCGCGCTCACTGTCGCCAGCGCCAGCCACAGGGCCAAGTTCGCCTCATCGCCGGTTTGGGGCGATTGGGCGGGCTTCGCCGTGGGCGCGGGGCTTGGGACCGGAGCCGCCTTGGTGTAGGTGTTGGTGAACACAACGCCATCCCGCATCTCGCCGCTTTGCAGATCGTATTTCCGGCCGGTATAGCCGGTGTAGCTGCCGTCCGCACTTTCCGGGCAGAGACGGATAGCCAGCTCGGTATTGGTCGGCTGCAGCATATACATATAATCCGCATACTTCCAATCCTGCGGCGCATCGCCGGTTTCATAAACATCCAGCGGCCGCATCGCGCTCTCCCAGCCCCGCATCGTCACCGTGGCCATGGCCGTGCCCTCGCCATTGACCGCGAGCGACACTTTATACACGCGCTCCGGATTGCCCTTGATCTCCGCCATGGAATGATCGCTCAGCACCACCGGGCTGCCGCCCTCCGGCGTGAACACCAACTCCGGATAAGGCAGGTCATCCGCCCCAAACGTACAGGGCACGATGGCAAAATCGAAGCGGTTTTCGCCAAGCGGTGCGTTTTTATCCGCCTTCATGACCTGCTTCACAAGGTCAAAGCTCAGGGAAACATAGCGCTCGTTATAGACCCAGAGCGTGCCGTCCTCCAGCAACCGCTCATCGGCCGGACGCAGCGTGGTCGTCACCTTGGCGTCCTCCTGTACCGCGATAGCTGTGAGGGGCCAGCACTCGTCCGCCATGGGGCGGTCGCCATGCGCCGTATCCTGCGCGCCGGTCTGCTTGAGATAGAAGGTTTTCGTCTCCCCGATTGCGGGAAGCGCGTCCGCAAATTGTTCCGGGTCGATGGTCACCTTGCCGTCCGAGCCGGTCGTAAACTCTTTGACAAGCGTGGTGCATTCGGCATCGCTGTAAACGCCAAATTTCACGCCATCCAGAAGCTCTTTATCAAAGCCCGTTTCGGTCAC
>CAYROZ010000193.1:0-2880 GCA_964426125.1 uncultured Oscillospiraceae bacterium
ATTATCCAGCGCATCGAGCTTCGGCAGCAGGAAAAAACTCTGGAACACAAAGCCCAGCTGCCGGTTGCGGATGTCGGCCAGGCGGTTTTCCCCGGCCTTGGACACATCCTCGCCGCCGAGCTTATACGATCCGCTGGTGGCCGTGTCAAGACAGCCGATGATGTTCATCAGCGTGGTCTTTCCGGAGCCGGACGGGCCCATGATGGCGAGATAATCGCCCTCGGCCACATCGAGCGACACGTTTTTCAAAACCGGCACCATATCCTTGCCCAGCGGATAGCTTTTGCAGATATTGCGCATTTGGACGACCATCCGTCAGCCCTCCGTTCCGCGCTCCGGCTGCGTTTCGGCCGTGTTCGTTTCCGTAGTGCCGGTCTCGGCGGTCATGTCCTCGCCGCTGTCCGTTTCCGGTGTCACAGCCTCAAAGCTTTCAAAGCTCTCAAACGACTCAAAACTGTCAAACGATTCGTAGCTTTCAAACGACTCGAAGCTTTCGTAGCTCATCTCATCCATGGGCATGACCTCATAGTCCATGCCGCCGGACATCGATTCCTCCGCGCGCACCACGGGCAGCCCCGCCTGCATGGTTTCGTCCGGGAAGGCGATGTAGTCCTGCGTGGAAAGGCCGGAGAGGATCTCATACTCGCCAAGCTCCGCGTCGTACTGACCAAGCTCCACCTCGCGCTTTTCCAGCGTGTCCTTCTTGCCCGCCGCCCACACATAGGCGCCCGCGCCGGTCTCCGCCAGATAATACTCCGGCAGCCACAGCCCGGTTTTCACATTGTTCTGGCCGTAATCCGGCTCGATGTAAACGTGCTGGCCGAGGATGAGGCCGTCCTTGGACGTGAGCGCGATATAAAACGGATACTTCGAGCTCGTGGTCATGTCGTCGTTGTCGTTGGAGTAGTAGTAGACGCCGTTGTTGTCGTTTTTCACGGGGTTTTCCCAGTCGATCTTCTCGATGGTGCCCTGCCAGGTCAGGGTTTCATCCATGCGCGAGCGGATGAGCACGCTCATGCCCTCCATCAGCGACCCGGCATTGAGCTCGTTGATGTTGCCCTCCACGCGGAAGGTCTTCATGTCGGAGATGGTGATGAACGCGCTTTCGTTTTCGCTGCCGTCGCCGCTGTAGGTCATCCCATCGCCGCCGTCCTCCACGCTGCCAACGCTCATCACGCGGCCCGTGAGCGTGGCACAGACCTCCGTGTTTTCCAGCGACAGGCGCATATTGGCGATCTCGCGCTCCTTCAGCCCCTTGTTATACTCCGCCTCGCGGATATCGGCCTCGGTGCTTTGAATTTGCAGCGTGTAGGCAAGCTGCTGGGAGCTGGACGCGCTCGCGCGTTCTTTTTCCAGTTCCGCGATCTGCTCGTTGCCGGAGGTGATGGCGTTGTTGAAGCCCTCCAGCTCCAGCTCCAGCTTTTCCAGCGCAAATTGCAGCGACTGCGTGTCGTAGTTAAACAGCACGTCCCCGGCCGTGACCTCGTCGCCCTCTTCCACGAACACCTCGCCCACCTTTTTGCTGGTGTCGCGCGTGATCTTTTCCGTTTGGCCGGAAACCACCTTGCCCGCGTAGCGCTCGATCACGCCAAGCGAGCCCATGCCCGTGATGCTCGCCACGGACTGCACGGTAACCTCAGTTCCATCCGTGTTCGAGCTGCCCGCGCAGGCGCACAGTCCCACGATCATCAAAGCCGCCAAAAGCGCGGCCAGAGCCTTCTTGAACATACACATCCGCTCCTTGTATACGAAGATTGATTGTTTCTATCTTTCCCTGCCCATGGCAGGGCATACTTACCCAAAATCCATGTTAGCCGCCGCGCCGCGAAAACACAACAACAGGACGGTTACAGTATGACGCGCCGCGCACGGAAAAAGTTCCCGCTCAGGGCGGCATTTGGCCCCGGTAAACGCAGGCGTCGTAATCCTTTTCCGCGTCGTGCAGCCGTGCCACGAGATCAAACAGCCCGGTTTCCTCGATGGCTTCGGTGTAGCGCGGACGGTAGTAGATGAGCACGATCTCCCGCCCGCGGCACTGCTCGACGACGCGGCCGATGACGCGGCGCATCACCTCCGCCTGAAAGGGATTGAAAAAATAAAACACGTCGTAGCCGCCGTAGCCATCCCAGGAGCCGGCGTCGGCACAGGCCACGGACACATCGCCGAGACCCAGCCGCCGCATATTCCGGCGGCACACGCGGCACAGCCGCTCATCGTATTCCACGCCGCCCACGGTCGAAAAACCATATTCCCGCGCCGCACGCAAAACATAGCCCTTGCCGCAGCCAACATCCAGAAAGCGGCCAAAGCGTTCCGCCTCCACAAGATCAAACAGCCGCTGCAAGATCCCATCGGGGCTTGCGTAGTACATGGCGCCGTCGGCGCGGCCACGGTTTTCCATGCGGTCGGGCAGTGTGAAGTCCAGCCCGTGCAGCCGCTCGCCCAGGCTTTTGAGCGCCACGGCCACGCGGTGGCGGCTCGGCCAGAGGGCAAATCGGTCTTTCAGCATTCCTCGCGCGCTCCCTCAAACGAAAGCGTTACCTTGAACAGATCGCCGTCGAGATACAGCGCCATCGTGCCGCCGAGCAGCTCCGTGAGCGACTGGGCGATGGAAAGGCCCAGACCGCTGCCCTCCGTGTGGCGGGATGCGTCGCCGCGCACAAAGCGCTCCATCAGCTCCTCGGCCGGGATGTTCAGCGCCTCGGCGGAGGTGTTTTTCAGCGCGATGGCCATGTGGCCGCCCTCACACGTCAGATCAACATAGGCGCGCGTGCCCGGCTGGGCATACTTGGCGATGTTTTGCAGCAGGTTTTCCAAAACGCGCCACAAAAGCCGCCCGTCCGTGTCCAGCACCACGCCGCGCTGCGGCAGGGCCAGCAT
>CAYROZ010000194.1:0-2788 GCA_964426125.1 uncultured Oscillospiraceae bacterium
AGTTCCATAGTGTCCCTCTTTTTAAGCTCCATAGATCGCGCCCACGGCCGAAAGCGGCCAGGCGCGGAAAACGACCTTTCCGATGATGCATCGCGTGTCCACGCAGCCGATCAGCGACGAGCGGCTGTCCATGGAGTTGTTGCGGTTATCGCCCAGAACAAACACACAGCCCTCCGGCACCTCGACCGGCTCTGTGTAGTCCACGGCGCGGGCGGTCGGCTCGAAGATATAGGGTTCATTGAGCGCCGCGCCGTCCACATACACGATGCCGGCATCAAGATCGAACTCGACGGTTTGTCCGGCCACCGCGATGATGCGCTTTACAAGCGGTTCGTTTTTGTAGCTTTCCACCTGCAATGCGACGATATCCCCCGCCGCATAGCGGTCCGACAGGCGCGATACGAGAAGCTTGTCGCCGCTGTAAAGCGTGGGCTGCATGGAATCGCCAAGCATGGAGATCGGGCGGAAGAAGAATGTGAACACGGCAATGCACAGAAAAAGCACAGCCACAACGCACTGAAGCCATTCGTAGCTGTCGCTGCCGCCCTGAGCCGCGGTCATCCTTTCCCGTTCATTCATGCATACGCCCCCATTATCATTAACGGCTCATTATACACCACAATGGCAAGCATTTGCAAGAGCTGGATAAAGGGCCGGATAAAAGAAAAAAGAGGCCGAAGCCTCTTTTTTCTTTTATCTGTGATTTCAGATGCGCTCTTTGACCTTGGCGGCACGACCAACGCGGCCACGCAGGTAGTAGAGCTTCGCACGCGCGACCTTGCCGCGGCGGACGGTCTCGACGGAGACGATCGTGGGAGAGTGGACCGGGAAAACCTTCTCGCAGCCAACGCCGTAGGAGATGCGGCGAACCGTGATGGTTTCGTTGATGCCGCCGTGCTTCTTGGCGATGATGGTGCCCTCGAAGGCCTGGTTACGCTCGCGGTTGCCTTCCTTGATGCGCACAACGACACGCACGGTGTCGCCCACGTTCATCTCGGGCAGCTCGGGCTTCATGTACTTCTCGGTCAGAGCATTGATGAGATCCATAATAAAACCTTCCTTTAAGTGACGTTCATACCGTGGATAAAACATCGGCAGCGGACCGCCCTGATAATGCGCGCATGGCGCAAGCTATGGTATATTATCACAAAAGAAACACAATTGCAAGGGCTTTTCAGAAAAATTCCTGCATATCCGCAAGATACGCCTTCACACGCTCGAAACGGTAGTATTCCGGCGCCTCCTCGCCCAGTGCGGACACGAAAAGCTCGGGGCTGACCGTCGGCTCCTGCGCCGATAAGATCACGCGCACATTCACACAGCCGTCGCCATCGGAAAACTCCGCCGCACGGATGCTGGGGGCCAGATCCTCCTGCCGCTCGCCGCGTTTGGTGCGCCGTGTGACGATCAGCTCGCTTTGCTTATAAAACTCGTTATAAAAGGCAGCGTCGCGCCCGCCGGTGAAGCGGCCTTCAAGCTCGATCCATTTCAGCTGCGCGCCCTTTGTTTCCGCCGGCCACACAGCAAGCGCCTCAATGCCCTCCGGCATGGCTGCGTTCAAGCGCGCGGGGATGGTGTCAAGCGGCACATCCTCCGTCAGCCAAAAATCCAGATACTCGCAGCGGCTTGCCGTGCCCACGGACAGCGGCAGCACGATGGATATGCGCGCATGGGGATTGAAGCCCTCGGAATAGCGCAGCGGCAGTCCCGCGCGGAAGAACACGCGCTGAAGCGTGCGCATGAGATCAAGATGCGAAATATACACGGCGCGGCCGGTTTTGGTGAATTTCAGTCGCAGCTTATCCACGGCACACGCCTCCTTTCAGCAGGGCGGCTGCGCCGCAGGCCGAGCACTTTGCACGGCAGTCGGGCGAAAGCTGCGCCTTATGGGCCATCTCCCACTCGTGCTCCAAATGCGCCCGCCGCACGCCGACGTCCATATGCTCCCAGGGCAAAAGCTCGTCCAGCGGCCGCTCACGCGAGGCATAGAAGCCGATATCGAGCCCGCATTCGCGAAAAGCATCCAGCCAGCGCTGCAAGCTGAAATACTCGCTCCAGCCCTCCAGCCGTCCGCCGTTTTTCCAAACCGTTTCGATCACAGCGCCCATGCGCCGGTCGCCGCGGGCCAGCGCCGCCTCGACCAGACTGGTGTCGGCATCGTGCCAGTTGTAGGTGATGGCCTTGGGCGTGAGCGCGTCGGACAGCAGATGCACGCGCCGCAGATATTCCTCGCCGCTGATCTGTCCGGCCCACTGGAAGGGCGTGTGCGGCTTGGGGATAAAGTCGGAGGTAGAGACCGTGATGCGCACGCCGCGGGATTTATTCACGGCGTTTTGCTTCCAGGTCCACAAAACCTTTTTGGCAAGCTCCGCGATGCCGAGAACGTCCTCATCCGTTTCCGTTGGCAGACCGAGCATGAAATAAAGCTTCACGCCGTTCCAGCCGCCGGAAAAGGCCACGCGGCAGGATTCCAGCAGATCTTCCTCCCGCACGTTTTTGTTGATGGCGTCGCGCAAACGCTGGCTGCCCGCCTCCGGCGCGAAGGTCAGACCGCTTTTGCGCACCTTCTGCACGCGGCTCATGATGTCCAGCGAGAAGTTGTCCGCGCGCAGACTCGGCAGCGAAAGCGAGATATCGCGCGGCTGGCAGTATTCCAAAAGTCCATCGCAAAGCTCGGACAGGCCGGGATAATCGCTGGTGGAAAGACTGGACAGATTCAGCTCCTGATAGCCCGAATCGGCCAGCGCCGCCTTGCCCAGCTCCAGCGCCTTTTCCACGCTTCGGTTGC
>CAYROZ010000195.1:0-2773 GCA_964426125.1 uncultured Oscillospiraceae bacterium
TTAATTCACTATACCAGACGCAGCACGCCGCTGTCAAGGCTTATATGATCTCCGCCATGTATTTATAAAGCGGCATCAAAAGCGCAAAGCCGCGTTCCAGCTCGTCCGCCAGCTCGCTGCCGGGCGGATCGGGCTCGAAGAACACCTTGCGCTCGCAGGCGAGGGCGCGGCTGTTGTACCACTCGTTCAAAAGCTTGCCTCGGTCGCCCTTGGGGCGCTTGTAGCACTGGCTTTCCAGCGCGAAGGTGTCCTGCCGGTTGAACGCGCGCACCAGCCGCTCCAGCCGCCGGGGATTGGCGTCGATGTGCGCCCGCCAGCGCTCCGAGGCCCCGCCCCCGCCCATCCAGAAGCCGAGCCCATAGGCATAGTCCGTGGCGCGGATCTCGAAATACAGGCAGGGCTGGATGTCGTGCAGACCGGAGGTTTTCGCCAGCGTGAACCACAGGTGGTCCTTATAAGGTCCGCGCCCGTGCAGCCGCCGTGCGTCGCGGTTGATGCGCGAGATATGCAGCGCCGGGGCGGCGTTCGGAAAGCGCGCATCCATGCGGTCGGCCAGCTCAAATGCCAGCGCGCGAAACGGCGTTTGCAAGCAGCGCTCGTACGGTTCGCGGTGCGCGTCGAACCATGTTTTTTCGTTGTTGAATGCCAAACCCCACAAAAAGTCCGGCAGCTCCTTCGGGAAACCCTCGAACACATTCGCCAATTTTTTCATCGCTCCCTGTTGTAAACTTAGCTTTAATATTGTACCACATCCGCGCAAAATATGTTATAGTTACAATGAGGTGATTTTTGTGAACGAACTGCGTCCCTATGAGCGTGACGACCACGCTTACCGCTCCAAATTCATCGATATGGATCAGGCGCTTTTGAAGATAAAATCCGGCGACTGCATTGCCGTGGCCTCCTATGGAAACGAGCCCGTGGCCTTTCTGCGCCGTCTGCACGAGATCCGCGACCGCGGCGTGCGCGATGTGACGCTGTGGCTGGCAAACCCGCAGGAGGAATATCCGTTTTTGACCATGGACGGCATGGAGGGTGTGATCGACATCCTTTCCATCTTCTATGGCCCCAGCTTGCGCAAGCTGCATTCCACCGGCCGCGTGAGCTTTGTGCCGAACAATCTGCACAGCTGCTTTGAGGCCATGTGCGAAACCAAGCGGCCGAATGTGTTCGTGGCCGCCGTGACGCCGATGGACCGCTTCGGCTATGTGTGTATGTCCACCAGCCAGCAGATGGAGCTGGAACTGTTCGACACCTGCGAAACGGTGATCCTGGAAACAAACAGCAATCTGCCCTATACCTTCGGCACCACGCGCATCCCCGTGGATAAGGTCCAGTATTTCATCGAGGACGATCAGCCCGTGGCCAACTCCCCCATCTACCCGCGTACGCCCGTGCAGGAGGCCATTGCAGACTATGCCGCCGAGCTCATTCATGACGGCGACTGCATCCAGCTTGGCATCGGCGGAATGCCGGATGCCGTGGCGGAGCGGCTGATGGACCGGCACGATCTGGGCATCTATACGGAGATGCTCGGCTCCGCGATGGGCAAGCTCATGGCCTGCGGCGCCGTGAACAACTCCCGCAAAAACTTCTACCGCAACCGCTCCATCGCGGCGTTCACCTGGGGCTCGCGCGAGCTGTATGATTTCATAAACGACAATCCCATGGTCGAGCTGATGCCGGTGCATTACGTCAATGACCCGTTCAACATCGCCAAAAACGAAAACCTTGTGTCCGTTAACACCGCGCTGGAGATCGATCTTACGGGGCAGGTGTGCTCCGAGACCATCGCCGGCAAGCAGTATTCCGGCACGGGCGGCGCCTGGGACTTCGCCTATGGCGCATACCACGCCCCCGGCGGGCGCGGCGTCATCGCCCTGCAATCGACCGCCAGGGGCGGCACGGTTTCGCGCATCGTGCCGCAGCTCACGGCCGGAAACGTGGTCTCCATCCCGCGCAACATCGTGGACCATATCGTCACGGAATACGGCGTGGCGCGTCTGCGCGGCAAATCCGTGCGCGACCGGGCGCTGGCGCTGATCTCCGTGGCGCATCCCGATTTCCGCCCGGAGCTGATGGCTCAGGCCCGCCGTTTGCAGCTTATATAATAGAACGCCGCCTGTTCCCTCGGCCGGAGCGGGCGGTTTTTAAATTCGAAAAAATTTTTCATCAGCCTATTGACAAGTGTGCGATTTATGCTATAATCATTTTAGGAATCATTCCTAAAACAACAAAACAAAAATAAATGGAGAATAAATTTCAGGAGGAATTTTACAATGGCGAAATGGGTTTGCAGCGTTTGCGGTTATGTTCATGAAGGCGACACGGCTCCGGAATCCTGCCCGGTGTGCAAGGCTCCGGCCGAAAAGTTCATCCGCCAGGAAGAGGGCGAAAAGGTTTGGGCCGCTGAGCACGTCGTTGGCGTGGCGCAGGGCGTTCCCGAGGACATCATCGCCGATCTTCGCGCGAACTTCGAGGGCGAGTGCTCCGAGGTCGGTATGTATCTGGCCATGGCGCGTGTGGCGCACCGCGAGGGCTATCCCGAGATCGGCCTGTATTGGGAAAAGGCCGCCTATGAAGAGGCGGAGCACGCCGCGAAGTTTGCCGAGCTGCTCGGCGAGGTCGTGACGGACAGCACCAAGAAGAATCTGGAGCTGCGCGTGGAGGCCGAGTTCGGCGCCACCGCCGGCAAGACCGATCTGGCCAAGCGTGCCAAGGCCCTCAATCTCGATGCCATCCACGACACCGTGCATGAGATGGCCCGCGACGA
>CAYROZ010000196.1:0-2773 GCA_964426125.1 uncultured Oscillospiraceae bacterium
CAACGCCGTGATCCCCACGGCCGATGCCCCTGAGACCTACACGGCGGACGAGGCCGGCTGGAAGGAATATCTGCTTGACTGCGCCTACTACGCTATGGGCGAGGGCGACGCGGACAACAAGCTCGGCGCCACCTACTACGACATTCTCAACGGCGGCATGACCGATATGTTCGTGAACATGTGGGGCGCGGACGATCAGGCCAGCTTCATCGCCAACGGCGGCGTGCCCGCGGTGGCGCCCTGGACGCTGACGCAGGGCCAGGGTACCCCGGCCACGGCTCCCGAAGCATAATTATGTAAACTGCCTGCAAAGGCAAATATAAAAAAGGAGAAACCCAAACATGAAGAAGACTCTTGCACTCATCCTTGCGCTGATGATGGTCCTGTGCCTGTGCGCCTGCGGCGACAAGGCCGAGGAGACCACCGAAGCTCCCGCTGCTCCCGCCGCTCCCGCTGGCGAAGCCCCTGCCGCTCCTGCGGAAGGCGAAGGCTCCGGCGAGATGTCCGGCGAGCCCCAGGTCAAAGAGCTTTTCCCGGCCGACGGCTACGAGAAGACCTTTGACGGCTACAAGAGCTATGTTTCCGACGCTCTGACCAACGACGGCGGCAGCCCCTTCCTGGATGAAGAGCTCGCGGCCATCGCCGGCACCACCGAGGCCGACTTTGATCCGACTGCCAACCCCTGGGCCATGCAGGTCGAGTTCGGTCTGGTTCTCACCTACGAGGACTTCCTCGCTGCGTAATTTCCCCCCAAGCGCACGCACCGGATGGGCACACCGCCTGTCCGGTGTTTTTTGTTTTGCTTTTTATATAAACGGCTTGACAAATTAAATATGCAGTGCTACACTGATGATGAGGTGAAAAACCGATGAAAAAAACACTGTACAGCCTGATGCTGTCGGACGATGTGGTGCGCGAGATCGACGCGCTGGCCCACCGCTACGGCACCAACCGCTCCAATCTGATCAACCAGATCCTTGCCGAGCACGTTGATCTGGTCACGCCGGAGCGGCGCATCCGCGACATTTTCAGCCAGATGGAGTCGCTGCTGCTCGGCGACCGCGAGCTTGTGCCGCATGTGGCCCCGAACGCCATGAGCATGAGCTTGAAATCCAGTCTGCAATACCGCTACCGCCCAACGGTAAAGTATTCTGTGGAGCTTTACCGCGACCACAGCGGCGCGCTGGGGGAGCTTTCGGTCGTGTTCCGCACGCAGTCGGCGGAGCTTCTGGCCGCGATGGAGCACTACTTCGCCGTGCTGAAAAGCATAGAGGACGAGCTGGTCGCGCCGCACATCCCCATCGAGTATGCGCTGTATGGCGGGCGCTTTACACGCACGATCTGTCTGCCGGGGCAGACAAACTACTCCTCGGAGGCCATCGCTGCCGCCATCAGCGCCTATATCCGCCTGTTTGACAGCTTGATGAAGGCGCATCTTGCGGGGGCCGACCGGGCCGCCCTGCGGCGCAGCTATGTTCAGTGGATCGCGGCGGGCAACACCCTGCTGTGATCGGGCTGGGTTAGGAAGGAGGGTCTTTTATGAACAGCGAAAAACTGACCCAGAAAACCATGGAGGCCATCAATGCCGCTACGGCAATGGCCCGCGAAAACAACAACCAATACGTAACGCCGGAGCACCTGCTTTATGCGCTGGTGGATGCCGACGGCGGTCTGATCCCCACGCTGCTTGGCCGCATGGGCGTGGACTGCGACGCGCTTTTGTCCCAGCTTGACGGCGCGATCGACCGGCTGCCCAAGGTGCAGGGCGCGCAGGAGGTATACCCCTCGAACGAGTTCGGCCGCGTGATCGACTTTGCCGAAAAGGTCGCCGGAAAGCTGCGGGATGAATATGTCTCCGTGGAGCATCTGATGCTCGGCATCTTTGCAAACGAAACGCCGGAGCTGCGGCGCCTGTTCTCCGCCCACGGCATCACCAAGGACGCCTTCACGGCGGAGCTGGCCAAGGTGAAAACCGGCCATGTGTCCTCGGACAATCCGGAGGACACCTACGACGTGCTTGAAAAATACGGCACCGATCTGGTCAAGCGCGCGCGGGAAAACGAGCTGGACCCCGTCATCGGCCGCGACAGCGAGATCCGAAACGTCATCCGCATCCTCTCGCGCAAAACGAAAAACAACCCCGTGCTCATCGGCGAGCCGGGCGTGGGCAAAACCGCCATCGCCGAGGGCCTGGCCCAGCGCATCGTGCGCGGCGATGTGCCGGAGGGGCTGAAGGACAAGACCATCTTCTCGCTGGATATGGGCGCGCTGGTCGCCGGGGCGAAATACCGCGGCGAGTTTGAGGAGCGGCTCAAGGCCGTTTTGGAGGAGGTCTCGAAGTCCGAAGGGCGCATTCTGCTGTTCATCGACGAGCTGCACACCATCGTGGGCGCAGGCAAGACCGAGGGCAGCATGGACGCCGGAAACCTGCTCAAGCCCATGCTCGCGCGCGGCGAGCTGCACTGCATCGGCGCGACCACGCTGGACGAATACCGCAAATACATCGAAAAGGACGCGGCGCTGGAGCGGCGCTTCCAGCCGGTGCAGGTGGACGAGCCCACCGTGGAGGATACCATCTCCATCCTGCGCGGTCTGAAGGAGCGCTACGAGATCTACCACGGCGTGCGCATCCATGACGCCGCGCTCGTGGCCGCCGCCACGCTGTCGAACCGCTACATCACGGACCGCTTCCTGCCGGATAAGGCCATCGATCTGGTGGACGAGGCCTGCGCGCTCATCCGCACGGAGATCGACTCCATGCCCGCCGAGCTTG
>CAYROZ010000197.1:0-2721 GCA_964426125.1 uncultured Oscillospiraceae bacterium
GCCACCGAACTGGACGCGCTGCTGCGCGAGATCGACGAGCTGGGGCTGGACGGCTTCAATCAGACCGGCGCGCGCTACAGCCAGAGTGCGGACGGCGACATCACCTGCGATCTTACATACACCAAAACCATGACGGAGAGCGAGCTTTACGGCTACTCCCGCGAAAGCTACGATGAGGCCGTGAGCTATGGAAGCGATATGCTCATCCGCAAGTATCTGACCGTGGACGCGATGACCGGCGCGCTGGAGCGCGTTTCCACGAACTATCCGCTCTGGGAGCGCGAGGCCGAAAAGGAAAAGGACCAGACCGCCGTGGCGGAGGCATTTCTGGCCAAGGCTGCGCCGGAGGAATTTGCGGCGAGTAAGCTCTGCACACTGTCCGGCTGGGACAATGGCACGGTTTGGGCGCAGGTGGAAAAGGGCTATTTCTATCCCGAAAACCGTCTGACCGTCACGGTCAATCCGTCCTCCGGCACGGTGGATGAATACGAGCGCATCTGGGATGACGCTGTGACCTTCGGCGGCGCAAAGGTCATTTTGGAGAAAAAGGCTCTCACGGCCTATATCGATGCGCTGGAGGTCACGCTTGGCTACAGCGCGTGGCCGGTGTCGGTTTCGGAGCGGGCGGAGTATGCCGTTTACGGCGAAAACTACGGCTACAGCTGGGTGGAGGAGCTTTGCCTCGCGTGGTATTACAGCGGCACGGACCGCGTGGCCGGTGTGGATGCCGTGACGGGTGAGATCGTGTCCGAAACGCCCGCGGGCGCGGGCTATGCCTACAGCGATCTGGCCGACTGTCCGGAGGCGGAGGCCATCGAGCGCCTCGGTGCGGCGGGCATCGGGCTGGATGGCGGCACCTTTGCGCCGGAGGAAGGGCTCGATATGCGCACGGCGGCCATTTTGCTTTTGCAGGCGGCGGGCTATAACCCGAGCGCCTGGGACGACGAGCGGCTGGGCGAGTTTTTCGTCTCGGAGGGCATGATCGCCGCGGGCGCGTGGAAGCCGGAGGCGGCGGTGAGCCGGATGGACTTTTTGAAAATGCTGCTCAGCGCGTCGCGCTACGGCGATGCCTGCCGCCTTGAGGGCATCTGGCAGACGGACTATGAGGACTGGGCCGTGGCAGCCAAGGGCGACCGGGGCTACGCCGCGATGGCGCAGGCGCTGGCGCTTGTGACGCAGCCGCAGCTGAAGCCCTCGGCCCTGTGCACGCGGGCAGCGGCGGCGGAAATGCTGTGCGCGTTTTTGGCGAGAGGTTAACATAATATAAACCTATCCTGTGCGGGCGCGGCGGTGTTATGCTGCCGCGTCCGGTTTTATACCGGGTGTGCGGCACTGTTTTTGCCGTGCGGCTTGTTCTTTTGTCGAAAGGGTAGCGCGCCGGCCGGGTATGTGTTATCCTATGGACAGTTTTGAAATGCAACGGGAGAGACCGCGATGAAAAAGTGTCTTTGCATATGTCTTGTCTGTCTGCTGCTGGCGCCGGTGCTGGGCGCGGCGGCCTGGGCGGAGGATTTTTTGCCGGCGGCGCAGAATGTGATACTGGCGGATATGGACACGGGCGCGGTTTTGTATGAGCTCAACGCCGATGAGCGCTGTGCTCCGGCGAGTTTGACGAAGATCATGACGGTGCTTTTGGCGGTGGAGGCCATCGAGGCCGGCGAAGCCACGCGCATGGAGTACATCGCGGCGCAGGAAGGCTTTCGCGCGGGGCTGGATGACAACAGCAGCAGCGCGGGCATCCAGCTGGGTGAGCGGCTGCGCCTGGAGGAGCTTTTATACTGCGCCATGCTGCCCTCGGCCAACGAAAGCTGCAACATCATCGCCTGCCGCCTCGGCGGCAGCGTGGAGGCCTTTGCCGAAAAAATGAACGCGCGCGCGGCGGCCCTTGGCTGCACGGACACGCATTTTGCAAATCCCAACGGTCTTTCCTCCGAAAACCACTACACCACGGCGCACGATCTGCTGCTCATTGCCCGCGAGGCCATGCGTCATGAGCTGTTCGCCGAGATCTGCGCCGCGGCGGAATACACCGTTCCGGCCACGAACATGAGCGGCAAGCGCGAGCTTGAAAACACGAACGCGCTGCTCAATCCCAACGGCCTTTACGGCGCGGGCTATGTTTACGACGGCGTTTTCGGCGTGAAAACCGGCTATACCTCCGAGGCGGGCTACTGCCTTGTTGCGGCGGTGGAGCGGGAGGATACGCGTCTGATGGCGGTGGTGCTCGGCTGCGCGGGCAGCGCGGACACCGGCTACGGCCATTTTTCCGAAACGACGCGGCTGCTTGACTGGGCGTTTGAGAAATACGACCGGCAAACGGTGCTGGCCGCCGCGCAAAGCGTATGGACGGGCAAGGTGCGCTTTGGCAAGGGCGCGGCGGCGCTTTATCCCGCGCAGGATGTCACGCTGTTCCTGCCGGTGGGCGAGAGCTTGCCGGAGGCAGAGCTCGTGGTGGATGAAGCGGCGCTCGAAGCGCCCATCGCCGTGGGCACACAGCTTGGCGCGGCCACAGTGCTCTATGGCGGCGCGGTGGTCACGGTGCCGCTCGTCACGAAATCGCCCGTGGAGCGAAACGCTCTGCAATGGATGGCCCACCGGCTGCTTCACAGCGTGTGGTTCTGGCTGGCGCTGGTGCTGGTATGTCTTGGCGCGGCGTATGTGATATCGCAGCGGGCTGCGGTCCGCCGCCGCCGAAAGCGCCGGATGGCGACCTGCGCGCAG
>CAYROZ010000198.1:0-2710 GCA_964426125.1 uncultured Oscillospiraceae bacterium
GGAATCGATGTAGCGGCGCTCCGTGGCCGTGAGCGTGCGGTCGCGGATGCCAAGAGCGGCGGCCGCCTCGTTCAGTCTCTCGCCGCGCCGCGCCTCGTCGGCAATGTACTGCTCGGCGCGCTCGTAGGTGATGATCTCGCGGTTGACCCAGGCGTAGGCCTGCTTTTCCAGCGTGCGGAAGCTGGGCTTTTTCCCCGGGCCGCAGCGCTTCTCCGTCTGCTCGGCGCAGTGGTGGATCAGCAGCATGATCACCTCCGGCGGCAGGGCCAGATAGTCGTAAAAGCCAAACAGCGTTTTCAGCTCCGAGGTGGACAGAAGACGGCCGTAAATGCTTTGCGTTTCGGCCACGAGGGCCTTGAAATCGTCGGAATCGGCGGTGCGGCGCACGATGTCCTCGGCGCTGACCTCGGGCAGCTCCTGCGCCGGAGACAGAACGTTCTGCCCGGCCGGAACGCCGGAAAGGATGCCCAGCGCCGTGAGCCGCCCGGCCCCCGCGCGCACGTCGTCCTCCGGCACGCGCAGCGCCCGCGCCGCCTGCGGCAGATCCAGCTCGCCGCCGCTTTTGAGTATGTAGATGTATAAAAGCGCATCGAAGGCGTTGGCCGCATCCGTCAGGCGCTCGGCGTCGCGCAGCGGCATGGTGAGCACTGCCGGCGCGGAAAGGGTGATCCGTGCTTGTTTTTCCATGTGTAAAACCTTTTCTCTTTTGTGACTTATTATTATACCATTGCCCAAAACTCCTTACAAGTGCGGATTTTGCCCCGCGCGGATTTTGGCGCGCCATGCTTGCAATGCAGACGATTTAAGATTATAATGTACATTCAGGTCAGTATGCTCAGTTTATCGGATGGAGTATCTTTATGCTACAGCTAATGTCTCCCGCCGGCAGCCTGGAGGCGGTCATTGCCGCCGTGCAGAGCGGGTGTGACATCGTGTATATCGGCACGGCTCTCACGGAGCCGGAGGGCGGCGAGGATCACTTTGCGCCCGACCAGCTGGCGCGGGCGTTTCGCTATTGCCGCGCGCGCGGCTGCCGGTGCGTGCTGTCGCTCGGACCGCTCGCATCGGACGAAGGGCTCGACCCGCTGTGCCGCCAGGCCGTGTTCGCGGCCCAAAACGGCGCGGACGCGATCATGGTGCAGGATCTGGGCCTGGGGCGCGTTTTGCGCTCGCTGCTGCCGGAAACGCCGCTGTGGGGCGATGTGCGCATGGGCGTTTCCACGCGCGACGGCGTTTTGGCGGCGGCGGCACTCGGCTTTTCGCGCGTGACGCTCGCGCCGGAGCTGGATTTGGCGCAAATCCGCGCCATCTGCAAAAACAGCCCCATCGAAACGATCGTTTATGCCCACGGCCATCTGTGCTTTTCCCGTGCGGGCCAGTGCTACATGGGCGCGTTTTCCGGCGCCGTGCCGGAGGGCGGCAGCTGGTGCGCCGATCTGTGCCGCCAGCGCTTCGATCTGGGTGGTCGGCTGGACGACTATCCGCTGAGCATGAAGGACCTTTGTCTGCTCGACCATGTGGGCGAGCTGGCGGACGCCGACGTGACCTGCGTGGCCATCGAGGGCCATGACCGCAGCGCGGAATATGTGGCCTTTGCCACAAACCTCTATGCCCGCCGCATCGGCGAACACGTGGCCCCCACGGCGCAGGAGCGGCAGGATCTGCAAACCTTCTTTTCCCCAAACGGCATCACCGACGCGTATCTGACCGGCGACCGGCAGGCGAACGTTTTCGCCCCGCCCGCCGACCAGACCCACGAGCAGACCTTCCGCGAAAAGCGCGACTTGCAGCGCATCCGCGCGGAGATACGAAAAAAATACATAAACGAAGAGCGCCGCCGCGTGCCGCTGACGTTTTACGCCGTGATCCAGGAGGGGCAGAGCGCAGCGTTCGCAGCGGAGGATGCGCGCGGCAACCGCGCCGTGGTCTCGGGCTTTGAGCCGGTGGATCTGGGGCGGCCGGGCATCCCGGCCTCGCGCGTGCGCGACATCCTCTACCGCACGGCGGGCACACCTTACGCCTGCCGGGAGGTGCACTGCCGGGTGGACGAGCGGCTGGATTATCCGGAGGAGGCCGTGGAGAGCGCGCGCAAGGAGCTGATCGCCGAAATCTCCGCGCTGGGCCGCGAGATCGCGCCGCCGCCGGTGGGCGAAGTGCCGCCGCTGGGCGAGGAAAAGACGCAGACCGCGCCGCCGGAGATCATCTGCCAGGTCACGCGCGCCGAGCAGCTTTCCAAAGAGCTCGCCTACTGCGAGCCGGACCGGCTGTATGTGCCGCTGGAGATCGCGGCGGAGGGCGGGCCGGCGCTCGACCCCTTCCGCACCGTGGGCGTTCCCATGGCGGCGGTTTTGCCGCGGGCGGTCAACGAAAGCGAGATGGACTCGGTGTGGGCGCTGGCGGAGCGGGCGCGCGAGCAGGGCTTCACAGAGCTTGTGGGCGGCAGTCTCGGCTATGTGCGTATGGCGCGCGAGCTGGGGATGGGTCTGCGCGGCGACTATGGCCTGAACGCGGCCAATTCCCGCGCGCTGGAGGCGCTGGCGCAGGCAAGGCTGCTCTCGGCCACGGTGTCGCCGGAGCTTTCCATGAAGCAGATCGAGGCGCTGACCAAGCCGCTGGACACGGAAATGATCGTTTACGGGCGGATGCCGGTGATGGTGTCCGAGCGGTGCATCATCCGCGCCAGTGCGGAGCGCTGTGCGTGCGGCAAGCC
>CAYROZ010000199.1:0-2650 GCA_964426125.1 uncultured Oscillospiraceae bacterium
CATGTTTTTTAACGGCGAGACAATACTTTGCACTGCCCAGGAAGATAGGTAACGCAAATTAATCATTTATACACCCCCTGCGGCGCAATAAGTAATGGCCGGGGGTGGTAAAAAAAGTGGCCTCATAGTAAATTAAATGCAGAAAAGAGTTGAACGCTCTTTTCTGCATTATTTTTTTATTTGCCCAGGGCAAGGGATGGCAGAAATGAGGTGACGAATGGTGAGAAAGCTGACGCTTGAAGATCGCAAGAGAATTGAACAGATGTGGACGGACAACGCATCCCCTGTCAAGATCGCCGCCGAGCTGGAAATCAGCCAGTGTACCGTGTACACGGAGTTGAAGCGCGGGCAGAAGACCGATCAATGGACCGGCGAAGTAGTCCTTGATAAGAATTTCCGCCCGGAGTACAAGGCCGAGCGGGGCGAGATGACCTACCAAAGCAACCTGCGAAAGCGCGGGCGTCGCCCGAAGAAGGCGCAGACGATGAAGGGAGCATAAAGAAATGACCAACTTTGAGAAGATCACGCAGTCGCCGGAAACGCTGGGTGCCTTCCTGGCCTCCCTACCCATACCGGATGCCCCGTGGGATGCTGAGTTCCAGCGGAAATACTGCGGCAAGTGCAAGCGGCCAAATTGTGACGGCGGGAGCGGATGCCGCCACGAAGGCCGGAGGAACAACCCCGCGTGGTGGCTGAGATTGGAGGCACGGAAAGATGCAAACCGGTAGAGCGGATAAGTTTTATATGGGTATGCTGCTGGCTGTCATCTGCTTCTGCATGGGCCTGATCTGCGAGATGGACAAGGCGGACGCTCGCCGAATTGCAGGCCGGGAGGCGGCGATGGCGATAGAAGAAACCGTGGAGCGCGCACCGGAGCCGGTCGTCGCCGTCAGGATGCTGGATGTTACCATGGTGGCCTATACCGAGGCGCTGCCGGTCGAGGCTGAACCGGTTTTCGTATATCGAATGGATGTGCCGCTGACGGCGGAGCTTCAAGAAACTGTATGGGATGCCTGTCAGGAGCACAATGTGGAATATGAGCTGGTCCTGGGCCTGATTGAGGTAGAGAGCACCTTCCGCACGGACGCGGTGAGTTATGTGGGCTGCTACGGCCTGATGCAGCTCAATCCGCAATACTTCCCTTCCGATCTCTCGCCGGCAGAGAACATTCAGTACGGCGTGGCCTTCCTGGCCGAAAAGCTGAACCAGTACACCGGAGACATCGGAGCGGCGCTGACAGCCTATAATGCCGGGCACGACACGGGAAACAGAGAATACGCCGAGAAAGTCATGGCGGCGGCGGAAAGGTGGAAAGCGGAATGAAACTGCTGATCGGCGGAAGCCCATGCACACATTGGAGTATCGCGCAGACAAAGAACCGTGAAACCACGGCGGAGGGTATCGGCTGGGAGCTGTTCAAGAATTACCTGATCGCCCGCGAGAAGTACAAGCCGGATTATTTCCTCTATGAGAATAATAAATCCATGGCCTCGGCCATCCGTGAGCAGATCACGAAGGAGCTGGGCGTGGAGCCGGTGCTGATCAACTCCGCGCTGGTGAGCGCGCAGAACCGCTCGCGCCTCTACTGGGTCGGCAAGCGTGAGCCGGACGGCACATACAGCCGGGTACATATTGAGCAGCCGGAAGACAGGGGTATTCTTCTGCGGGACATTCTGGAAACAGGACACCCGCTGCGCGAAAAGGCGTATGCGCTCCTCAGTACGGCGCACGGAGCCACGGCAGAGGACGCCATCGCCAGAAGGCAGAGAAACGCGGCGGCGGAGCCGGTACAGATCAAGCCGCTCACGGAGCGGGAAATGGAGTATATGCTGCGGGAGACAAAAGACGGGCGCAATCATTTCGATTTCGACTATCACCACGATGCCAGCCATGACAAAAGCTCCTGCGTGACTGCAAATACCCACCGGGGCGTTCCCTACAATGTGTTGGTAGAACCCGTGGCCGGTGAAGCGGAACCGGCGGCCATGCGTCAGGTCGGGCGGCGGATAAACGAGCAGGGACACCGGGATGACTACAACGAGGCGATACCGCACTTCCAGTATTTCGAGGTCAATGACAATCCGCAGAAAACCAACTGCCTGTCCACGGTGGAGAAGGACAACATGATCGCCGTGCCTGTGCGCGTCGGCGATATGCCGAATGCCGAAGGCGTTATCCGTGGTGGACAAGCCCATCGCATCTATGACAGCGACGGGAAGGCGGTCACTTTGACAGCCCGCCCCAACGGCGGCGGTGTAGACGGCCCGCTGTATGCGATGCCGACGATGGCAGATCATGCAGTGGATGCAGAGAAAAATCAGACAGTTTCACGCTCCATCGACGAGATCGTGGAGAGGAAGGGCTACCTGCCGAAGATGTTCAATCCGTATAACCGGGCGGAGATCAAAGAAAAATCCCCCACCCTTTCTACCGGAAGTATGGTCACGAGCAGTTGTGCGACGCTGGTGGTGGAGGAGCTGGAACAGCCGGACACGCCTGTGCGCATCGGCACCATTGAGAACGCCGCGAAGAACCCCAGCCACGACAGCCAGAGGTGCTGGGCGTCACTGCTGACTGGCTGATGGAGGACGACGAAAAATAATTATGCCGTAGGCTTTATAAGCCTACGGCATTTCTATTTTCAGGGAGT
>CAYROZ010000200.1:0-2590 GCA_964426125.1 uncultured Oscillospiraceae bacterium
CATGGTCTTAAAGCCGCCGAAGCCGCCGGACAGGTGCAGCGCCATGTAGCCGCACACCAGCATGGAAACATACAGCAGCGCCAGCTTCAAAACACCCACGCGGCCCGCGCCCTGCGCGCCGCCCGAGATGACGTACAGCGCCATGAAGCCCGCCGTGATGACAAGCTCCGGCACAAGGCCGAGATCCGGAAACACCACGGAAATGACCGCCGTGCCCGCGATGAGCTGGGAGATGATGTTGATGAACGTGCCCACACAGCTAAAGCTCGAGGCCGCCAGATCGGCGCTCACGCCGTATTCCCGCTTGATGATGCCCACGAGCGTCATGCAGTGCGACGCGCGCAGAGGCTTGATGTAAAGCAGCGCCAGAATCAGACACGCAATGCCGCCGCCCAGCGTGAACCACCAGGCGCTCAGGCCGTAGTTGAACGCAAGCTGCGCCGTGCCGACCGTGGACGAGCCGCCGACCAGCGTGCCCATGATGATGCCGGAAATGATGGGCGCAGAGTTAACATTGGCATAGGTCTGCGGCCTTGTGCCGGAATAAATGGCCAGCGCGGCAATGCCGAGAACACTGACCAGAAGGCCGATCAGCTGTGCAGTGGATAAGCTCATGAGACGATACGCTCCTTCGGATAAAATGCAAAAAGGCCGGCATACCAAAAGGGCTTTTTCAAGCTCTCCTTTGGTACACCGGCTTTTCCTTTGATCGCGGCAGCCCCTTGCAGGACTGCTTTCGCGGAAAACGGTTTTATTTCTTTTTCTCTTCCAGATACTCCTGGTAGTGGGCAAACACCGCGCGAATGGCGGTTTCCAGCGCTTTTTTCGCGTTGCCGTGGTAATGGGCCTCAAAATCGGCGATCAGATCGTCCGGGCCGTCGTTCAGGTTGTAGCCCATGAGCAGATCGGCCACGAAATGCTTCGTGATCTCCGTGACCATCGATGCCTCTGCATCCACGATCACGCCGCTGCGCTCATCGAACACCACCACCACGACCACCATGTTGTAGATGGCCTCGACCGTTGTGCTCGACGGAAGCTTTGCATAGCCGGAGATCAGCACGGTATGCAAATCGCGCATCGCGCGCCCTCCTTTCGCCTGCGCCTTCGGGGCTCCTCCGGCGTCCTTTGCCGGCTTTTGCGGGGAGTGCGAAACGCTTTTGGCGTTCCATCCCGGCAAAACGGCAACAATCGAAGTCATTATACACCGCCGCCCTGCCGAATGCAAGAGGCGAACGGGGTTATTCGTCCTTTTTCCCGCGCAGGAGACGCCAGTAAAACAGCCCATACAGCGAGCCCGTGAGCACCACCAGCGCCGAGCACAGCAAAACCACAAGCTTCACCACGCCGTCCGGTATCTGCGGGAACAGGATCAGCGTGATCATCGAGGCATACACCACGCCCGTGCACAGCTTGCCGTGCCACTTGGAGCAGTTGATCGTGTCCGTCCTTTGCAGCGCGACCAGCCCCCACACCGCCAGCGCCACCTCCCGCAGCGCAAGCAGGCCCAAAAGCAGCGCCATCCAGTGCGTGCGCTCAAGCAGGCAGATCACCATGGCCGCCTGTGTCAGCTTATCCGCGATCGGATCGAGCACCTTGCCCAGATCCGACACCATGTTGAAATGGCGCGCGATGTAGCCGTCCGCCACATCCGTAAGTCCGGAAAGCGCGATCAGCCCCACGGTCCACAGCGCGCTGTGATACACACAGTACGCGCGCACGATAAACGGGATCAGAAGCAGCCGAAACAGGCTCAGGCCATTGGGGATCGTGAGCACATCGCTGCGGCCGAGCCGTTTTTTCAGCATCGTTTTCATTTTTTCCTCTTGCTGCATCACAGCGTGTTCAGCCCCCCGAATGGACATGATACGACAGCACCCCGCTGACCGTCTCCCCATCGATCTGCATCGGCGTGGGGCGGTCAAACTCCACCAGCACATCGTGGCCGGTCACGATCTTGACGTATTTTTTATACTTAACGTGCTTGCCCTTGAAAAGACTCGGGAAAATGCACAGCGCCCGCAGAGCGCCCGTCTCGCAAAACACCAGCACGGAAACCTTGCGTTCCGGGTCCTTGCGGTCCTGGCCCGGCGTCATCATCATGCCGCCGCCGCAGTAGCGGCCGTTCATCGTGGGCGCCAGCCACACCCTGCGGTATTCCTTCCGAACGCCGTCCACCGTCACGACCGCGTTGAGCGGACGGAAGGCCCCCAGCAGCCCCTTCAGCGCGATCTTGGTATAGTTGACCGTTTTGCCCCTGGCGCGCAGACGGTCGCCCTCCTCGCAGCAGTAGCCATCGATGCCGAAGCTGACGTTATTGAGAAACACGCCCGACTGTCCGCCCACCGTGACCACGGGAAGATCCGTCAGATAGGGCTTGAGGCGCACCAGCGTGCTGCCGGCCTGCAGGCCGAGATCATGCAGCAGGTCGTTGCCCGTGCCGCTGGCAAAGTAATAAAGCTCCTCCGGCAGCTCCATGCCCCGCGTTTCGTTGGCAAAGCGGCTCACCGTGCCGTCGCCGCCGCACAGAATAACGCGGCTTTCCGGCTCCACGCGCGCAAAAAAGTCCGCGTAAGAGGAGAGCTTTGTC
>CAYROZ010000201.1:0-2537 GCA_964426125.1 uncultured Oscillospiraceae bacterium
GCAATGCTTCCGTCCGTGGTTACAACAAGGCCGATCGTGGCGTGCTCCGCGATCACCTTGCGCGTGCCCTCCTCCGCCGCGCGGGTCATGGGCACCTCGCTTTCAAACCACGGCGTGGACACCATTCGCTCCATGCCGTTTTCCGTAACGCCCTCGGCATCGGGGATCATGTATCCCACGCAGTCGATCAGCCGCACAGACGCACCGGCCGAACCGCCAAACGAGACGTCCACGGCCTCCTCCGGCACAAATTTCGGCTCCGCCGTCATCACCATGCGTCCCGAGCCGGATTGCGGCAGCTCGTCGCGTGCGCGCTCACGGCGATAGACATTTTCAATGCCCGGAATGACCAGCAGCTCCATAAAGCGCTTGATAAAGGTCGATTTCCCCGTCCTCACCGGTCCGACGACGCCAATGTAAATATCGCCGTCCGTTCGGCGGGATATATCCTCATAGATTTGATCCACAAAAAATCCCCCCATGGCGTGTTTTGGTAAAACTTACGCCGTGGGAGGCTTGTTTATGACTTTTTGTGGGACGAAGCTCAGAAGAACTGCGCCGTTTGGCCGTGGGAGCGCGAAATGCGCACCTCCAAGGCGGGAAACGCCTCGCGCAGCCACCCGGCCAGCACCGGAACGACCACGTTCTCCGTACAGAAATGATCCGCATCGATGAGATTGATGCCAAGCGCCTTCGCTTCAAGGAACTGGTCGTATTTCACATCCGCCGTGACATAGGTATCGCACCCGGCGTCGTGGGCCAGGGCAATGTCGCTGCCGCCGCTGCCGCCGCAGCAGGCCACGCGGTGCACCGGACGGCCAGCATCGTGGTAACGAAGCCCGTTTCCATGCAGCGCCGCTTTGGTATGAGCCAGAAAATCAGCAAAGGTCATTTCACCGGCGAGCTCGCCAATTCGCCCAATGCCGCTGATCGGATCGAGCGTCTCCGTCACCGTGCCGCCCAGCGCCGCCATCAGCGCGTCGTTCACGCCGCCCTGCGCGGCATCGAGATTGGTGTGCATACAGATCGCGGCAATGCGGTTTTCCGCCAGTGTCAGGATGCGGCGTCCGACCCAGGTCGCGTCCGTGACGCTTTTCACTGCGTCAAAAACAAGCGGATGGTGGCTCACGATCAGCTCCGCACCAAAGACCATTGCCTCGACGATCACATCGTCCGTGATGTCCAGCGCGCACATTACGCGCGTGACCGGCGCGTCCGCATGGCCGACCAGATGGCCGACATTATCAAAATCCAGTTTCAGCGCACAGGGGGCCTTGCCCTCCAGAAGCTCAAAAATATCCACAACCTTGATCATAATGCAAGTTTCTCCTTCCATTGCAAAAGCTGTTCATACAGCTCGCGCGCCGTCTCGTCGTGTGCAGCCGCCTTCTCCTGTCGGCGCAGCACAGAGTCCAGATACCGCGGCAGAAGCGAATCCCGGCCGATCTGCTCCCATTTTCCCAAAAGCAGTTCCGCCGCCGTATACACACCTGACACGCCGCCGCACGCCGTGAGGATGGGATAAATGCGTCCTGCGTCGGCCACGAGTTCTTCGCTTTCGATGCCATAGCCGTTTTCCGTTAAAAACGAGCGCAGTTCGGCCTGCTTGGACTGCGGCTGAAGCACAAGATGTACACCATCCTTTGTCCACGGGGCCGCCGCCAAAATGGCGGCCATATTCTCCCCGCCCATTCCGGCGATCACTACGCAGTCGGCATCCGCACGGGAAAAGCCCTCCAGACCATCACGCACAAACAGGCGGATAAATTCCCCGGTTTCCGTTTCCTTCACCAGGGCTGCCGCACTTTGGAGCGGGCCTTCGTTTATGTCGCTGGCGATGATGCGGCGGGACAGGTCATTTTGCGCCAGATACACGGGGATGAGCCCATGATCGGTGCCCACATCGATCACGGCGGCACCGGCCGGTATATGTGCCGCCACAGCGGCAAGTCGTTTGGATAATCTTATCATAATAAAAAACGGCGGGAGCTCAGCCCCCGCCCGTCCTTTTGATCACTGATGGCTGGCGATGAAGTCGTTGACTTCCTTAACAAAGGGGTCGACCTCGACGCCATGGGCAGCGCAGGCGGCCTCGATGCTCTCGCCGGTGGCATAGGCACAGCCGAGGCAGTGCATACCGATGCGCTCAAACAGAGGCTGCGTCATGGGCGCGTTGACCATGATATCGTAAACAATGGTGTCTTTGGTGACCTGATACATTTTATATCCTCCCATTTATATATTTCGTGCTTTTATTATACCCGATGCCTTTGCTTTTTTCAATAGCACAAAAAATAAGAGAGGCGATTTTCTCGCCTCTCTTATTTTTTCGGATGGATCAGCCCTGCATCTCGCCGTTGCGAATCTTCGCAAAGCAGTCGCTGCAGTACACGGGGCGGTCGCTCTTCGGCTCGAAGGGCACGCGCGCCTCGCCGCCGCAGGCAGCGCAGGTAGCCGTGAAGTACTCACGGGGGCCGCGGGCCGCGTTCTTGCGGGCGTCACGGCAGGCCTTGCAGCGCTGCGGCTCGTTCTGGAAG
>CAYROZ010000202.1:0-2534 GCA_964426125.1 uncultured Oscillospiraceae bacterium
AGCCCCGCGGGCAAAATCGCGTTCGTCTTTTCCGCCCATCCGGCCTCCACCGCGCTGCCGCACGACAGCACCACCACGATGGGCTTTCCAAGCGCGGCGAGCCGGTCGAGCAGCTCAAGCTGGTTTTGCGGCAGACGGATATGCTCTCGGTCCGCGCCCTCGGCCTCGCTGGTTTCATCCAAACCAAGATACAGCAAAACCACGTCCGCACGGCCCGCCAGCGCCTCCGCCCGCTTTGCCAGCGCTTCCGAGCATTTTCCAAAGCGCTTAAAGCCGGGCTCAAAGCCGACGATATCGAAGTATTCCCCGGCGATCTCCAGCGCATTTTCCACCCTGGTGGGGTTTACATTGGAGCTGCCCGCGCCCTGATAGCGGCTGGCTTTGGCAAAGTCGCCGATGAGCGCCGCACGCTGCCTGCCCAGCGGCAGAATGCCGTCGTTTTTCAAAAGCACAGCACTGGCCTCAGCCATCTCCTGCGCGAGCGCATGATGCGCCGCCTCGTCAAAGCCATCCGCCCCACCGGCACGCAGAAGGTCCACCGCCGTCAAAATGCGGTCGACCGCCTCGTCCAGCACCGCCTCATCCAGCCGTCCTTCCTGCACGGCGCGCACGATCTCCGCGCAGGTCTCGCCGCCGGTGCCGGGCATCTCCAGCTCGTTTCCGGCCTTGAGTCCGTCCACGCGGTCGTTTTCGCCGCCCCAGTCCGTGACCACGATGCCGTCATAGCCCCATTCGCTGCGCAGAATGTCGCGCATGAGGTGCATATTCTCGTTCGAATATCTGCCGTTGATGCGGTTATACGAGCTCATGAGAACATGGGGCTTTGCCTCCCGGACCACGATCTCAAAGCCCGTGAGATAGATCTCGCGCAGCGTGCGCTCATCCAGCACGGAATCGGACACCATGCGCTTGGTTTCCCGGTTGTTGACAGCAAAATGCTTCGGACAGGCGGACACGCCCTGCGACTGCACGCCGCGCACATAGGCCGCCGCCATTTTACCCGCAAGATACGGGTCTTCCGAGAAATATTCAAAGTTGCGGCCGCACTTGGGATTGCGCTTGATGTTCAGCCCCGGCGCGAGGAAAATGTTCACATCCAGCGCCGCCGCTTCCCGGCCAAGCGCCGCGCCCACGCGCTCCATCAGCGCGGGATCCCAGCTGTTCGCCGTGGTGCCGGACGACGGGAAACAGGTGGCCGGATAGCTCGGGTTGAGCCCGAGGTGATCCGCCGCCGCCCGCTGGCGGCGCAGGCCGCTTGGCCCATCGGCGCAGTATAGCGAGGGAATGGAGAAATACGGGATATCCACGGTCTGCCAGAAGTCCTTGCCGCTGGTAAGCGACGCTTTTTCCTCCAGCGTCATCCGGCTTATCAAATCGCTGTGATTCATACAGCTCAACCCTTTCTGAGAAAATTTCTGTCTGTTCCGGCCGCGGCTGTCGTCCGGACAGCCGCCGCCGGAAAAGGCAGTCGGGCGCACCTTGCGAAAAGATGCGCCCTTGTGCCATTCGTTCGCTCAGCCCGCTTCGCCGGAGGCCTCTCCGGATGCGCTGCCGCCCATGCCGCCGGACGCGCCGGAGGCGCCGCTGGCCGAACCGGTGCCGGCCGTGCTGCAGAGAACGGGAACCACGTCGCTCGTGATGTCACCGGTGTAGATGTCCGCGTCAAAGCCGCCGCAGACATAATAGGTCGTGCCGGTAACGAGCGCGGTACCTTCGTCCTGCACCTCTACCGCGAGGGTGTTGTTGTGGTTGATGTTGCCGAAGAACTCGCTGGTGGTGTAGGTAAGCGTGGTCTCATAAACAAGCTCGGTGCAGCCTTCATCGGCATAGAAGCCGACGCTCACCGCCGTGCCGGCGTTATAAGATGCATAGTTTTCCAGCGCGATCTGGATGCCGCCGGCTTCCGCCTCGGCCGCCGTGATGACAGGCTTGACCGGCTCCACGCCCGTCCAGGCGATCGGGGCCGCAAAGGGCTCGCCGTTGGACCAGGTCTCATCGTCGCCGCAGGCCGTGACCTCGACCACATAGTAGCCGGGGTTGAGCGCGGCGTAGTTCGTGGAGCTGAGCATGCAGCCGTCCGCGCTGTCCGCCGGAACGGTCAGACGGGTGGTGTAGCCAAGGCTCGTCAGCTGCTTTTCGCCGTTTTTGTCCGCGCGGAAGATGTCCACGAGATAGCGGCTGGCGTTCTCCACACCGGTGAAGGAAATGACCGGATAGGCCGCGTTGTCGGGATCGACGTTTTCAAAATCGATGGCGATATCGGAGACCTGTCCCAGCGGCGTGAGCACGCCGGCGTCCGACGCCGTGTAGGCGACAGGCTCAGAGCCGAGGGAATTGGACCAGTTCAGTCCGTCGCCCACCGCGATGACGGAAACGAGATATTCGCCCGCGCCCAGAGGAGACGCCAGCGCCACGGGGCTTTCCTCGCCCTCGGTGACCTTGGCGTATTCGTCGCCATCCTGATACACATAGACCTGATAGCTCACGGCGTTTTCCACCGCGTCAAAGCTGACCGTGTCCTCCGCCCCATAATT
>CAYROZ010000203.1:0-2495 GCA_964426125.1 uncultured Oscillospiraceae bacterium
GGCCGTGAGGCTCTGGCCGTCCACGATCACATCGCCGCCCGTGGGCCGCTCAAGCAGATTGATGCAGCGCACCAGCGTGGATTTGCCCGCGCCGGACAGGCCGATGATGCCGAAGATCTCGCCGTCGTCGATGGTGAGATTGATGTCGTGCAGCGCTTCCACATCGCCGGTAGAGCCGTGGTAGACCTTGTCAAGATGCCGGATCTCGATCAAAAACAACACTTCCTCATTCAAACAAATAAAAAGAGCGGGAAACTCGCCGTTTCCCACTCTGATCTTACAAAAGCTATAAAATCAATCGGATATGAAAGCGGACGAGCATCGATTTTGGGCGCGCATCATCATGCACATGCTGAACATGCACATCATCATATCCATCATCATACCGGTGCGACGCATATCGTGCTGTCTCCTTTCCTCCGTGATTACCACAATATTACCCATCCCGCGCGGCTTTGTCAAGCGTGTATTGTTCACAAATGCATATTTCTTTACCGCCCTAAAGCGGACAATGTGCACAATTTTCGCCTTAAAACGCCTCGGGATACACGCCCTGCTCCGTCAGAGCACGCAGCGCGGCACGCAGCGGCTCAAGGTCTGCGCGGTAGGTCACGCCGTGCCATATCTCGTCCGTCATCACAACGCGGGCCGTATCCGTGCCCTTTTGCAGACGGGCGTTGACGGTCGAGGGCAGGAAAAACTCCGCCTTGAGCGGGTTCTGGGGCATCACGCGCTGCATGAATGCGCCGAACTCCTCCTCCACTGCGTCCAGAAAGCCCGGCTTAAAGCCCCAGGTGTTCAAACTCACGGGCGTGTCCGGCGCCAGCGGCAGCCAGGTGGCGCCGTCGTCCAGCGTGTGGCTGGGCGCTGTGGGCGGGCCCTGGATTTTCAGCAGCTCCGTCACGCTCAAAAGACGGCTGTCCTCGCTCACGCCGCACACGCCGCGCGCCACGGTGCCGTTTTCCGTCAGGCAGTTTTTCAGCCGGTAGGCCACAAGGCACTGCTCATGGTCGTTCGCGCTGGTCTCGAAGAAATTCACCAGCTCGCGGAAGGCGCCCGCGCCGTAGAAATCGTCGGCATTGATCACGGCGAAGGGCTCGCGGCCCAATTGATGGCGGCAGGCACGCAGCGCGTGCGCCGTGCCCCAGGGCTTGGTGCGTCCCTCCGGCACGGCATAGCCCGCCGGCAGGTCGTCGAGCTGCTGATAGGCGTATTCGATCGGGGCCCACTTGGCCAGCCGGTCGCCCACGGCCTCGCGGAAGTCCGCTTCGTTTTCCTTTTTGATCACGCACAAAATGCGGCCGAAGCCTGCGCGCAGCGCGTCATAGATCGAATAGTCCAGAATGGCGTGGCCATAGGCATCCACGGGCTCGATCTGCTTCAGTCCTCCAAAACGGCTGCCCATACCGGCGGCCAGAATGACAAGTGTCGGTTTCATATCGCGTTCCTCTCTGTTCCTGCGCGCCCGGAAGACCGGCGCTTACTGTACAGTGCTCCCAAGTATAGCACAAGGCGCCCCGCCTTGCAAGCGAAGCGCCTTTTCGTATGCGGTTTTGTCAGTCGGCCCGGATCACATAGCCCTCGTGCCGCGGCACGGGCTCCGGATCGGCAGCGGCGTAGCCCAAAATGCAGTTGCCAACGCCCTCATAGCCCTCCGGCACGCCCCATTTTTTCATCAGGGCGCGGCCCTCCGGCGTTTGAAATGTAGGCTCAGCGCGGTCGATCCAGCAGCTGCCCAGTCCCACGGCCTGCGCCGCGTTGAGCAGATTGCCCATGATGAGACTGCCGTCCTTCACGCCCATGGGCCAGGTCATGTCGCCAAACACCACGATCACGACCGGTGCACCGTAAAACGGGTCGCCGGGGCCGTCCATGACCTGGCGGTTGAGCTCCGCGATGCGGTCGCGCTCGGCCTTGTTCGTAACGGCCACGATGCAGGCGCGCTGGCTGCCCATAGCCGTGGGGGCATAGGTGCCGGCCTCCAGAATCTTTTCCAGAAGCTCCTTCGGCACCGGCTTGTCCTGATACGCGCGCACGGCGCGGCGGTGGGTGAGGTCAAACAATGTTTCCGCCATGATAAAAAATCCTCCTTCAGCGGCAGTTTTCGCAGATGTGATAGGCGATCAGATCGCAGTCCACGACCTGCTCGCCGGTCAGCGCGGATATCTTATCCGTGAGGTTTTCGATGAATCGGTCCTGCACGGCGGAGCAGCGCTTGCAGATCAGATGCACATGGGGCGCCACGGTGCGGTCGTAGCAGGCCGCGCCGCCGGAAAGCTCGATGCGGCGGATCTCGCCCGCTTCCACCATCAGACCCAGATTGCGGTATACTGTGCCGCGCGCGATGTCCGGCATACGCTGCCGGGCGCGCTCGTATATCTCCTCTGCGGTGAGGTGTACGGCACGTTCGTTTATGATCTCATAGATCAAACGGCGTTGCTTGGTCATAGAATTCCCTCCGATTAGGAATAAGTCTTAATTCACTATACCAGACG
>CAYROZ010000204.1:0-2446 GCA_964426125.1 uncultured Oscillospiraceae bacterium
GTTTCCGCGCTGGACGCGGCGCTGCTGCTCGATGGCGAGGCCATCGCCCTGCGCTCGGGCAACCACTGCGCCCAGCCGCTCATGGCGGCGCTCGGCGTGGACTATACGCTGCGTGTGTCCCCGGCGTTTTATAACACCGAAGCGGAGATCGAACGCTTCGCGGCGGCCCTGCGCCGGGTCGTAACGGCCCTGCGGCAGAGCGAAGGATGAAGGAAATAACCGAAAAGGCGGAGGGGCTATCCCTCCGCCTTTTGTGCGCTTCGATTCATGCCGGAAACAGCGCTTTTTTGATCTCGCTCACAGCGTTTTTCTCCAGCCGCGAAACCTGCGCCTGCGATATGCCGATCTCTCCGGCTACCTCCATCTGGGTCTTGCCAGATAGATACCGCAGGGCCAGAATGCGCTTTTCGCGCTCGGCCAGCTTCTCCACCGCGTCGGTGAAGGCGATGTGCTCCAGCCAGCTCTGGTCGGTGTTTTTCGTGTCGCGCACCTGATCCATCACGCGCACGCTCTCGCCCGCGTCGGTGTAGACCGGGTCGAATAAGCTCACCGGCGCGCTGAGCGCGTCCATGCTCATGGCGACCGTTTCCGCCGTCAGCCCGAGAACGGCGGCGATCTGGTCCACGCTTGGCTCGCGCTGCTGCTCGTTCATAAGCGCCTCGCGCGTCTGCATCACGCGGTAGGCCGTGTCCCGCAGCGAGCGCGACACCCGCAGCGAGGAATTGTCGCGCAGATAGCGCCGTATCTCCCCGGCGATCATCGGCATGACGCTCTATCGTGGAAAACGGCTGCATCCGAACGCGAGCGAGCGTTGTCGTGCGTTTTTTCGTTCGGATTTTTGAAAGTATAGTATATTTGCAGGCGCTCGTTTGTAACCACGATCCGGCTGACGCAGTCGCGTATCATGCTTTGCCTTTGCAGGTCGGACAGATACGGCCATGTGTCGCGGATGCCGGACACCTGCTCTCGTACCAGCGATAGCTTCTGCATCTGGGTTTGGGTCTCTGCCTCGGTTTGCAGCTCGGCTGTCAGCACGGCAATGGAGTCTTTGGTTTTGTTTATCACGTTCAAAAGAACGTTTCCGCCGTCCTCGGCGAAAAGCGCGTAGAGGCGCTCGAGCTTGCTTTCCGTTTGACGGATGCGCTTTTCGATGTCCTCCATCGGGTCAAGCAGCGCAAAGTCATCGCCATCTGTGCCGTGGTTTATATCGGCGGAGATGCGGAACAGATCGTCCAGCAGGATGCTCTCCACCTGATGCGCCCAAACGGGCTTGTATCGGCAGTCGGGGTCTTTGACCATGTGCGGCTTGCTTGGGTCGCTGGAATAGCAAACGAGCTTATAACCGCTTTTGCCCCATTTCTGATAGCGCAGACGAGCGCCGCAGCAGCCGCAGTATAAAAGCCCTGTCAGCAGATGTGAGGCTTTGACCGGGGTAGGGGACTTCGAGCGCTCGCGCATCTTTTCCATGGCCTGTTCATAGATGGCCTCGCTCACGATCGGCTCGTGGTTGCCCTTGTATTCCTCGCCGTTATAAGTGATGTAGCCGAGATTGCTGCGCCGGACGAGAACAAGGGAGACAAGGCGCTCATGCTTCAGCCCCAGCATACTGGCGATCTTCTGCGTGGAATAGCCTTTGATATAGAGCTCATACATCTTGCGGACGGTCTCGGCATTTTCATTTGGCACAAGAACGCCCCTCTCGCGGTCGTAATCGTAGCCGAAGGGGACGCCTCCGCCGCCGCGCCAGTAGCCCTGCTTGACGCGCTCGAGCATACCCATGCGCGTGCGCATATAGATGTTTTCGCGCTCCAACTGCGCAAAGGCGGACAGAATGCCGATCATGGCCCGTCCATAGGGCGTGGAGGTGTCGATGCTCTCGTTGAGCGAGATGAAGTCGATCTCATTGGGCAGGAAAACGTCCTCGATGAGATACAGGGTGTCCTTTTGGCTTCGGGATAAACGGTCCAGCTTGTAAACGATCACGCTTGCAAGCTTTCCGGCCTTGGCATCGGCGATGAGCTGGGTCATGGCCGGGCGGTTGAGGTTGCTGCCGGTAAAGCCGCCGTCGATATAGGTCTGGGCGTTGGGCCAGCCTTTCGCAGTGCAGTAGGCTTGCAGGCGTTCTTTCTGCGCATCGATGGAATAGCCCTCGTCGGCCTGGGCCTCGGTCGACACGCGAATGTAAAGCGCGTGGGTCTTTGCGGCGCTGTTCATAACACTCCTTTCCGAAAATATGAACTCCGTCAAGTTCATCTCCATTATAATTTATCCGAAAATGCCTTGTCAAATTTTCGCAGGCGGCAATGTCTGGCGAAAATGGAGGGCTTTTCACAGTCGGGGTTCAAGCTTGTGTCCTGTGGTTTTCGCTGCGCGTGCGGGCTTTTTGCTTGCTTTCATTTCTATCTCTTTCATGATTTGAAGCAGCCTCTGATTTTCGACCGTCATG
>CAYROZ010000205.1:0-2303 GCA_964426125.1 uncultured Oscillospiraceae bacterium
ACCGTCAGCTAACAGTTGATAAGTGAATTAGTTCCTTATCACTGTTAAGCCAATGCCTTGAGGGCTTTCGTTGTTTTGCTCCCCCCTGGGGTCACTATTCAGACCCCACTTTTTGTGTAGATTCATTCGTTCCCAGCCCGATGCACTCACCGTGCCGCAGGGCTGTGTATCGCAGCCCAAAACAAGCAGGCCTTGACCATTTTGGTCAAGGCCTGCCTGCCGATTCCTTTCCCGGGCGTTATGCGCCGCGGCCTGCGCCGGTGAGCGCCTCGTAGGCCGACTGCACACAGGAGCAGATGTCCTGCTCATTGCCATCGCCGCTGTCGGGCGTCCAAACGCCCATGTTGATCGTGCCGGGGATGGAATTGCCTCCGAACTCGATGAGGAAGGTCTTCACGCCATTGCCCTGATCGGCAAAGGTGAGATCGACATCGATGGAGAACATATCCATAATGTTCACGCCGTCGATGTGCACGCTGCTGGCAAGCTCCGCGCTGGACTCGCCGCTGGCTTCACCGGAGGCGCCCGCCGCCGGAGTCACGGAGATGGTGCCGTCCGCATTCTCCGTCACAGTGCCGTTGACCGTGCAGCCATCGCCGATGGTGAGGGCGGTCAGCGTCGATTCCTCCGTCACGGTCCAAACCGCGCCGTTCGAGAGTGTGAGCTCCACGCCCCAGATGGTCTCGTAGCCGTCGGGGTTGAGCTTATACTGGCCGTCGAACTGCTCGTCGCTCAGACGGTTCCAGTCGTCGCAGGTGTTGGAGTGGATCGCGCCAGTGAGACTGGTGCCATCGAGCACGACGCGCATGGCACGCTGGTAGTCGTCGTTGACGATGTCGCCGGAAACAGCCATATCCTTCAGCACATAGTCGCTGCCCACGGCCTCATCGCCATCGGCGACGTTGTTGGCCATGGAGTCGGAGTTGATCATGGAATGGATGAGCACGCCGCTCCAGCTCTCCATCGCGGTGCCCTCAAGCAGGGCGTTGATCTGGGTGGATTTGGTCACGATGCACGCGCCCGCATAGCGCGCGTTGTATGCAGCGATGCCATCGCGCACCAGTGCCTCATCGGTGACAAGCGCGCCGCCCTGCATATACAGCGTGGCCTTGTTGCCGTTGCGCGCGCCGGAGTGTCCCATATCGGGCATATGGCACTGCACGGCACACTGGCCGCCCATGATAACGCTTTCCATCGGCTCGCCGGAGGCGGCGTCAAAATCCGTCCAGCTCACGCCGCGCGAGCCGGTTTTGCCCATGAGAGAGCGCAGCTCGATGTCGGTCATGGCATTGTCGCTGGCGACGGCATAAATCTCGCCGTTATTGGAGGCGGTGATGCCGTCGGACGAGCCGATGGCAGTGCTGCCGAACAGGAACAGATGGCAGCTGGTGTCGGCATAAGCGCCGTAGCCGCCCTGGCTGAGGGCCATGCTGCGGTAGGCGATGAGATCGAGACTGCCTCTGGCGGAGTCCGTGCTCCAGGCGCCCCAGGTGCGGGACACGATGGCAGAATCGTAAAGATACACAAGGGTCTTGCCCTGCGGCTGGATGCCGCGCGCCCGGCCGCCGGAGTTGCCGAAGGATATTTCGCCGTCCACGCTGCCGCCGCCGGTGGTTTCCAGCAGCGAGTTGCGAATGACCAGCGTGCCGGCCTCGGAGCCCGAGGCCCCGGCGGATTGCGGTCCGGCCACAGTGGAGCCCTCGGCAATATCGGCATACACAGCGCTGCGCGCCGTGCCGTCCGCCAGAAGCAGCGTGCCGTCCACATTCAGATAGGAATAGCCCTTGGAGGAGATGACCGGCGGGCAGGAATCCACCTGCTCCTCATCGCCCAGCACAACGGCGGAGTCAAATGCCGTTACGCCAAGCTCCTTCAGCCACTGCACCGCCTCGGGCGACACGTCGTATTCGTCGGCGGCCACATTCTCGCCGCTGCCGCCGATGGTGTAAAATTCCCCGGCGTCCTCCTTGCGCGCGGTGTAAAACAGCGCGGTATCGCCGCTGTCCGACGTGAAGCGGAAGCCGGAGATGCCGGTGTCCGTTTTGCCGCCGTTCGGGAAATAGCTCAGCTCAAAATTTTCCGTCTGCTCCTCGTCGGGCAGTTCTCCCTCATCGCCCAGCACGATCGCGGCCCTGGGGCCGGTGTCCTCCGCGGTTTCGCCGGAGGCCTCGCCGCTGGATGCAAAGCCGGACACGCCCAGACTCAAAACCAGCGCCAGCGCCAGAAGGATCGTCAGAAGCTTTTTCATAAATGCTCTCCCCCTAAAAAATAAGTTAGCCAAACAAAGCTTTCACGAAAACAGG
>CAYROZ010000206.1:0-2295 GCA_964426125.1 uncultured Oscillospiraceae bacterium
AATGCGCAGGCTGATATTGCTTACCTCGCTGGTGCTTGCCTGTGCCCTGCTTGCCTGCTTCTGGGCGGATAGGAGTGTGGAGAATTTCACCCTGCGTGCTCGTCACCTGCGCACTGAGGCGGCGGAGGCCATCGCCGAGGGCAGCGTGCAGCGTGCCGAGGTGGTGATGGTGGAGCTGGCAAGCCACATGAAGCAGCACAAAACCATGCTGGAGATACTCTGCGAGCATGAGGATCTCCACCAGCTCAAGGGCGACCTGATCGATGCGCAGGCATCCATTGAGTTTGGCATCGAGGACGACTTCTATCAGGCTATCTATCGCTTTGGCGAGATACTGGATCACCTCGCTGATACCCACCGCTTCAGCCTCAGCCATATCCTTTGACAAAGCGCCGCCTTTGGGCTATGATAGCTGTATACTGAATACCAAAAAGCAGATTGGAGGCATGTCCATGACCGATGCAGAGCTGATGCGGGAGGCGCTTGCCGAGGCTGCCCTTGCCGAGGCGGAGGGAGAGCTGCCAGTTGGCTGCGTCATTGCCCGACAGGGTGAAATCATTGCCAGAGGGCATAACCTGCGGGAAACCACCGGCGACCCAACCGCCCATGCGGAGGTTGTGGCGCTGCGCCGAGCCGCCCGTGCCTTGGGCAGCTGGCGGCTGGAGGACTGCACGCTGGTCGTCACCCTCGAGCCCTGCCCCATGTGCGCCGGAGCCATCGTGCAGAGCCGCATGGGCAGGCTGGTGTTCGGAGCAGATGACCCTGCCTGCGGCTGTGCAGGCAGCGTGTACCGCATTACTGAGGATCCTGCCTTCAACCACTTCTGCCCCGCCTGCGGCGGCGTGCTGGCGGAGGAATGCAGGGAGCGGCTGGATCGCTTCTTTGCCAAGCGCCGTGGTTGATGGAAAATGCATATGATGCATGAATATACGTTAATTATTGGCTTTATGCAACTTTTTAACCATTTGTATACATAAATATGCGAATCTAACCTTGACTTTTTCTGGTTTCGGCGTATAATTATACCCATCAAGAGCAAGCGACCGCAATGCGGCCTGAAAAGGAGCAAGCATATTTATGAAGAAGAATACCAATTACAAGAAGATCGTTCTGGCATATTCCGGTGGACTGGATACCTCCATCATCATTCCGTGGCTAAAGGAAACCTATCCCGGCTGCGAGGTTATCGCCGTATCCGGCAATGTTGGTCAGGTTGGCGAGCTGGATGGTCTGGAGGAGAAGGCTCTCAAGACCGGCGCCTCCAAGCTCTATGTGGAGGATCTGAATAAGGAGTTCATCGAGGACGTGGTCATCCCCTGCGTGCAGATGGGTGCAAAATATGAAAATACCTACCTGCTGGGCACCTCCATGGCTCGTCCGATCATCGCCAAGCGGCTGGTTGAGATTGCCAAGGCAGAGGGTGCGGATGCCATTGCCCATGGCTGCACCGGCAAGGGCAACGATCAGGTTCGCTTCGAGCTGGCCGTCAAGGCATTTGCACCGGACATGCCCATCATTGCTCCTTGGAGAATCTGGGACATCAAGGGTCGTGAGGAAGAAATCGACTACGCCGAGGCGCACAATATCCCGCTGAAGATCAGCCGTGAAACCAACTACTCCAAGGACAAGAACATGTGGCACCTCTCCCATGAGGGTCTGGAGCTGGAGGATCCCGCCAACGAGCCGAAGTATGCTGGCAACATGGAAATGGGCGTTACTCCCGAGGAAGCTCCCGATGAGGGCGAGTACGTGTCCATCGACTTCGAAAAGGGCGTTCCGGTTGCCGTAAACGGCGAGAAGATGAGCGCTGTGGATCTGGTATGGAAGCTCAACGAGCTGGGCGGCAAGCACGGCGTGGGCATCATCGACATCGTGGAGAACCGTCTGGTGGGCATGAAGTGCCGCGGCGTGTACGAGACTCCCGGCGGAACCATTCTCTACCACGCCCACGAGATGCTGGAGCAGCTGTGCCTGGACAAGTACACCCAGCACTACAAGCAGCGCATGGCGCTGGAGTTTGCCGATCTGGTGTACAACGGCCAGTGGTTCTCCCCGCTGCGCGAGGCCATGAGCGCCTTCTGCACCAAGACTCAGGAGACCGTCACCGGCACCGTGAAGCTCAAGCTCTACAAGGGCAACATCATCGGCGCGGGCATGACCAGCCCCTACAGCCTGTATGATCCGGAGATCGCCACCTTCGATGCGGAGGAAGTGTACGATCAGACCTGGGCGGACGGCTTCATCACCCTGTTCGGCCTGCCGACGCAGGTGCATGCGAAGATGAAGGCGAAGAAC
>CAYROZ010000207.1:0-2234 GCA_964426125.1 uncultured Oscillospiraceae bacterium
TGCTTTGCCAAGAGCCTTTGCATCTCCGCCGATGTCACGGCGGCGTATGACCCCCTGTATGCCGAGGTGTCCGAAAAGCGCAACAACGCCAAGATCAACTATGGCGTGGCCTTCTGCAAATTCACCGGCGCGCGCGGCAAATCCGGTGCGTCCGACGCTTCGGCGGAGCTGGTGGGGCAGGTGCGCCGCATCTGCGACGAGGCCGGCGTGGTCTGGCAGATGTGCGAAATGGGCAAGGTCGATCAGGGCGGCGGCGGCACCGTGGCGCTGGATATGGCCATGCGCAACATCGACACGCTCGATGCCGGTGTGCCCGTTTTGAGCATGCACGCGCCGTATGAGACCACGTCGAAGTTTGACTGCTATATGACCTACAAAGCCATGAAGGCTGCCTATCTGAGCAAGTAAAGCGCCGCTTTCCGAGGCAAATACCATGACAAAGCAAGAACTTTACCGCTCCAAATTCATCTCGGTGGACGAGGCCCTGTCCAAGATCAAAAGCCACGACACCATCTCCATTGGCTTTTTCGGCAACGAGCCGTATGAAATTCTGTCCAATCTTCACCGCATTGCCGACCGCGTGGAGGATGTGGTCGTGTGGACGTGCAACCCCCAGACGGAGCACGAATTCATCCGCGACGATTCGCTCATCGGCCGCATCGATGTGATCAGCTGCTTCTATGGCGAGGCCGTGCGCCGCGAGCACAAAAAGGGCCATGTCACCTTCATGCCCAATAACCTCCACTCGATCTACGAAACGATTTTTGAAACGCGCAAGCCCAATGTGTTCATCGCTGCCACCACGCCCATGGACAAATACGGCTATGTGGCCATCTCCATGAGCCAGCAGGTGGAGCTCGAGGCGCTGGATGTGTGCGATCTGGTCATCTTTGAGGCCAATCCCAACATGCCCCACACCGGCGGCACGGTGCGCGTGCCCATCGAAAAGGTGGATTATTTCATCGATGTCGATTACCCCATCTCCAAATCGCCGGTGTATAAGCAAACGCCCGAGCAGCTGAAAATCGCGGAGTATGCCGCCGATCTCATCCACGACGGCGACTGCATCCAGCTCGGCATCGGCGGTATGCCGGACGCCGTGGCGGAGCATTTGAAGGACCGGCACGATCTGGGCCTTTACACGGAGATGATCGGCTCGGCCATGGGCGATCTGATGGAGTGCGGCGCGGTGAACAACTCCAAAAAGAATTTCTACCGCAACCGCACCATCGGCGCGTTCATGTGGGGAAACCAGCATCTGTATGACTTTGCGGACGGCAACCCCATGATCGAGATCCTGCCCATCCGCTATGTGAACGACCCGTTCAACATCGCCAAAAACGAGAACATGGTCTCGCTCAACACGGCGCTGGAGATCGATCTGACCGGGCAGGTGTGTTCCGAGACCATCGCGGGCGTGCAGTATTCCGGCACCGGCGGGGCCACGGACTTTGCCTACGGCGCGTACCACGCGCCCGGCGGCCGCAGCATCATCGCCCTGCAATCCACGGCCAAGGGCGGCACCATCTCGCGCATCCGCCCGCAGCTCACGCCGGGCAACGTGGTGTCCATCTCGCGCAACATCGTCGATTATGTCGTCACGGAATACGGCGTGGCGCGTCTGCGCGGCAAAACCGTCTTGCAGCGCGTCGATGAGCTCATCCGCGTGGCGCATCCCGATTTCCGCGAGGAGCTGCGCCGCGAGGCAAACGAACTGCATATCTGGTAAAAAAACCGTACGGGAGGCGAAATGCCTCCCGTACTTATATTTTGTAACAATTTTAACCTTGTGCTGGATGTATGTACATGATATAGTATGTTCGTATAAATGGGTGTTGGCAAGAGCACTTGGACAATTGCCAAGCCCCTTGCCCCCCTTGTGTAAAGGGGGGAAGAAAAGCGAAAGCTTTTCAGGGGGGATTGACGGTCTGGCGCAGATTCCCTTCATCGGTCGATCCATGCGGTCTCTCTGCCCGAAAAATGTAAATCTGACGGCGCTGCCGTCTGCCTCAAAGGAGAGGAATTTTATGAAAAAAACGCTATTTATCCATGCTGATGGCGGTGGTGCTGTGCCTGAGTCTGTTCACCACCGGCGCGCTGGCGGCGAGCGGGGAAGTGGAAACCGCCGCGCCCGTGGAAGCGGTGGAGGAAGCCGCGCCTGTCGAGGAAGCCGCATCCGTCGAAGAAGCCGAGCCCGCGGCGCAAAGTGCGGGGGTTCCCGTGCCGCTGGACGG
>CAYROZ010000208.1:0-2174 GCA_964426125.1 uncultured Oscillospiraceae bacterium
CGTCAGCGCCATGCCCTTTTTCGGATTTTTGAAGCGGTACATATTCACCGGCACGGGCTTGGCCCAGCCGAAGCCTGCCACCACCATCATCAAAAGGCCCCATAGGTCGATGTGCTTGAGCGGATTGAGCGTGAGGCGTCCTGCATCGCGTGCGGTGGTGTCGCCCAAAGCCAGCGCCACGGCGCCATGGGCCATTTCGTGCAGGGTGATGCAGATAAGGGCCGGGATCACGCTCAGCAGTGTTTGTGTGATATACGTCCAGTCAAGCCCCTGCCAAACGGTACGAAACGCGCTCACAGCACGACCTCCGATATGGCGGCCAAAAGCTCCTCGCGCCCAAGCTTTTTCTCCGCGGAATACGGCAGCAGCGGAACCGATTTCGGCAGCTCCAGCGTTTCGCGGATGAGCGCCAGATTCGGCTCCATCTCGCTTTTTTTCAGCTTGTCCCATTTGTTTGCCACCACGATGCGGCGGCAGCCGCAGGCGTCGAACAGCTGGTTCATCATGCAGTCGAGCGCCGTGGGCTTGTGGCGGCTGTCCACGATCTGCACGCCGAAGGTGATATTCGCGCTCTCGGCAAAAAAGGCCTCCATCAGCGCGCCCCAGCGCTCACGCTCGGCCATGGATACCTTCGCGTAGCCATAGCCGGGCAGATCGACAAACCAGCAGTAATCGCCCACGAAGAAGTAGTTGATGTTGCTGGTTTTGCCGGGCGCGGCGCCCACACGGGCCAGATTTTTGCGCCCGACAAGCGAATTGATCACGGAGCTTTTGCCAACGTTCGACTTGCCGGCAAACACGATGCAGGGCTTTCCGTCGTGGATAAAATCCCGCACCGCACCGGCGGATTTCACAAACTCCGCTTTGGTTGTGTTGAGCAGACTCATTGTTCTTCCTTTATGATCGCCGCGTCCAGCACCGTTTCCACGCGTTCCGCCGTGATGAACCGAAGCGCCGCACGCACATTCTGATCGATTTTTTCCAGATCCGGCTCATTTTCCGCCGGGATGATAACGGTGTGGATGCCGTTTCGAAGCGCGGCCATGGTCTTTTCCCGCAGACCGCCGATGGGCAGCACACGGCCCCGCAGTGTGATCTCGCCGGTCATGGCCACATCCTGCCGCACGCTCGCGCCCGTGAGCGCCGAAACCAGCGCCGTGCAGATGGTCACACCGGCGGAGGGGCCGTCCTTCGGCACCGCGCCTTCGGGGAAATGGACGTGGATGTCCTTGGTTTTGTAGAAATCGGCCGCTACGCCGAGCTCGTTTGCATGGCTGCGGATGTAGGTCAGCGCCGCCTTGCACGATTCCTTCATCACATCGCCCAGATTGCCGGTGATCTCAAGCTTTCCCGTGCCGTCCATTACGCCGGCCTCGGCATCGAGCATCTCGCCGCCGCTCTGGGTCCAGGCAAGCCCGTGCACAAGGCCGCAGGCCGCGCCCTTGGCGGCAAAGCTGTTTTTGTATTTCATCGGCCCCAGCAGCGGCTCCAAGCCGCCCGCGCGCACGCTTTTGCCGGCCTCTCCGGCCACGATGGCCGCCGCCGTTTTGCGGCACAGGGCTGCGATCTCCCGTTCCAGACGGCGCACACCGGCCTCACGCGTATAGCCCGCGATCAGCTCGCGCAGCGCGGCGTCCGAAACGCGAAGCTGGCGGCCATTGAGTCCGTGCAGCCTGCGCTGCTTGGGCAGAAGATGCTCTTTGGCGATGTGCAGCTTTTCCTCGTCCGTGTAACCGGACAGCTCGATGACCTCCATGCGGTCGTAAAGCGCCGGCGGAATGGTGTCCGCCGTGTTGGCCGTGGTGATGAAAAACACATCCGACAGATCAAACGGAAGCTCAAGGAAGTGGTCACGGAAGGCCTTGTTCTGCTCGGGGTCAAGCGCCTCCAGCAGTGCCGCCGAGGGGTCTCCGCGGTAGTCGCTGCCGAGCTTGTCGATCTCGTCGAGCACCATCACGGGGTTGCGGCTGCCGGCCTGGCGAATGGCCTCAATGATGCGGCCCGGCATGGCGCCGATATAGGTCTTGCGGTGGCCGCGGATCTCGGCCTCGTCGTGCACGCCGCCGAGACTGATGCGCGCAAGCTTTCGGTTCAAAGCGCGCGCCACGGACATGGCGATGCTGGTTTTGCCGGTGCCCGGAGGGCCGACCAAGCACAGGATGCTTCCCTTTTCC
>CAYROZ010000209.1:0-2154 GCA_964426125.1 uncultured Oscillospiraceae bacterium
AAACACATGGCCGTCGGCATCCGTGAATATCACCGCGTCGCCCGGCGAAAGCTCGGACAGGCGGCCAAAATGGCTTGAAAAATTGTGCGCCGCCAGAACCATATCGCCGCTGTAAGCCGAGCCGGTATAGCGGCAGGGCGCGATCTTCAGCCGCGCATAGCTCCATTCGCTCATCACCGGCAGCTCCAGCCCCAGCGTGGGCAGCTCAAGCCAGCCGATGTAATCATAGCCGTTCACCGTCACGACCGGCATGGTCCGCTCCGGCAGCAGTGTTTCCGCCTCCGGTGCATTGTCCGGCGCATCGCCCGGCTCCTGCACCGGCGCGGCCGCATCGCTTCGCTCCGCCACGGCGGCCGTGAGCGTGCGCATGGTATCCGCCACGGCGGTCTGGGCCGTTCGCTGCTCGGCCAGATTCCGTACCGTGAGCGCAAGCGCCGCCGTCAGGGCCAGCGCGCCGAGGAGAAAATAAATCGTGCCCGGCTTCCTTTTTCCGCTCAAATCCGCTTCCTTTTCACGCAGCCCAAAACCAGCAGCAGCGCGCCGCCGGCCAGCAGCACCGGCACCGGCCACCACAGCTGCCCCGTTTGCGGCAGCCGCCCGGGGGCTTTATCCGCGGGCTTGGTGTTGGTAACAACGAACAAATTGCCGCGCCGCTCCACCCTGGGCGTGTATCCGGCGGGGTATTTCAGCTCGGACAGATTCCAGGTCGTGCCGCCGTAAAGACCCTCCCAGCGATAGCTCCAGCTGTTTTCCTTGCTGAGGGTCTGGGTGTCATAAAGCTTGTCGCCGTCATACAGGCAAACGACCACGGAATCGGTCGAATGGGCATTCGTGGCGCTGTCCGACCAGATCTTCACAACGGAGATATCCACATCCGCGCTGTCGGAGCAGGAGATGTATTTCTCCTCCACGACCACGTCATACTGCCAGCTGTCGTCCTCCAGCCGGTTCGGCAGGCAGATCATAAAGGCCTCCGGCGTGTGGAACTGGCGGTCCGCCGCGTACACATCGCCCGTGACCAGATAAAGCCCCACGGGCAGATCGGTGAAAACCGCCGTGCCCTGCGCGTCCGTTTTTGCCTCGGCATCCGGCGCGATGGCGTTATCGGCGATGTAGCCCGGCAGCATGGTGGACAGGATGCGATAGCTCTCCGCATCCGGGTCGGAAAGCATACTCATGGGCGAAAAGGCTTCAAAAGCCTCTCTTGGCGTAAAGGCACAGGCAAAGCTCACATCCGCCACGCGCCAGGCGTAAAAGCGCACGCCCTCGGCGTTCTTTCCCTCCGGCCGGAAGGAAACGGACAGCAAGCAGGCCGCGCCGGTATGGATCGGGCCCGCGGCCAGCGCCATCGGGGCCAGCGCCGCCGCCAGCATGATGACCGCCAGCAAACACACCAAAGGCCGCATATTCAGTTTTTTCATCGGCCTCACCTCGATGGTTTTTTTCCTCCGCGCAAAAGCAGAATGGCCAGCAGCACCAGCAGCATCGCCGAGCCGAGCACCAGCGCCACGAGCATCGGCTCGATCTCGATGGCGTCGGACGTCACGCGCACGGTGTGCGCCTCGTCGGCGTTTTCCACGCGGTGGCCGCGCACCAGCAGCCGGTGGGAGTTGATGCCATAGGGCGTGCAGGTGACCAGTGTGCAAAGGTCCTTGCCCTGCTCGATGTGCAGCGCGGAAACATCCTCCGGCTCCACAATGAGGATCTGATCGACCTCATAGGTCAAAATCTCGTCCAGCACGCGCAAAACGAAGGTATCCCCCTCCACGAGCCGGTCAAGATTGGTAAAAAGCTTGGCGCTGGGCAGTCCGCGATGGCCGGACAGCACGCAGTGCGTCCCCTCGCCGCCCACCGGCAGCGACGACCACTCCAGATGGCCCACGGCCACCTGCAAAACGGAGTCGTCCGTGCCGTGGTAAACCGGCAGCGTAACATCGATGGACTCGATCTCGATATAGCCCATCACGCCGGTGGAATCCACATCCAGCTGCGCTTCGTACGCCCCGCGCTCCTCGTCCGTTAAATACGGCTCAAAGGGCCGCTCGGCCAGCGCGCGGTTATAGTCCTCCGCCGCCGCCCACACGTCGTCATACTGCTCCGTGTCCAGCCCCTGCACGCGCTCGGCATAGCCCGTCACGGCGCGGGTGGCGTGCA
>CAYROZ010000210.1:0-2097 GCA_964426125.1 uncultured Oscillospiraceae bacterium
GCTATGTGAGCCTGAGGAAGAAAGAAAATTAAGATATATGCAAAGCGCCTCGACTCCGGTCGGGGCGCTTTCCTTCGTACACAAATCTTTTACACTTTGCTCATAAATCGTTGACGGACTGTTGACCAATTGCGCGGCGGACGGTGCTATGGTAGGGAGCATCTCCTGCAAAGGTCGTGAGTCCCATGGAAAGCTGCAAAACGAAAAAACGGCGCGCGGTTGGATACGCGGTGTATGGCGCGGTGGTCGCGCTGGCGCTGGCGGCATATTTTCTGTTCGGCGGCATAAAGCCGGAATACGATGTGAACGTGTGGTTTTCCGTTTCGCCAAAGGGCATGATCGATGCAAACGGCGAGAGCATGACCACCTGGCTGCGTGTGGGAAGCGAGAACAAGACCATCGTGCTGTTTTGCGGCGGGGGATTGAGCATCGATGACTACACGGCGGCGCGGCCCTACAGCGTGCAGGGGCGCGAGGATTCGTTTTACAGCGACAACGGCAGCGACGATCTCAAAGCGCTGCTCGATTACGGCATCCTGAGCCGCAATGGGGAAAATCCGTTCCGCAACTGGAACATCATTGCCATTGCTTACAGCACGGCGGATTTTCATGTGGGCGATGGGGAATATGCCTATCAAACGCTCGCGGGTGACAACGCGGTTTTGCACCACCACGGCTACAAAAACTATCAGGCCGTGATGAACGAGGCTTTGCGCTATATCCCGGAAACGGAGGAACTTATCGTTTGCGGCTACAGCGCGGGCGGCTATGCCGCGGCCCTGCTCATGGACGATATTCTGGAAAACTACTATCCGGAGACGGAAAACGCCACGCTGTGCGTGGACAGCGCGCTGATGCTTTCGGACAAGTGGGCGGACATTCTGGGCGAAACGTGGAACGCGCCGGAAGCCATCACTGCGCTGGTGAAAAGCGACGATCTGGTAAGCGACTGCTTTTCGGCGCTGTATGAAAAATACGGCGAGCGCATCACTTATCTTTACACCGGGTCCGTGCGCGACGGGGAGCTGACGCGCTATCAGTCGTATTTAAACACCGGCGACTTCACCACGGACACGGAGCGCGCGCTGCACTTCTCCGATGATCTGGCCGCCATGATGGAGCGGCTGCGCGCGGCGGTTCCCACGCTGGGGGTATATATCTTCGAGCAGCTTCCGTATTTCACGGCGTCGATGGAGCAGGAGTGGTTTTCGCCGGAGATGTTCGGCCTTACGCAGCACACCGTCCTGCCGCGCGATGCGTCCATGTGGCCGCTGGTGGACGGCGTGGATGCGCTGCACTGGCTGAAAAAAGCGGCGGACGGCGAGGTGGAAAGCCATGGCCTTTCGCTTTTGGAGAAATAAAAAATTCCCGCCCGGGGCGCTGGCCCCGGACGGGATTTTTTTGTTTGGAATTATTTCTTTTTGGCGGGGGCGGATGCGGGCGGCTGGGGGTCTGCGATGGATTCCTTCAGCGCGGTGGCAAGTCCGGCCAGACCCTGAATTTCGCTGGGGATGATGATCTTTGTGGCGCGGCCATTGGCGGCGGCGGCAAAGGCCTCCAGCGCTTTCAGCTGCACCACCGGGTCGCTGGGCGCGGCCTCGTTGAGCATTTTCAGGCCCTCGGCTGTGGCGCGGTTAACGTCCAGAATGGCCTGGGCCTGGCCCTCGGCCTCGAGGATCTGCGCCTGCTTTTTCGCGTCGGCGCGCAAAATGGCGGATTCCTTTTCGCCCTCGGCCTCCAAAATGGCGCTGCGCTTTTCGCCCTCGGCGCGCAAGATGGCCTCGCGGCGCTCGCGTTCGGCCTTCATCTGCTTTTCCATGGCGTTTTGAATTTCCTTGGGCGGCATGATGTTTTTCAGCTCCACGCGGTTGACCTTGATGCCCCAGGGGTCGGTGGCCTCGTCCAGAATGGAGCGCATTTTGGCGTTGATGGTGTCGCGGCTGGTGAGGGACTGATCCAGTTCCAGCTCGCCGATGATGTTACGCAGCGTGGTGGCGGTGAGATTCTCGATGGCGCTCATGGGGTACTCCACGCCGTAGGTGTACAGCTTGGGGTCGGTGATCTGGAAGTAGATGACGGTGTCGATCTGCATGGTGA
>CAYROZ010000211.1:0-2093 GCA_964426125.1 uncultured Oscillospiraceae bacterium
CACCGTCAACGGCACCGTGACCGAAAACGCGGACGGCACCGTGACCGTCTCCCCCGCGGCAGCGAAGGTCTTCTCCGTCGATCTGGCCACCCTGATCGCCGCCCTGGGCCTGTAATCCCAAACCGCTAAACAGCTCCAGAAAAGCAGATAATCAAAAACCGCCGGTTAAACCGGCGGTTTTGATCAAGCCACACAATCTTTTGTGAAGCCCCTCTGAAGGGGGGCATATGGTCCGGCAATCACAGTTTTATCACTTGACAGCCCCCGATTCGGGGGCTGTTTTTCCCGCCTGGGCCAGGAGGGCCGGGCCGTGTTCCTTCAGCCAGCGGCGGCGCTGTGGATAATCCGGCATCACACGCAAAACCTGCTCATAAAACGCCGGGGAATGGTTCATCAGCCGCCGGTGAGCCAGCTCATGCACCACCACGCTGTCCAGCACCTCCGGCGGCGCCAGCAGCAGCAGACAGTTAAAGCTCAGATCGCCCCTGGCGCTGCAGCTGCCCCAGCGGGTGCGCTGGCAGCGGATGGTGATCTTCCCGTAGGAAACGCCCATCTGCGCCGCGTAATACGCCGTTCGCGCGCCGATAATCTGCGCCGCCTGCGCTTTCAGCGCCGCAAGCTGCGCCTGCGTGAGCTTTGGGATCGCCTCGAGCTGTGTTTGCTGCTGCCGGGCCTTCTCCAGATGCGTTTCGATCCAGCGCCGATTGCGCTGCACAAAGGCACGTATCTCCCCATCTGTGGCCTGCCGGGGCGCGCGGACGACCAGCCGCCCATTTTTTATCTGCGCCGCCAGCGTTTTCCGCCCGCTGCGGATGATCTCGTATTCCATGCGTGCACCTCCCTTCCCGCCGGGAAAAAGTATAGAGTCTGCCGCCGCATTCGTCAAGCCTTCGCCGCCGCTGCTTTTTTGCGCAGCCGTATTGACGCAGCGCGGCGGTTCGTGCTATCGTGAAACCGTCCAAAAAAATCATGCGCAGAGGGGCGGAGGTTTTTCCGTTCGCGGCGTAGTAAAAGCCGAAAGGGCCATCACCCAGCAAAAAATGGAGGTTTTTACTATGACAAAAGCCAGCGAACAGATGCACACCCTGATCAGCCAGGCCAAAGCCGATGTCCAGCTTGCCGCTGCCTGTTTTCCGCTGATCGCATTTGCACCCGAGGAGGAACAGCCCCAGCTGCTGAAGGAATTTCTTCTGGGCTACAAAACCCAGCCGACCACCGGCGAGCTGAAGCTGCCGGAGGCGATATCCGACGACGAGGAGCAGCGCGGCATCCTGCGCTACAGGCTGTTCATCAGCCTCAGACTCCAGGAGCTTGCGAAAGCCGATCTGGCCGAGGACGAATTCTACGCGCAGCTGTGGGACTTTTTGCTCAACTCCCCCCTGCTTCCGAACGCCAAGGCGCGCATCGTCGCCCTGTTCAGCTGCGCGATCGACCGCCGTCTTCCCTACTACAAGCTCGACCGCGACCAGGCGCTTTCCATGAGCGACGAAGAATACGGCGAAGCCTGCGACCGCATCGGCGACGATGTGTTCGCCCGGATGGATTACATCCTCGACACGGATTTCGACCAGAGAACGGAACAGGCCTCGCTGGTCGTGCAGATGATGGACGAGCTTCCGGACTACGCCAGCCGCTGCATCTTCATGTCGCGCATCATCTCGCATTACTCCCTGCGCTTCCACATGATGGCGCTCGACCGGGCCATAGAGAAGCTGCAGGCGGACGAAGACTAAGCCGCAAAAAGGAGGGGGCTGACCTCTGTCAGCCCCCGGCTCCGGACGGATATACATCACCGGCACGCGCGGCGGGCCGGTGCGCGCACCGCACCCATTTTCCTGCACAGCTTAACGGCACAGTGGTTGGACGCCTTTGAGATCTTGTCGCACAGATTCTCAACCGAGGTATACGCGGGCAGCGCATCGTTTGAAAACGAGCGGAAATAAACCTCGCGCGAGATGCCGAAGCGGCGGGCCGCTTTTTCAAAAAACGCCTCGGACACGGCCGGCAGCCCCAACCGGTCGATCGCCTCGGCCAGCGCGCGGGTCTTCGTGCAGCGGCCATTGTCGCCGGTGAGCACCTTGGTGGCCAGAAGG
>CAYROZ010000212.1:0-1942 GCA_964426125.1 uncultured Oscillospiraceae bacterium
GCCTTTGCGGCGAGCGGCGAGGCCTCGAACGGCCCCATGCCCAACATGGCGGGCGGCTCCGGTTCGGCGGCCTACAAGATCACGGACGATGGCCTTGAGATCGACGAAGCGCTGCTCGAGATCGAAAAAGCGGCGGGCGCGGTCATCTCGGCGGAGGAGATCTCCGGTGCCCGCTTTTATTCCGAGGATAACGAAGCCGGTGTGGTCAGCTTTTCCGGCACCGGCACGCTCAAGCTCGGCGGCGAAGCGGACTACTTTGCCGTGGACTATGCGCTGGGCGAGGGCTCGGGCGAGTTCAACACCGTGATCGACCTGCGCGAGGCGGACGATTACGTCTGGGGTTCGGACAACTCCGGCGGCGCGGCCATCGCCGTGCGCGGAAACGGCGATGTATACATGGAAAATGTCTACGCGCTCAACACCGGCATCTCCCGCTTCACGGTGAGCCTGTCGAAGGGCACGAACATCATCAAAGACTGCTATTTTGAGTCCCTCGGCTGTCTGGCCGAGTGGTGCGATATGCCCTGGTTTACCGCGCAGCTTGGCAACAGCCGCAATCTCATCGCCTGCGGCACGCTCAGCGCGTACATCTATAACTCCGTCGCCGCCAGCGAAGGCTACGGCTCCTGGAGCACGGATACCGGCGGCAATCCCTTCGTGTTCTATCTCTATAACGGCGACAGCTACAACTACTACGGCGGCTACGGCACCTATGCCGACACGGGCCTGGAGGTCAATGTGTACGGCTCGCGCCTTGACAGCGCGGAATACGGCGTGTTTGCCACGAACACCGGCGTTTTGAACATCGGCTCGTCCGCCGATGCGCTCAATGCCTCCGATGAGATATTCCTGGAAAACCTCAAGGGCGAGGAGCTTGCGGAGGACACCCCGTCCGAGATCGTGGGCGCGCGCAACGCGGTGGTCTATCACGTGGTGGACACCATGAGCCGCGCCAGCGCCGATTCCGGCGTGAAGGATTCCTCTGTTTCCAAGGCGTGGAAGACCGTGCCGGAGATGAATGTGACCAACTCCGTCATCACCACCATCGGCGCCTGCGGCACGCCGGTGCAGAAATACCCCGTGGCCCAGCAGGCCTGGATGGATCATATGACGGGCTCGGCCATTCTGTTCCGCGGCGCCTGCGGCGTGGCGAATCTGACGAATGTGACGCTCGAGGCCTCGAACGGCATCCTCATCCACTCGGTGCTCGATCTGGACGAAAGCTCCATTCAGATCCTCGACGATGTGGCCACGGAGGATATCCCCGGCGGGCAGGTCAATTCCGTGGATAACGACTGGACGGGCGATATTGTGAACGAGGACTATCAGCGCCCGCTGTATCTCGACTTCGCCAACACTACGCTCACCGGTGCGATCCGAACCTACGACATCGACCACTGGAACGCACTGTTTGCCGATTACGCCGATGTGCATTATGTGGTGGATGAGACCACTGGCCGCTATGTGAACGCGGACGATCCCACGGACACCGCCTCGAGCTACAAGGCGGTCGATCCGAGTGTGATCTACGGCTGGATCTGCGCGTTCGACGAATACGACGCCGTGCGCGGCACCTATCTCACGATGGATGCGGCCTCCGTTTGGAATGTGACGGGGCGGTCGAATCTGAACGGTCTCACGGTCGCGGCCGGTGCGGTCGTGAACGGCACCGTCACGGTCGACGGCGAGGCGGTGGATATCTCCGCCGGCGGCAGCTGGACGGGCGATATCGTTGTCACGCCCGCGGCGGAAGCCGCCAGCGGCGAGGCCTCGAACGACGCGCCGCCCATCCCCGCGGGTCTTGCGCCCGGGGAGGAGCCTCCCGGAGGCTTCGGCGGCATCGACTGATCAAAAGGCAGGATATGAAAACACATGGGCCCGGAGCGTACGCTCCGGGCTCTTTTTGCGCGACGGGAATTAATTGGCGCTTTTCGACAAAAAT
>CAYROZ010000213.1:0-1930 GCA_964426125.1 uncultured Oscillospiraceae bacterium
TCGAAGAAGCCGAGCCCGCGGCGCAAAGTGCGGGGGTTCCCGTGCCGCTGGACGGTGACGCTCCTGCCACACCCAGCGCCGGTGTGGTCATCGAGGGCTACGGCGGCAAGGTGGTATATAAGGCTATCTTGCCTTCGCCGGAAGGGGGTATTTCGTGGAATTCGCCTACTCCCTTTGGCGCAAACGCTGCTTCCATATCCGAAGGAGATTATCCCAATAGAGTAATCATCATTACATGCCAGGAGACGACAACCGCTGGAAACTATTCTTTTACACAGCTGTATGACAGCGGAGGTAAAACATTCAATGGCGAGTTCAGTGTTTTTTCGCTGGCGGAGGCCAAGACAGCCGATAAGGTCATCTACGGGATATCCACGGTTCAAACATACTACAGACGGATGCCGACCGCGACGCCCAATCCGCAGGCGGGCGCGATTGTTGCCCTTTACACGAGCGATCCGCGCACGGATACGACGGCCACGCCGGCGGCCACATTCCCGAGCGACTCCACTGGAGTGGCGGAGATCAAGCTGGCGGATCTTGCCGATGATGCTCTGCCGCAGGGCGTGGGCGACGCCAAAGCTAAGACGTATTACCTCAAGGAGATCGACGTCCCGGAGGGCTGGCCGGATGAGGATGTGAAGGAAGTTACCTGCACGGCCGAATGGGAAACCGACTCGGACGGCGCGACCACCCGCCTGAAAATTGCGCTGAAGCAACCGGGCGAAGGATCACTATACAGATTTACCAGCAATCCCTTGACCTATGACTATGTTGGTTTTGATCTGGTCGCGTGGACGAAGAAGAATGTGACCTGGAGCGAGACGGCGGGCTACGGCTGGGATGAGGAGATGCTTCCCGGCGTCGCGTTCACCGTGTACGCGGATGAAGCGTGCGAGACGCAAGTCAGCACCTTCACGACCGATGCCAACGGCAAGGCGAGGATCACGGCGGCGGATTTTGCCCCGGAGTATCGCCCCGCAGTCGGGGAGACGAAGACCTTCTATCTCAAGCAGTCCGGCGCGCAGCCGACGGAACACGGCTCGCGCCCCATGGCGGGCAACCGCTGGACACTCACAGCCAGCACGGTACAGGAGGGCGCTAATGTGACGATCACTCTAAGCCTGCCCAATGAGCTGTTGCCGGAGGAGCTGGCGGAGGATGGCGCGCTGCGGGTCTATAACGAGCGCTATACCTCTCTGAGCTTTGACATCGAAAAAACGGTGGAGAGCAAGGGCGCACAGCCCGGGACGAATACGTTCACCTTCCTCGTGGCGATCGAGTCGGGGAATGGTGCGCCGACGGTGAGCTTTACGCCGAAGGGCGGCGAACCGATCGAGCCGGAATTCGTGCCCAATCCGGCGGGTGAGGAGGAATCTCCCTCCGCGCGCTATGGCGGTTCTGTGCGCTGCTACACCGTGCCCCTCACGGTCAGCGGCACGGGTACGGCCAGCGGCACATTCACGATCTCCGGCTGGGAAAGCGAGCTGCTCGACTGCACCGCGGAGGTGTACGAGCTGGGCGAGGCTCCGGCGGACTGGGACTATGCGGACTATATGTATTTTGTGATGTGCCCCGATGACGGGCAGGAGCAGTGGACGGCGCTGCTGTACGACGGCATGAAGATGGTTCTGAGCCGCATTGAGCGTGTGCAGGAGCCGGGCGACGATGGAACGGGACCCGCTGCGTATCCTGGCTATGACGGCAACTGGTATGCCGCTGAGAGCGAAGCGGCCGAAAGCGTGAGCTTTGTGAACACCTACACCAAGGTGGCCCCTGCGCCCACGGGCAAGCCCGCCCAGTCGCCCCAAACCGGCGACGAGGCGAACCTGGCGCTGTGGCTGGGCCTTGGCCTGAGTGCCGCCCTGGCCCTCGGCTATGTGAGCCTGAGGAAGAAAGAAAATTAAGATATATGCAAAGCGCCTCGACT
>CAYROZ010000214.1:0-1929 GCA_964426125.1 uncultured Oscillospiraceae bacterium
TCGGTTGCGCACGGGGCGGTAGGTATACCCCGCCTGGCAGAAGCGGCAGCCGCGGATGCACCCGCGGAAGAGCTCCAGCGAAATGCGGTCGTGCACGATCTCGGTCGAAGGCACGATGGGCCTGGTGGGATAGTAGGCTGCGTCCATATCCTCGATGATGCGCTTGCGCACCTTGGCGGGCGCGCCGTTTGTCGGCGTGAGGCTTTTGAGCGTGCCATCGGGGTTATACTCCACGTTATAAAGTGCGGGGACGTACACGCCTTCGATCTGCGCTGCCTTGCGCAAAAACTCCGGCTTGCTCCACCCGGCGCGCTTGGCCTCGCGGTAAAGCTCCACAAGCTCCTTGTCCAGCGCCTCGCCCTCGCCCAAAAAACACAGGTCGAAGAAATCAGCCATGGGCTCGATGTTGCAAACGCAGGTGCCGCCGCACACCACCAGCGGCGAAAGCGCCGTTCGCTCGGCCGCATGGATGGGCACGCCGCCCATATTCAGCATATCGAGCGCCGTTGTGTAGGCCATTTCATAGCCGAAGGAGAAGCCGATGATGTCGAAATCGCTCAGCGCGTCGCCGGATTCAAGCGCCCAAAGCGGAATGGAGGCCTTTCTCATCTCCTCCGCCATGTCGCCCCAGGGGGCAAACACGCGCTCGCACCACACGCCGTCCATCTCGTTGAGCGCACCATATAAAATACGCATTCCGAGATTGGACATGCCGATCTCATAGGCATCCGGGAAGCACAGCGCAAAGCGCACATCCACAGAGGCCTTGTCCTTCACGATCTGGTTGTATTCCCCGCCGGTGTAGCGGGCCGGACGCTGTACCCGCCGCAGCAGGGCGTCCATTTTATCTGTCATTTCCATAAAGAGCATTTTACCGCATCGAAGGGAAATTGACAAGTGCCGCGAGATAAATCCCTGCCGCAACCGCCGCCAAAGAGCGCGTTATGCCCCCCAGCGCCACGATCCCGGCCGCGCACAAACAGCCGGACACACGCAAAATGACATCCGCCGCATTCGGCGATACCGCGTTTGCGATCAGCAGCCACGCGATGCGTCCGCCGTCGAGCGGCAGCGCCGGCATGAGATTAAATCCCGTGGCCAAAAGCGCGGCCGCCGCCGTATAATGGGCAAAGGGCGTTGCCGCGGCAAGGCCAACCAGCGCCACGATCAGCCCCGCGAGCGGGCCCATGACCAGCACGATCAGCTCTTCCGTCGGCGAACGCAGACCCCCGCATTCCAGCACCGCTCCCCCGCCGCCGAGCCGCAGCCGGTCGATGCGTGCGCCCGTTATGTGCAGCGCCGCGATGTGGCCCAGTTCATGCGCACTGTCCGCCAGAGCCACCGCGCCTAAAAGCATCCCGCCGCCGAAGTAATACAGCGCCGCCGCCATGAGCGCAAAGCCCGGACTGATGTGCAGCCGCAGATGAGTTACGAGCCCGTCCACGCCCGAATGCGGCGCGATTTTGCCCGCCATAGCATCACCCCGAAAAAGAATATTTTGATTTTCTGAAAATTATGCTTGCTTTGTGGAAGCAAAAATGTTATAATCTCTAGGCTTGCAGCCCATGCAGGTGTAGTTCAATGGCAGAACATCAGCTTCCCAAGCTGAATACGAGGGTTCGATTCCCTTCACCTGCTCCAACCCATCTGCTTTGCAAGCGAAAAGAATATCGGGGTGTAGCGCAGTTGGTAGCGCGCTTGGTTCGGGACCAAGAGGCCGGGTGTTCAAGTCACCTCACTCCGACCACACGCAGTGTCTGTTTTATGCAGGCACTGCTTTTTTATATGACTTAGTGAACACACGGCCTCACAGGCGCGTCAGCGCCGTTTAAATCCGCCGCGCCTCCGTGCGCGGGCGCGAAGCGCCGAAGCACGGCCGGGTGTTCAAGTCACCTCACTCCGACCACACGCAGTGTCTGTTTTATGCAG
>CAYROZ010000215.1:0-1915 GCA_964426125.1 uncultured Oscillospiraceae bacterium
CTCGCGCAGACTGGTGCCCTCGGGGGCGGAGATGACCTTTTCCGCCGGAGTCATGAACTCGCTGACGGGCGTGGCCGGGTCCATGCGGCTGACGCGGTAGTCGCGGCTGGTCACGATGCCAAGGAGCTTTCCGGTGGCGCTGCCGTCGTCCGTGACGGCCATGGTGGAGTGGCCCGTGCGCTCTTTGAGTGCGAGCACGTCTCCCAGCCGGTCGGTCACGCGCAGATTCGAATCGCTGAAAACGAAGCCGGCCTTGTGGTTTTTCACGCGGCGCACCATCTCGGCCTGCTGCTCGATGGGCTGGGACACATAGATGAAGGCGATGCCGCCCTCGCGCGCAAGGGCCACGCCCATCTTCTCGCCGGAAACGGACTGCATCACAGCCGAAACCATGGGCACATTCATGCTCAGCGGGCACTCCTCGCCGCGGCGGAATTTCACCACCGGCGTGCGCAGGGAGACGTTTTCGGGCACGTTCTCGGAGCTGGAATAGCCGGGCACGAGCAGGTATTCACTAAAAGTACGGGACGGTTCGGCAAAATAAAAGGCCATGGTGCACCTCGATTTCAAAGTATTTTATCTATGGTATCACATTCCTGCCGGAAATCAACAGCAATTTTACAAAAAACAACGGGAAATAACGGCAGCGCGCTGCCTCCGGCGACGTTCTTCCGCTGTGTCCGTGCACAAAGCGGCTTATAATGGGACCGGGCGGCGGCGGAAAGCAAATTAATTCGCTGCGGCGCGCCCTTCGACTGCATTCGCTGATTTGCATAATATATACTTATGTAAACAAAACACCTTGGAGGTCGGATATGGCGGTCAAAACAGAGCGGCTGCGCGCGGCGGACGGAATGCGCGCGGCGCTGGCGGCAAAACCGGCGCTGAAACGGGCGCTGCGGTATTCGTCCAGCTTTCTTTTGGGAACGGCGATGGGCGCGGCGCGCCTGTTTTCCGGCTGTGGTCCGTTCGGCGTGGCGCTGATCGGTGCGGTGGGCACGGAGCTGGAGGGGCTTTTGTGCCTGATGGGCACCCTGGCGGGCTATCTGCTGTCCGGCGGGCTGGTCGGCGGGGTGCGTTTTATTGCCGCGATGTTTCTGCTCTTTACGCTCAAGCTGCTGTGCCGCGATGTAAGCTGGGCGGGGAATGTCTGGTTCATGCCGCTGTGCGCGATGCTGTTCACCTGCGCCACGGGCGTTTTTTATCCGGCGGGGGACAACGGCTATGTGCCCTATGCGCTGCGGCTCGTGGCGGAAACCGTGCTGGCGGGCGGGCTCTGCGCGGCCTTCGGCGTGCTCGTGGCGGACGGCGGCGAGAAAACCGAAAAGCGCGAAAAGCTGCGCGCGGTCTGCGCGGCGGTCATGGCGGCGTGCGTTTTGATGAGTCTGCGGCCGGTGGGGCTTTTTCAGGCTGTGTACATTGGGCCGTTTCTGTCCGTTCTGGTGGTGATGCTGGCCGCCTATGGCGGCGGGCCGATGCTCGGCTGTGCGGTGGGGGCGGTGTTTGGTCTTTGCATGGACATGGCGGAGGACGCCGTAATCTTCCGGGCGGCGTGCTATGCGCTTTCGGCGCTCACGGCGGGCGCGGTGTATCGGAAGGGGCGGTTTCCGTTTGCCATGTTTTACTGCGCGGCCAATGCGCTCGGCGTGCTGTTTGGATGGAACGGACGGCTGGAGATCGCGGCGCTGTATGAGTGCTTTGCCGCGTCCGTGATCTTTATGCTCCTGCCGCCGGCGGCGGTGGATGTGGTGTGCGCCGTTTTGAAAAACGAGGGCGGGGACGGCGAGGCTGCCTTCCGGCGCTATCAGGCGGCACGCATGGAACGGCTGTCGGAGGCCTTTCGGCGCTTATACGACGTTGTGAGCGCGTCGGCGAAGGGAACGGACGCAAAGCCCGATATGCAGGCTGTGTTCGA
>CAYROZ010000216.1:0-1915 GCA_964426125.1 uncultured Oscillospiraceae bacterium
AGCGCGTGGACTATTCCGGCCGTTCCGTCATCGTGGTCGGCCCCGAGCTGAAGATCTACCAGTGCGGCGTGCCGAAGGAAATGGCCATCGAGCTGTTCCGCCCGTTCATCATGAAGAAGCTCGTGGAGGACGGCGTGGCGAACAACATCAAGAGCGCCAAGAAGATGGTCGACAAGCAGCGCACCGAGGTTTGGGACGCGCTTGAGGTTGTCATCAAAGAGCACCCCGTGCTGCTCAACCGCGCACCCACGCTGCACCGTCTGGGCATCCAGGCATTCGAGCCGGTGCTGGTGGAAGGCCGCGCGCTGCGTCTGCATCCGCTGGTCTGCACCGCCTTCAACGCCGACTTCGACGGCGACCAGATGGCCATCCACGTGCCCCTGTCCAGCGAAGCGCAGGCGGAGGCCCGTATCCTGATGCTCTCGGCCAACAACCTTCTGCGTCCGCAGGACGGCCAGCCCGTCACCGTGCCCACGCAGGACATGGTCCTCGGCTCCTACTACCTCACCTACACGCGCGAGGAAAAGGGTACCGGCAAGTGCTTTGCCACGCCCGAGGAGGCCATCATGGCCTTCAACGAGCATGAGGTCGGCATCCATGCCCCCATCCGTGTGCGCATGACCAAGATCATCAACGGCGAGCGCCGCAGCGAGCTGGTGGACACCACCATCGGCCGCATCATCTTCAACGAGCCCATCCCGCAGGACCTCGGCTTTGTTGACCGCAGCGACCCCGCCAACGCCTTCAAGCAGGAGATCAGCTTCCGCGTGGACAAAAAGCTGCTGGGCAAGATCGTGCAGCGCTGCATCGACCGCCACGGCTTCACCATCGCCTCCGAGGTGCTCGACAAGATCAAGGCCCTCGGCTACAAATACTCCACTCTCGCCGCCATCACCATCGCCATTTCGGACATGGTGGTGCCCGAGGCGAAAAAGCGCATCATCGCCGAAACCGAAACGGAAAAGCTGCCCTACATCGAAAAGCAGTACCGCCGCGGCTTCATCACCAACGACGAGCGCTACCGCCTGGTCGTGGCCGAGTGGGAGAAGACCATCAACGCCGTCACGGCCGCCCTGCAGGACAGCATGGATGAGTTCAACCCCATCTACATGATGGCCAACTCCGGCGCCCGTGGCTCCATGAACCAGATCCGCCAGCTGGCCGGTATGCGCGGCCTCGTGGCGAACACATCCGGTAAAACCATCGAGATCCCCATCAAGGCCAACTACCGCGAGGGTCTGACCGTTCTGGAATACTTCACGTCCAGCCGCGGCGCCCGTAAGGGTCTGGCCGATACCGCTCTGCGTACTGCCGACTCCGGTTACCTCACGCGCCGTCTGGTCGATGTCAGCCAGGACGTCATCGTCCGCCAGGCCGACTGCGGCACGAATGAGGGCATCGAAGTGTCCGTCATCCTTGACAAGGTCGTGCGCAACCGCGTCGATCCCGATGTGCTCGCGGGCAAATTCGCCCCCACGGACATCACGGACGACAACGGCACCGTGCTCGTGCCGCGCTACAAGGCGTTCAGCCCCGCCGACTGCGAAAAGCTGCTGGCCGCCGGCATCGAGGAAGTTTCCGCCGCGGCTGCCGCGCAGACCTTCGGCGACTCCATCCGGGGCCGCTTCCCGGTCGCGCCGGTGTGCGATCCGACCACGGGCGAGGTCCTGTTCGACAACGACCATATGTTCGTTCCCGAGGATGCCCGCGTGCTCGAGGACCACGGCATCTTCAAGATCTTCGTGCGCAGCGTGCTCGGCTGCAAGGCCAAGAGCGGCGTTTGCGCCAAGTGCTACGGCATGAACCTGGCCGTCGGCACCCTTGTCAACCCCGGCGAGGCCGTCGGCGTCATCGCGGCGCAGTCCATCGGCGAACCGGGCACCCAGCTTACCATGCGTACCTTCCACACCGGCGG
>CAYROZ010000217.1:0-1883 GCA_964426125.1 uncultured Oscillospiraceae bacterium
GGACGCCATGCGCGCTTTTTTGGAAAAGCGGCCCTATACCGATGTGAAGAATACCTGATTTTTACATACAAAAAGGAGTATCCGCCATGCAGAATATTTTTGTTGTCGGCGCGGGCACGATGGGGCTGGACATTGCCCAGGTGTTTGCCAAGGCCGGACTGACCGTTGTTGTGCGCGACATCAGCGATGCCATCATCGAAAACGCGAAGAAAAAGATGGATGCGAACATCGCAAAGCTCGTTTCCAAGGGCAAAATGACCGAGGACGAGGCCGCGGCGCTGCTTGCGCGCGTGAGCTACACCGTGGACATGGCTCCGGCAAAGGACGCCGATCTGGTGCTTGAGGCCATCATTGAGCGCTTTGATCTGAAAAAGAGCGTGTTCCAGGAGCTCGACGCGCTGTGCAAGCCCGAGTGCATCTTCTGCTCCAACACCAGCTCCATCTCCATCACGGAGATGGCCGCCGTGAGCGGCCGGCCTGACCGCTTCATCGGTATGCACTTTTTCAACCCCGCGACCGTCATGAAGCTCATCGAGATCACCCGCTCGCTCACAAGCTCGGAGGAGACCTTCCGGGCCGTGTACGAGCTGTCCGAGCGCATCGGCAAGCAGCCTGTGGAGGTGCAGGACAGCCCCGGCTTTGTGGTAAACCGCATCCTCGTGCCCATGATGAACGAGGCCGCGTTCGTTCTCAGTGAGGGCGTGGCCAGCGCCGAGGACATCGACCGCGCCATGCAGCTTGGCGCCAACCACCCCATGGGCCCGCTGCATCTGGCAGACCTTGTGGGCCTGGATGTGGTCGTTTACATCTGCGATGTGATGTACAACGAGACCCACGACCCGAAATTCCGCGCCTGCTATCTGCTGCGCAAGATGGTGCGCGCCGGAAAGCTTGGCCGCAAGAGCGGCGAGGGCTTCTTTAAATATTAAAAAAACAGGATGTCCGCCGTCTGACCGACGGCGGACACTTCATTATTTCCGAGGAAAAAATACCGGAGGCTCGAAAGCCTCCGGTATTTTTCGCTTACAGGCCCAGGAAAGCCTTCAGTGCATCGAGAGCGACGTAGCTTTCGCCGTCGATGTCCACAACGTCGAGACCCGCGGCCGGCGCGACCTCGATGTCGCCGGTCCAGCGGCCGCCGGCCGTGACGTCCACGACCTCGCCGTCAACGGTAACGGTGCCGTTGACAACGCAGCCTTCCTCCACGTCAAGGACGGTGAGGTAGCAGGTGTCGTTCGGCGTCCAGACGGAGCCGTCCGTCAGGCAGACCCAAACGCCGTTGTTCACGGGCTTGGAGATGGTGTTGGTCATCCAGCCGAGATAGGTGGCGTTGGCGGAGGTGATGCGGCCTTCCACAGCGCCGTTTTCGATGGCTTCTTCCAGAGAATCGGCCACGACCTCGTTGCCCTCAGCATCGTAGTAGCCGGTGTAGGCGTTATGCAGGGCGGAGGAGGAGCTGGCGTTGCCGTTGATCTCGCAGTTGGCAAAGTTCAGGATCAGGTTCTGGCCGAACCAGGTCATGCCCTCGCCGGTGGTGGAAACGGAGATGGAGTTGTAGAAATCGCCGTTGAGCGCGGTTTCGCCGTTGCAGTCGGAGAAGGAGACCTGAACGTCGTTGATCATGTTTTTGACGTTGTAGGAGAAGATGGTCTGATCCTTGGTGTTGTAGTCATAGGGATCGTACGCAGGATCGGCCTCGACGGGCGCGGTCAGATCGAGCTTTTCGCTGAAGTAGCGGCTGCCCATGCCGGGGTCGTCGCAGGTGGCAAGCTGCACGATGACGCCGGACTCGGACTCAAACTTGGTGTTTTCCACGTTGATAACGGGGGTGCAGGCCTTCACAAGCAGAGCCGCGCCCTTGGTGTAGAACTCGCTGTCGCGGA
>CAYROZ010000218.1:0-1879 GCA_964426125.1 uncultured Oscillospiraceae bacterium
GAGCTGTGGGAACGTATCGAGCCTCTCCTTGCCCCGTTCAAACGAAAAAGAAGCTGATTCATAGCGTAATAACCGAGGGGATAAAAGTGGGATAACCAGGGATGAGCCGGGATATACCGGGAAGACACTTTGCAATTTTATTGCGTGGGATGAAAATAGAAGGGGAGGCAAAAGCCTCCCTTTTTCGTCTTTGCAAAGCAGGTCACTGTACGTTCTTAGATGGGATTCGCGTCTGGCCGAAGAGTCTCTTCAGGCTGTCGGCACATCATGGGTCTGGGGCCGTAGGGGGTGTTCTCCCACATCTGGGTAAGCCCACCGTAGGATCGTTGACTGTACTCTTCTTCCATCGCGAGATACCGGTATCCTTCGACACAGATCGTCCGAAATTTGGATGCAGGTCTCCCGCCCTCGTATTCGGCATCAAGCTGCTGCATCCGCACCTCTTCGCATCCAGAGAGCGATCCGGCCAGTACCAGCAGGGCTATCACCAGTACCCGCATGAGGCCGTCCATCCCCATGTTACTCGATCCTCCCGAGCAGCTTTTTCCCGGCATTGAACGTCACACCACGCTTGGGTGGAAGGGACATAGGCTCGCCTGTACGCGGGTTACGCCCCATGCGGGCGGCCCGTGCTTTTACCTTCAGGCGGCCGATGCCCGGCAGCGTCACGTCATCCCCGGCAGCCAGTCGTGCAGCGCAGGCTTCGGCCAGAGCATCCAGGACAACTTCCACGTCCACGGCGTGGAGATCGCGGGCGTCTTCCTCGCGTGTGATGCGCAGCACGTCCTTGATCAGTTCCGCCTTGGTGACCAGATGGGGGCGCTGTGTCTGTTCCTGACTCATTGATCTTCCTCCTGTAACAAAACCCCGGGCAAGACGCCCTGACGTAGGCGCCGCCGGGAACGTTCCGCGCGGATGACCTGATAAAGCGTCGATTCGCTCAACTTGTACCGCGCACGCAATTCCAGAACATTGTCGCCGGTGTATTCGTCAAAAATCCTGGCATCCCGGCGAGCCTTGTCCTTCGGCAAATAGATTTGCTCGCCCCCGAACTCCAACGCGATGCGCGTGGTGACCCGGCGGGCGAGCGTGGTGGTGCCATTCGCGAGCTCTTCCTCGATGATGGCCTCTATCTGATTCAGCAGGTCTGAGCCGCGGTTAGTGCCGGACCTCGCCACAACCGCCTCCGATTATGGGAAGTCCGTCCAGCATGGGCGGCGCATCCTGCTCCTTCAGGACCGACAGGCAAATTTCTCGTTTCCGGGGATCGTCGCAGCGGTCGAGCCACCGTTTCAGGGTCTCGATAACAAGGGAGAGCTGCTTTGTGCTGGCGTCCGCCAGGCCACCCCCTGTGATACGGCGCACATAGGTGCCGAGGGCCTTCTCGGATCTGTCCCGGACGATGCCGCAATCGGCCATGGTCAGCCAGAGGGCGCGGATTTTCTTCGCCTGCGGATCATCCACAAGGCGGGCGCCCTTATGGATGGCCTGGGGTGCGAAGCCGCGCCGCTTCAGTTCTTCCATAACGCGCCATTGCTCGCGGGCGTTTGTGTCCCGCAGAGAGTTTTTTCCGATCGTATCGACCAGAAGCATACGGTAGGTTTCATCATCCATGCCGAGCCGTGCCTTGGCCATGTGGATCATGCCGATCAGCTTGCTCATGTCGTCCCCCTATGTCCGGTTTCCTTCCAGCTCTGTTTCGTTGAGCTCGTAGAAAAAGCCGTCTTCCTGCACCAGCTTGCAGCCCACATCCGCCAGCGTGTTGGGGCCAAGGGTGCGCAGGGCTTCCTTGTCCACTTCTTCCTTGATGCGGATGCAGTTGGTCATGCCACGCTCCTTGAGAGCGCCCAGCACCCGTTCCCAAGTCATTTTTTTGATG
>CAYROZ010000219.1:0-1867 GCA_964426125.1 uncultured Oscillospiraceae bacterium
GGCCGAGCGCGCACGATTGGAAATCGTGTATACCCCAAAAGGGTATCGAGGGTTCGAATCCCTCCTTCTCCGCCAAGCCGCAAACCGTTGGTACTCAATGGTTTGCGGCTTTTTGTTGCTCTTTTGTAACCATTTTTGTCACAACAAAAAATCTATATAATCTTGTCTACATTTTTTGATAATCTATTTGCCGAATCGTGTCTACCTGTGCAAAAATCTCTGTTCGTGAAACGAACTTTTTCCCCCATTTGCCGCACGGCAAATACTTCACTCGACACGGCGCCCCCCAAAACAAACCATGCCCCCCAAAGCACCGACGCTTTTGGGGGGCATTTCGCTTCTATGGTTTCCTTACACAAAGGCCGGCCAGAGCTTTTTGGCCTCGTCGCGCAGGCGGTCGCGGTCATCGGGATGGGCGATGGCGATCAGCTGCGCAATGCGTTCGCTCACAGTCGCGCCCTTGAGCCGCGCCACGCCGTATTCCGTGACGATATAATCCACATAGTTGCGCGGCACGGTGACGATGGCGCCCGGCGTGAGCATGGACACGATCTTGCTCGTGCCCTTGGCCGAGCGGGACGGGAAAGCCAGAATGCTCTTGCCGCCCTTGGATTCAAACGCACCGTAGGCACAGCAGAACGCGCCGCCGGAGCCGGAGATCTGGCGCGCGCCCACGCTCTCCGAGCAAACCTGCCCGGTCAGATCGATCTCCACGCAGGTGTTGATGGAAACGAAATGGTTCTGCCTGGCAATGACCATGGGGTTGATGTGGTCAGGCGAGCGGCGCTCCACGCAGTCAGGGCGGCTCTGGATGAACTCATAGATGTTCTCGCGGCCCTCGGCAAAGGAGAAGACGTGCAGACCGGTGTCGATGTTTTTGCGCCGGCCGGTGATGTTGCCGGAGAGGATGAGGTCCATCATGGAGTTGGTGAACATCTCCGTGTGGATGCCAAGATCGTTTTTCTGCCGCAGATACAGGCCCACGGCGTTCGGGATGCCGCCGATGCCGAGCTGGATGGTGTCGCCGTCGGAAACGATGTCCGCCACCGCCGCGCCGATGCGGTCCTCCAGCTCCGTGGGCTGGATGGTGGGCAGATCCTGCTCGGGGCGGTCGCACTCAAGGATATAGGTCACGGCCTCGATGGGAATGGTCTGCGCGCCGCGCGCATGGTGCAGGTTGTGGTTTACCTCCACCACGATGGGCAGCTTGTGGTCGATGGCGTATTGCATCGCGTCGCCCTCGTCCGCGTGGTTCATGCCCATGTGGAACAGACCGTTTTCATCCATTGCGCCCACGCCGGTGTAGTACACGGTGGGCATATGGCCCGAAATGGCCACGGAGAAATAATGCGCCAGATCCGCCGGTGTGAGGTCGATGAGCCCATAGCGCTCCGACTCCTTATAGAATGTCGGGCCGTAGAAATAGGTGAGCATCTCCATGTGGCCTTTCATGGCAGGGTCGGTCATCACCTGAAAATGGCCGGAGCGGCCTTTCCAGACCTTCACATTCTCCACATAGGGCGCACGCTCGTGCAGATGCTCAAGGATGGTCACGGGCTCGGTGTGGTTGTGGGTGGTGTAGACGATGTCGCCGGAGTGGATCAGCGACAGACACTGCTCCACCGTGGCAAGCTTTTCCTGATATTGTTTCTGATAATCGGTCATGATCTCATACGTCCTTGTGCGCTCGTTTTTTATAATGTTCGATTTGTTCATCTTCCATGATACCATTTCCGTCAAGGCCGCCGCCAAAGCGGCATGATACCCGCTATCGACGCAGGGTTTAAAAAAGTAAAAAGCCTGCAATCCCTTGTGAACTGCCCCAGTAAAACTGGACAATAGACAAAAAGCCCCCTGATGTAGGATA
>CAYROZ010000220.1:0-1849 GCA_964426125.1 uncultured Oscillospiraceae bacterium
CATGGACGCGAGCGAGCGCAACTGCGCCTCCATCCCGTACAGCGAGTCGTTGAACCACCAGGCGCTGCCGTGCTGCAACTTGCCACGCGCCTCCCCGCTCTGGAAACAGCCGAGCATCGCGTCGAGCACGGCATTCTCTGCCGGGTCGAGCGAATAGAGCACGGTTTTGGGCAGCCTGCCGCGCATCTCCATCTCGCCGAGCAGCGCGCCGAGCGCCTCCCCGCTGCCGCCGCGGCCGGTGATGGCGTCGTAACCTGTATCCGGGCCGAGACGGCCGTACATCGTGCGGTTGACGTTGCGCAGCGCGCCGTAATGCAGCTGCATGACCCAGCCGCGCGCCGCGTACCGCCCGGACAGGAACAGCAGCAGAGCAGTTTTGTAACTGTCCGCTTCCGCGGGCGAGAGCGTCTCCCCCTGCAGCGCGCGGGCCATCAGCGCGTCGGGGTCGCCGTCGAAGCGGCAGACGATGCGGTCCAGCCCGTGGTCGGAGTTGCGGCAGCCATGTGCGTGGAAGTATGCCATGCGTATTTCCAGCGCCTGTGTGAGTGTGTCAAAATCGTGGATTTCAACGCCGGAGGCGGCGGACAGCGCCTGTATATATGCTGCATACCCCGGCTTGTCGATGTTCATGGCCTTGTCGGGCCGCCAAGCGGGCAGTACACGCGTTTGAAAGCTTTTTTCTCCCGCAAGCTGCTCGTGCCAGCGCAAATCGTCGCAGGGGTCGTCGGTGGTGTAAATCAGCTCGACGTTGGAGCGCTCGATAATGCGCCTCGCAGTCAGCTCCGGCAGCCGGGCGTTGCAGCGCGCCCAAATCTCCGCACAGGTCTTTGGGGAGAGCGGCTCCGTGACGCCGAAATAGGTCTTCAGCTCCAGATGCGTCCAGTGGTAGAGCGGGTTTCCGACCAGGCGCGGCATCACCGCTGCAAACTGTTCAAATTTTTCGTAGGGCGCCGCGTCGCCGGTGATGAGGCGCTCGTCCACGCCGTTGGCGCGCATGGCGCGCCATTTATAGTGGTCGCCGCCGAGCCACAGCTCGGTCATATCGGCGTATTGCTTATCCTCCGCAATCTCGCGCGGGCTGAGATGGCAGTGACAGTCGAGAATGGGCAGGTCCTTTGCATAATCGTTGTATAAGCGCACGGCGCCTTCGGTGCCGAGCAGGAAATCTTCACCCAGGAATGCGTTCATATTGGATTCCTCCCTCTCCATGGCGTGATTGAAACGTGTGCTCCTGTTGCCGAGCCCATTGTATCCCAATCCCGGGTTCAAATCAATACGGCGTGCATGAAAATACAAAATACAGCCAAATACCGCTTGCACATCCCCGCGCACAAACGTATAATAATCGCAGAAAATCATAGAGGGAGGCGATGCTGGTGGTAGCGGATATTGGCCTGATTGGGCTGGCCGTGATGGGGGAAAACCTGGCGCTGAACATGGCTTCGCGTGGGCTGACTGTGGCGGTATACAACCGCACGGCACAGCGCACGCGGGACTTTCTCTCCGGCCGCGGTGCAGGCAAGCGCTTTGTCGGTGCGGAGAGTCTGGAAGCGCTGGTCGGCGCGCTGTCGAGGCCGCGGCGGGTGATGCTGATGGTCAAGGCGGGCCAGCCGGTGGACGAGCAGCTTTCGCGGCTGCTGCCGCTTCTGGACAAGGGCGATGTGATTATCGACGGCGGCAACTCGAACGCGCAGGATACCGAGCGCCGGTGCGCGCAGGCGGAGGCCGCCGGTATCTATTATGTCGGCTGCGGCGTATCCGGCGGCGAGGAGGGCGCGCTGAAAGGCCCGTCACTCATGCCGGGCGGGAGCCCGGGGGCCTGGCCGCTCGTCGCGCCGGTTCTGGGAAA
>CAYROZ010000221.1:0-1822 GCA_964426125.1 uncultured Oscillospiraceae bacterium
GGATGCTGCCGGAGACGATCAGACCCGCCGCCGTGACGCTGTCGCCCATAAGCCATACGCTCTGGCCGTTGTCGTAGCGCCGCTCGTAGGCGCCGATGCGGCGGCAAAGCGGCTCGATCTCGCGGCGGTCCATGCCGCGAAACAGCCGGCAGGAGGATAACACGTCGATGTTCATAGCATACTCCTCTAAAAAATGTTGCGCGTGCAACAAACGTGACAACAGGATATGCTATAATGAAGAAAAAAACAAGGGGAGGCAGAAATTTTATGAAACAGAAAACTCTTTGGGTGGCGCGCACGGCGGTGCTGCTGGCGCTGCTGCTGGTTTTGCAGTTTGTCACAAAACCCCTGGGCCAGTATGTCACGGGAAGCTGCGTGAATCTGGTGCTCGCGGTCGCGGCACTCGTCGGCGGCCTGTGGTGCGGTGTGGTGATCGCGGCGCTCAGCCCGTTTTTCGCCATTTTGCTGCAAATTGCAGCCATGCCCATCGTGCTGGTGCCGGGCGTGGCCTGCGGCAACATCGTGCTGGTGCTGGTTTTGTACTTTGCTGCGCACAAGCTGGTGGCGGCGGGAGAAAAGCCGCTGCTTCGCTATGCGGCGGTCGTGGGCGCGGCGGCGGCCAAATTTGTGACGCTGTGGCTCGTGGTAACAAAGCTGCTGCTGCCGCTGGCCGGGCTGCCGGAGCAGAAGGCCGCGGTCATGACGGCCACCTTCACCTGGCCGCAGCTGGTCACGGCACTCATCGGCGGTCTGGTGGCCATGACGGCCGCGCCGGTCATTTCCAGGGCGGTCAACAAAAAAGCATAAAGGCCCCGCGCCTTCGCGGCGCGCCGCCGAAAAAACCGAAAACGACCCGACGGGGAGAGGCTGCGTACCTCTCCCTGCTTTTTTGTGTCGGAGCGCATGGTCTCGCGGCTTTGCCTTTTGTGAAAAAAAGCTGAAAATCACTTGTCGTTTTCTACAAGGAGATGATTGGATAAACTTGAATTTTTGGATAGTTTGCCTTAAAATAAAAACAACGGATCAAAGCCGGAAAATATTTGGAAGGAGACCCCCTGATGAAAATGCTGAAAAAACTGGCATCCCTGGCGCTGGCGGTATGCATGCTGTTTGCGCTGTCATCCATGGCCGGCGCGGTAACGATCGAGCCGAGCGGCTATGAGCTCGAACTGAGTGAGTATGCTCCCGTCCAAAGCGAAGAAGCCTCCTGTATAGGCGGCAACTTCTCTCTGTTCACCTACGACGACTTTGCCGACCTTGCGGGCGGGCAGTATGAGGCCTACCGCGACGCGGTGAACTGGTGGCTCAGCTGCGGCGTGACGAACGGCGGCGAGACCTGGGACTATTTCGGGGTCGATTCGCCCTTCCTGCGCAACGAGCTTGCCTTTTTCCTTTATCGCTTCTATAACATCACAAACGACGACGGCCTGTGGCTGTATGACGACTTCTCCCACAACCCGCTGTCCGGCGAGACCAACTGGAAGTTTACCGACTCGGTGTATGCCTGCCGCTGGTCGGGCGTTCTGGGCGGAACGGACAACAACCGCTTCGATCCGCTCGGCAGTGTGGACACGGAGCTGATCCTCACATCGCTGTATCGCGTGCTGACGTGGAGCCCGGAGAGCCTGCCGGAGGATGTGAAGGCCGAGATCGAGGCCCAGACCGGCAAGAGCTATACCGAAACGACCACCTATGTTTGCGAAAACTTCCCGGCGGAGCTGAAAGAGCAGGTCGGCAAGGTGGACACCGACAAGGTCATTGCCTCGCTTGACACGCTGGAGGGCCATGAGGTTTCCGACTGGGCGCGCGAGGCCGTGGCGTT
>CAYROZ010000222.1:0-1779 GCA_964426125.1 uncultured Oscillospiraceae bacterium
ACAACTTCTCCGGCGGCTTCCGGTTCTACGACGCGGTGATGCATGACCGCTGCCTTATCGAATCGGCCACCGCCTGCGGCATGGATCAATAAGAGGAAAAAAGGACATCCTCCTGTCGGATAAGCAAGAGGATGTCTTTTTTTCGGTATGTTCGGGATGGGCATCGGGGAGGACGCTGTTATTGGAAAGCGGATTTCAAAGTGATGGCGATATTTCCCGCCGCCCGGCTGCTGACCGGCAGCGTGGTGCGGGCCTATCAAAGGAGGGCTGTCCGGGCCGTCAGCCCGGCACTATTGCGCCCCTGCCCCGCACACCTTTGGCAGGACTGGTTTTCCATGCGCGGTGCTAAGCCGTTTTTTGATGAAACGGATGTGGGGGGAGACGTGTAAAATGATATTTCCGCGCAAAAACCGGATCATTTGCACACCGATGTGCAAAACAGCCCGCTTGTAAAGATGTTTTTATAGAAATAAGGGAGGGAGACTATGGCTGAAGTAAATGCAAATCAAATGACCGTGCTGCGGCAGCGGCCCGGAAAGCGTCTGAGACGGTACAGCCGGCAGCGGCGTTGTCAGCCCGGCAGGCCACAGAAAGTGCTGCTGCCTTTCAAAGCAGAATGGACTCCGGTACTGCGTTTCCATCTGGTGGTTATATGGTGCTGCCCCATGATGCTGCCATGAACAGAACTGTGAGGAATGCAGATGGCAGCGCATTGAGCGATACCGTATATAGTCGCAACATTCTCCATGCGGAAGCAAGGACCTATGATGATGGCATTTGGAAATCCGGGGAGTATGCCGGGGAAACCATTCTGACTCTTGGCGAATTTCTGCTTTCCTGCAGAAATATCGGCCTGCCCCTGCGAATTGAGATCAAAACGAATGTCACTACATCTGAACTGCAAATATTCTTCGTAAAATTTTCAAATATGGCATGAGGGACAAGCGTTGCAGGGATACGACCGTTTTGAAAGAAGACGAGAAAGCTGGCGGAAATGTTGTATGCGAGCAAGTGCTGCATGGAGGCGGTCAATAGCTGCCGGCAGAGCACCGGAACGAGAGCCACGGCGCATGATGCAAGCAGTCCGATTCGGACGCACAAAAGAAAGGAGCAGTTTTATGAGCAATGTCAACGAGATCATGGAGAAGTACACGGGCGGTGAGATCACCATGGAGGAGGCCAATGAGCAGCTGCACCAGCAGGGCGCCGGCTTCCATCTGGTTCCTCTGACTGACGATGATCGGGAGTCCAAGAGGGAACGAGAGGACCGTGAAGGCGCCATCGACATCGGCCGCGGTGATGAGCCGGCCTATCCAAAGAAACCGGACATGCGGCGTCGGAAGGAGCTTGCGGGCCAGATCGCAGTCCAGCAGACCGTGGCCGGCCACTTCGCCGTGTTCTACGACGAGGACGGCTACGCGAAAAAGACCCGCCGCGTGACCTTCGCGGATTGAGGAGGCACATATGGAGCTTCTGAAAAAGCGAATGGCCAATCTGCTGGCCATCAAATCCATCGTCACCATCACCCTGACCGGCGTGTTCGCTTTCCTGTCCGTCATGGGTCAGGTCACCACGGAGCAATTTTTGACTGTTTTCACGGTGGTCGTGGGTTTTTACTTCGGCACCCAGGCGGAGAAGAACAAGGCGGACGGCGCCGCATAAGGAGGAACGGCTATGAACGAGCCTATCGGCACCGCCGGGCTGGCACTGATCAAAAGGTTCGAGGGCTGCCGCCTGACAGCCTATAAGCCCGTGCCCACGGAAAAATACTGGACCATC
>CAYROZ010000223.1:0-1776 GCA_964426125.1 uncultured Oscillospiraceae bacterium
CCCCATTTATGGGGGAGCTGTCGGCCGCAAGGCCGACTGAGGGGGTTCTTGGCTCCCCCTTTGGGGGAGCTGGCGGCGAAGCCGACTGAGAGGGTTGCAAAGCCCCTTCCGTCGCGGCAAAGCCGCGCCACCTCCCCCGTAAACGGTGGAGGCTTTGGTGCAGTGCAAGCCCTCTCAGCCACTGCATTTATGTAACAAACACAAACAGAAAAGGAGTGAGCCCATGAACCGGCGCAAAAGCGCACGCAAGGTCAAAATCCATGAGTTTCTCAAGTCGCTGTGCTTTTCCGGCCCCAGCTTCGTGGGAATGCTGATCTTCTTTATCATTCCGTTCGGCGTGGTGGTTTACTACTCGCTGATCGCCGGCACGCTGGACAGCAGCTTTGCAGGACTGAAAAACTACATTGACGTGCTGAACAACGGTGCCTTCAAAATCGCCGTCAAAAATACGGCCGCCTTTTCCGCAATCTCCGTTCCGGCGGCAGTCATTCTGGCCATGGCGATGGCGCTGATGCTGGAGGCACGGATTCCGCTGAAAAGCCAGTTCCGTACCTTTTTCCTAAGCCCCATGATGGTGCCCATTGCGTCGATCATTCTGGTCTGGCAGGTGCTGTTCCACGACAACGGCGTGGTCAATGAGGCGCTGCAGCTGTTTGGACAGGACAAGATCTACTGGTTTTCCTCGGATTACAGTATGCTGGTCGTTGTGGTACTGTTTTTGTGGAAGAATCTCGGCTATAATATGATCCTGTTCATGGCGGCGCTGAACAACATCCCCAAGGCGATGCTGGAGGCCGCCGAGGTTGAGGGCGCGTCAGCCTGGTATCAGTTTGTACATATCAAGCTGCGCTATCTTTCGCCAACCATTTTGTTTGTGACAATCCTGTCCATCATCAATTCGTTCAAGGTCTTCCGCGAGATTTATCTGCTCACCGGCGACTATCCCTATGACGCACTGTATATGCTGCAGCATTTCATGAACACTATGTTCCGCAATCTGGACTATCAGAAGCTCTCGGCGGCGGCCGTACTGCTGGCGCTGGTCATCATTGTGCTGATCGCCATCCTTTTCGCGGTGGAGAATTACTTCGGAAAGGACGTGGAGGGATGAAGAAAAAACGCTATTTTTCCCGCGGTATGCTGACGCTTCTGGCGGCGGTGTTTGCGGTGCTGTTCCTGCTGCCGACGGTACTCACCATCACAAACTCGTTCATGACGCAAAGTGAGATCTCGGCAAACTATGGCCCCGTCTTTTCCAGCGCCGCAGGAAGCGGCTATGTATCCAAGACGGTTAATCTGAAATTCATACCGGACAAGGTCAGCCTGTCACAGTACATCACCGTCCTGCTGAAAAGTCCGGATTATCTGCTGAAATTCTGGAATTCCGTCATTCTGGTCGCGCCCATTGTGGCCGGACAGCTGCTGGTTGCATCCATCGCGGCCTATGGCTTTACGCGCTGGCGCGGCAAAATACGCGACGGCATCTTCTTTGCCTACGTCATTTTGATGCTGATGCCGTATCAGGTCACGCTGGTTCCGAATTATCTGGTCAGCGACTGGCTGGGCATTTTGAACACACGCTGGGCGATTATTCTGCCCGGGGTGTTTGCGCCGTTTTCGGTGTTCCTGCTGACCAAGTTCATGCGCCGCATCCCCGTGGCGCTGATCGAGTCGGCCAAGCTGGACGGCGCAAGCGAATGGCACGTGTTCTGGAACATCTGCCTGCCGCAGTGCCGCAGTGCACTGTATTCCATCGCCATTCTGGTGTTTATCGAC
>CAYROZ010000224.1:0-1764 GCA_964426125.1 uncultured Oscillospiraceae bacterium
GCGGGTGATGCCCCAGATGTCGCAGATGTTCTCGGCGGTGGTGCCCATGTGGTAGTTGTTGTAGGCATCCCACAGGCCGTCGTTGACCATGGTGTCGACCATGGTGGTGTTGAACATACGGGCGCCGCCGCGGGCGGAGGGGACGGAATAGGGAGCAGCGGTCATGTTCTCGCAGCCGCCGGCCACAACGATGTCGGCATCGCCGGCGCTGATGGCGCGGGCCGCCTCGATCACGGACTTCATGCCGGAGCCGCAGACCATGCCCACGGTGTAGGCGGGAACGGAGAAGGGCAGACCGGCCTTGATGCCGACCTGACGGGCGGGGTTCTGGCCCTGACCGGCGGTCAGGATGCAGCCGAACATCAGTTCATCCACGGCGTCGGCGGGGACGTTGCCGCGCTTGAGCGCTTCCTTCACGACCACAGCGCCCAGATCGGAAGCGGGCGTGTTGGAAAGGCTGCCCTGGAATTTGCCGATAGCGGTACGGCAGCAGCTGACCAGATAGATGTCTTTCATTGGTGATAACCTCCATTTTTTTCAGGCCCCTCGGGGCGATTATTGAACAAAGTGAAACACACTCTGCTTCAGTATATTACAAGCCCTGTGAAAAATCAAGCACGCAGCGGCCCCAATGGCCAGAAAAAAGCGGCAATGTGTTTATTTATTTTCTTGCGCGGCGTGCTATAATAGGAGCAAAACGAACGAAAAGAGGTCGCGCGATGAAGCGAAGCACAGCTTTTGCGCTGGCGATGATGTTCCTGCTGGCCTTTTGCGGCTGCGAAAAAGCCGTGCAGGAGCCCGAACATACACCCGCGGCGGCGGTAACGAGCGGCGAGCCGTCCATGCAGCCGTCGGGCGAGGGAACCGCCGAACCGTCGCAGGAGGCCAGCGGGCAGCCCATGCAGCCGGCCAGCGCCCTTCCGAGCGCTGAGGTCACGCCGATGCCTACACCGGCGCCGACTCCTGTGCCGACGCCCATGCCCACGCCCATGCCTACACCTGTGCCTACGCCCGTGCCGACGCCCATGCCTACACCTGTGCCTACACCCGTGCCGACCCCGGTGCCAACCCCGGAACCGACGCCGACGCCGACACCGGAACCGACGGCCACGCCGGAGCCCACGCCGCTTCCGCTGCGCGCGGGAACCTTCACGGCCGCGGACGGCAGCGAGCTGACCGTGAAAAGGGACGGCAGCGTGAGCTATAAAACCGAGGTTTCCGGCACGATAAACGGCACGGCCATGAGCGCGGTGCTCACCTTCACGGGCGAGACGGGCGACGGGGGCTTTACCTTCACCCGCGTGGCCTACGGGATGCTTGACCTGACGGACATCGCCCGCGCCAACGGCATTGACGACGCGTCCCACTGGGAAGACGAGGCGTGGGCGCTGTATATGGAAAACTACGCAGATTGATCGGAGAGAGAATGGAGCTTTACCAAGCAGGACAATGCGATGTGGCCGTGGTCGGCGCGGGCCATGCCGGCATCGAGGCGGCACTGGCGGCGGCGCGGCTGGGCTGCGACACGATATGCTTTACACTCAGTTTGGACATGGTGGGCAATATGCCCTGCAACCCGGCCATCGGCGGCACGGGCAAGGGGCAGCTGGTGCGTGAGCTGGACGCTCTCGGCGGCGAAATGGGCCGCGCGGCGGACCGTGCCTGCATCCAGTATCGTATGCTCAACACCGGCAAGGGCCCGGCGGTGCATTCCCTGCGCGCGCAGGCGGATCGCCGCCACTATCAGGCCGTGATGAAAAAAAC
>CAYROZ010000225.1:0-1661 GCA_964426125.1 uncultured Oscillospiraceae bacterium
TGGCGCCGCCGATGGGCAGGCCGGTCAGGCTGTTCTTGAAGGTCTGCTCGAAGCCGAGGAACTTGATGATGCCTTCATAAACGTTCTTCTGGAAGCGCAGGCCGCCCTTGTAGGGGCCGATAGCGCCGTTGAACTGGCAGCGCCAGCCGCGGTTGGTGTGCCAATTGCCGTTGTCGTCCATCCACACAACGCGGAAGGTGAACATACGCTCGGGCTCGACCATACGGCCCAGCAGGTCGAACTTCTCATACTCGGGGTGCTTTTCGACGACGGGTTCGATGGAGGAGAACACTTCCTCCACGGTCTGAACGAACTCAGGCTCATTTGCATGCTTGGTTCTGACGTCGTTCAGAACCTTCTCAACATAAGCATTCATGTCAATACTACCTCCAAATTTTTCATTCTTCGGTGAAGACCCCGGAATGGGATCTTTCCATAAGCGAGATTATTGTAACACTCCCAAATGAAAGAAACAAGCCCATTTCCCAAAAAGTTGCCGCCGGTCTCACTTTTTTTCGACCAAAAAAGGGCCTTTCTTTTGTTTAGTTTGCTTAATTGTGAAGTTTTCGCCAAACTTTCGGCTTTTTCATCGTTTTTTGCCCGCTCTGACGTGCCGGTTTCGATCAGAGCGACGATGGACGCACACGGATTATTGACATTTGAAAACGCCGGATTATAATGAAAAAGGTATGACCGATCCCGTGGGCCGCCCCCCACGATCCAATTGAGGAGGAGTTTTTATGGTACATCAGATGACGATCGCAGGGCTCCAGCGCGAGCTGCCCCTCTGCGCCGTGTCGGAGGAGCTGTACATCGGCGCGTTCATCCTGTTCGGCGACGCGGAGCTGACCGTGGCCTGCGCCGAGGAGCTGCTTCGCCGCATCCCCGCGGACAGCTATGACTACATGCTGACCGCCGAGGCCAAGAGCATTCCCCTGATCCACGAAATGGCCCGCCAGAGCGGTGCCTCCAAGTACTTCGTCGCCCGCAAGGGCCTGAAGGTCTATCTCACCGACCCCATCCATGTGACGGTGAACTCCATCACCACGCAGCACGAGCAGTCCCTCTATCTCGGCGGCGCAGACGCCGCCATGATGAAGGGCAAGCGTATCCTTATCGTGGACGATGTGATCTCCACCGGCGAATCCCTGCACGCGCTGGAGGATCTGGTGGCCCAGGCCGGCGGCATCGTGACGGGCCGCGCAGCCGTCCTCGCCGAGGGCGACGCCGCAGACCGCAGCGACATCGTGTTCCTGGACAGGCTGCCCCTCTTCCACAAGGACGGCACCGTCCTGTAAGCGCGGCACCGACAATAACAGCACAGCACCCGGCAGGGGCGGACGATCGGCCGCCCCTGCCGTTTTTTGCGCCCGCTGCCAGCCCCTCCCTCCCCTGGCAGATGTTGTTCCTTGCCGAAAAGGTTACAATTTGTTACTCTTTTGGGCAGCGCCGCCCCGCGGCGAAATCTCCAAGCGAAAGGAACCGCATCATGAAACGATCCCTTCTTTCCCTGCTGCTCATGGCCGTCCTGATGACGGCGGCGCTCACCCCCACGGCGTCCGCCGCCTCCGGCCGCACCGTCAGCGCCGCCGTGAATGGCCGCACGTACCAGCTCAATGTCGGCGGCGACATGGACTTCATGAACATGCTTGAACGCAAGC
>CAYROZ010000226.1:0-1637 GCA_964426125.1 uncultured Oscillospiraceae bacterium
AGCTTGCGATTCTGCTCGGCGCTGGTGTCTCCGCAGAAGAGGCGCTGCACCTGCTCGAACGGGATGAGACCGACGCCGCATCCAAAAAGATTTTGGCGGGTCTGTATGACGACGTCGCGGCCGGCAAGCCATTGTCCGGCGCGCTGACGGACAGCGGGCTGTTTTCCGAGTATATGTGCCGCTCTGTGGCGCTGGGCGAGCGGAGCGGCAGTACGGAGGAGACGCTCCGGGCGCTGGCTACGTATTTTGAGCGCAGCGATACGTTGCAGCAGCGGCTGCGCGCATCGCTGCTGCATCCGGTCGTGCTGTTTGCCGTGATGCTTGCGGTGGTGGTTGTGCTCATTACGAGGGTACTGCCGATTTTTGCGCGGGTCTATGCACAGCTTGGCACGGAGCTGAGCGGGATGGCGCTTGGCATGCTGCAGGTGGGACAGTGGCTGTCCGGCGCGGCGGCTGTGATTGGCATTGTTGTGGCGGTGCTGGTGCTGCTGGTATGCCTGGTTGCACTGGTGCCGCCGCTGCGGAAGGCGTTTTCCACAGCGTTTACATACCGCTTTGGCGGGAAGGGCGTATTTGGCCATGTGCTCGCCGCGCGATTCTGCTCGGCGCTGGCGACGGCCTGCGCGGGCGGTTACGATATGGCCGAGGCGGTCGGGCAGGCGTCGGCACTGTGCAAGGGCTCGCGCGAGCTGTATGAAAAGGTGACGGTCTGCGCCGGGGCGCTGGAGCAGGGGGAGAACACCGCGCAGGCGCTGATGGGTACGGGCTTGTTCCGCCCGTCCGACGCGCGCCTGCTCGCCGTCGGTGCGGAGACGGGAAAGCTGCCCGAGGTGCTGTCCGGTATTGCCGGGCGCACGCAGGCGCGCGCGGAGGCGGAACTGGACGGCCTTACCGCGCGCATTGAGCCGACGCTGGTCATCATCACGGCCGTGCTCGTCGGCGTAATCCTGCTGTCCGTCATGCTCCCGCTCGCGGGACTTGTGGCCGCGGTCTGACGGGGGACGGAGGATGGGAAAGCCGTTTTCAAATGGGATTTTACGCGGCGCGCTCCGCTGGGTGCTCGGCTGTGCGCTCTTTGCGGGGCTCCTGCTGCTGTTCCTCTCCGCAGTTGGCGCGGCGAACCGGCGCAGTGCGAGCGAGGGCGCGCGGCTTGCGGAGGAGAGCATCCGCCGCGCGGCGGTGACCTGTTACGCCGTTGAGGGCAGCTATCCGGAGAGCTATGCGTACATACGCGAACACTACGGGGTTGCGGTCGACGAGACGCGCTACACCGTGTTTTACCAGGTGTTTGCCTCGAATATGATGCCGGACATCGTTGTCCTGGAAGGGGGCGGCGCGGCGTGAAAACGAAAAGAAGTGCGGCGGATGCCGTGTTTATCCTGCTGACGGCGTGCATTTTTGCGCTCGCCGCGATGCTGGCCATTGCCTTCGGTGCGACGCAGTACGGCAGGGTTGCGGACAGCACGGGCGGCGGGGACGGAGAACTTGCCGCGGGCTATCTGATGACCAGGCTGCGCGAAGCGGACGCGGATGCGGCGGATGTGTGCAGCTTCGGCGGTCTGTCCGCCGTGCTTTTGGAGGACGGGGACGGTTACGCGACCTATATTTACTGCCTGGACGGCATGCTCACGGAGTTG
>CAYROZ010000227.1:0-1621 GCA_964426125.1 uncultured Oscillospiraceae bacterium
GGATGTTTTCGACCGCGAGGGCATCGAGCTGGGCGAGGAGACCACGGCCAAGGACGTCGAAGGCTGGGATTCGCTCACGCACATCGCGCTGCTGGCCGCGGTGGAGGATGAGTTCGAGATCAAGTTCGACATGAAGGAAGTGCAGGGGCTGAAAAATGTGGGCGCGATGGTCAGCGCCATCGAGGCCGCGCTGTGACGGTCCACCACATCGGCTATCTGGTCAAAAAGCTCGACCGCGCGGCGGAGAGCTTCCGCGCGCTTGGCTATGAAACGCTGGGCGAGACCTGCCGGGACGAAGGCCGCGGCGTGGATATCCTCTTTGTGCGCAAGGAGGGCTACACAGTGGAGCTTGTGAGCCCGTATACGAGCGAATCGGTGGTGGCGGGGCTGATGAAAACCTACAAAAACGCGCCGTACCACATCTGCTACGAGACGGCGGATTTCGACACGCAGCTGGAAACGCTTGAGCACGAGGGCTACACCCGCATGGATGAGCCCACGCCCGCGCCCGCCATCGAGGGCCGCCGCGTATGCTTTCTTTACAGCGCGCGCATCGGCATGATCGAGCTTCTGGAGGGCAAAGCATGAGTCTGACCACCTTCTCGTTCATCCTGTTTTTCCTCGCGTCGCTGATCGTGTATTATGCCGTGCCGCGCCGCTTTCGCTGGATCGCGCTGCTGGTTTCAAGCGCTGCGTTTTTCCTTCTTTCCTCCACGGTTTGGACGGCTGTCTATCTGATCGCGAGCGCCGTTTCCGCGAGCCTGTGCCTGCGTGCCATGGCCAGAGCCAGGCAGAACGAACAGCCGAAAAAGGCCAAAGGTGCGCTCATTCTCGGCATCGTGGTCAACGTGGGGATGCTGGCGGTTTTGAAGTATACAAACTTCGTCATCACGAACGTCAATTCCGTCGCGGCTCTGTCGCTGGAAAAGGTCGCGTTCCCCGCGCCGCTCGGCATCAGCTTCTACACGCTCACGCTGGTGGGTATGCTGCTCGACGGCTATTGGGGCATTGCCGAGCCGGGCGCGAATGTGTTCAAAACCGCGCTGTATATCGGCTACTGGCCCACGCTGACCTCCGGCCCCATCACGCGCTGGGGGGAGTTCGCGCCCTCGCTGTATGAAGGGCACGCGCTTGACTGGAAGAACATCGTGTTCGGCCTTGAGCGTATGCTGTGGGGCGCGTTTAAAAAGCTTGTGATCTCCGCGCCGCTCGGCGTGGTGGTGGACACGATCTACGCCGACACGGCAAGCTATCCGGGCCTTTATGTGTGGGTGGCGGCGGTGCTGTTCATGTTCCAGCTTTACACGGATTTCTCCGGCTGCATGGACATCATACTCGGCGCGAGCGAGTGCTACGGCGTGGTTTTGCCGGAAAACTTCCGCACGCCGTTTTTCGCCCGCAGCGTGCAGGAATACTGGCAGCGCTGGCACATCACGCTCAGCGCCTGGCTGCGCGACTATATCCTCTATCCCATTTTGCGCTCCGGTGCCTGGCGCAAACTTACCAAGTGGATCAAAAAGCACTGGGGCAAAAAGGCCGCGCGGCAGATCCCGTCCTATCTCGGGATGCTGTGCGTGTGGCTGCTGATCGGCCTAAGTGCAGTTAAATGTAGTCTTAAGAA
>CAYROZ010000228.1:0-1612 GCA_964426125.1 uncultured Oscillospiraceae bacterium
AGCAGCGGACGCAGCCGCCGCTTTCGGCGCGGTCCCTTCACCCGCGACATATACGCGCCCGCCGCGCGCCGCGCCTCCTCCAGCAGCTGCCGCGAACCGCCATGCCCTGCTTGCAGATAATCATCGCGCACGATGAAGATCGCCTGCTCAAATATACTTTCATCCGGCGAGCGCACAACCACCACGCGCCGATTCGTTCCCTTGACCACGTCGTTTCCCTCCCCGCTCCGATCACAGGGAGAGCGTACCCATCCGCGCCGGTTTCTATGCAGCGCGAGCGCAAATTTCCGCCGCTGCATCAGGCGCGCGCCTCCACGCGGATGGCCATGGCCGTCATGTCGTCCGAGCTTCCGAAGCGCTCGCGGGCATCCTGCAGGGCGCGCAGCGAAAGCTCGCGCATCTCCTGCCCATCCGACGCTGCCAGCACATCGCGCAGCCACTGGTCGTTGTCCTCCGCCAGCACGCCGTCCGACGCGATGAGCGCCACGTTGCCGGGCCGCAGCTTCATGCGCACCACATCCGGCGCGGCCCCCTCGCCCGCCATCATCCCGGCCGCCATGGATTTGCCCTTGATGCGGCGGATGGCGCGGCCGGTTTTGATATAGCTCGGCGCGGCGCCGTATTTGAAAAAGCTCGTCTGCCCTGTGAACAGATCCACGCAGCACAGGTCCACCGTGGCATAGCCCCACTCATCGCCGTTTTTGAGCATCACCACCGCGTTTAAAAGCCGCATGGCCGTCTCCGGCTCCACGCCCGAGCGCAGAAATTCCTCCAATATCCGCACCGCCGCCGCGCTCTCGGCCGCAGCCTCCGGCCCGGTGCCCATGCCGTCGGACAAAATGACGCACAGATACCCCGCGTCGGTTTTGAAATAACAGCTGCGGTCGCCGGATATGCTCTCGCCGTCCTTTTTTACCGCCGCGATGCCCACGGACACCGCCAGCGGCTCCGCCTCAATGAGCAGCAGCCTCTCTCCATCGCCGCCCGAAAGCCGCGCCAGGCGCGTTCCCACCACCGCCGAAAGCCGCTCCAGCCACCCCTCCGTTTGCATAAAGGCCGCCGTGTCCGCGCTTTCGATCACCACGCGCAGCCGTCCGCGTCCGTCGCGGAACACGGCGCAGCCGCCCTCCATATCCGCCCCGGACATGAATCGCCCCAGCCGCCGCTCCAGCGCGATGTCCGGCCCGGCCGCCCCGCAGAATTCGCCCGCGACCGCGTGCACCACGGCGGATATATCCGCAAACTGTCCGTAGGCCGCCGTTTTCACCTCGTTGAGGCGCGAAATAAACTGCCGCCGGTACAGCATCCCGCGCAGCTCGGCATTGACCGCGCACAAAAACTCCTCCTTGTGCAGGCAGCGCATCCGAAACCGCTCGGACAGATCGTCCCAGCGCATATACCCGCGCCGGCACATGATCTCCGCCGCCTGCAGCAGCGTGTCGAGCGTTTCCCGCGCCTCCGTCTGCCAGCACAGCTCCTTGCCCGGACAGTCGCGGCAAACGGCATCGGAGCCGCGGTCGAACACAGCCTGCATATCGGGCTTTGCGTCCGTTCCCTTCGCCGACGCGCTCCCAACGTCGTATAAGCGCCGAAAGGCCCCCGACAGCCGCTC
>CAYROZ010000229.1:0-1593 GCA_964426125.1 uncultured Oscillospiraceae bacterium
ACTTCACGCCCTGCGGGGCCATGGGCTTTGCATACCACAGCGCCGCGATCTCGCCGCCGTCGCGCTCCTCGATGGGGATGTGGTCGCCATCGGGACAGGACATGTCGATGGTGGAGGAGGGCAGCAGGGTATAAAACGGGATGCCGTAGTGCTTGCAAAGCACCGCCAGCGAGGAGGTGCCGATCTTGTTGGCAAAGTCGCCGTTTGCGGCCATGCGGTCGCAGCCGACCATCACGGCCTGGATGCGCCCCTGCTTCATGGCCAGCGACGCCATGTTGTCGCAGATGAGCGTGCAGTCAAGCCCCGCGTTTTGAAGTTCAAAGGCCGTCAGCCGTGCGCCCTGCAAAAGTGGGCGGGTCTCGTCCATATAGGCGCGGATGTTCATGCCGCGCTCGGCGGCCAGCAGCAGCGGGCCGAGCCCCGTGCCATAGCGCGAGGTGGCCAGAGGCCCTGCGTTGCAGTGGGTGAGCACGCAGTCGCCCTCGTGCAAAAGCGACAGCCCCGCCTCCGCAATGGCGGCGCACATGGCCACGTCCTCGGCGTAGATGCGCTCGGCTTCCTGCCGCAAAAGGGCGGGCAGATCGCTTGCGTCGGCATTGGCGCGGGCGAAGGCGTTCATGCGGTCAAGCTGGGTCTTCAGGTTCACCGCCGTGGGGCGGCTTGAATCCAGATAGGCGCAGTCGGCGTCCAGCCGGGCGAAAAATTCCGCACGCGGATACGCGCGCGACAGCACCGCGAGGGAGTACGCTGCGAAAATGCCGATGGCGGGCGCGCCGCGCACGCGCAGGGAATGAATGGCCTCAAACATGGCCTCGCGCTCGCGCAGCTCGATGCAGCGCAGCTCGCCCGGCAGAAGTGTTTGGTCCACGATGCGCACGGCGGAGCCGTCCGGCGTGAGCGATACGTTTATGATCTCGTTTTTCATGCTCTGTCCAGCCCTCCGATCGCGCCGCGCAGCAGAGAGGTCATGTCCGCCTCCATGCGCTGGCCGGCCTCGAATACCTCCTGATGCGTAAGGGGAGCGTCGGAAATGCCGGCGCCTTTGTTTGAAATGCAGCTGATGCCGCACACGCGCAGCCCCATGTGGCGCGCGGCAATGGCCTCGCACGCGGTGCTCATGCCCACAGCGCTGCCGCCGAGCATTCCCAGCATACGGATCTCCGCCGGGGTTTCAAAGCTGGGGCCGGAAAGCTGAACATACACACCCTCGTGCAGCGTAAGACCACGGCTTGCGGCGGTATCACGCAAAACGGCGCAGAGAGCCTCGTCGTAAACGTGGGTCATATCGGGAAAGCGCGTGCCGAGCTCGTCGATGTTCTCGCCGCGCAGGGGATTGGGCACACCCAGCAGAACATGGTCGCGGATGAGCATCATGGTGGGCGTATCCATGGCGGGGTCAAGGCTTCCGGCGGCGTTCGTTACGAGCAGCTTCTGCGCGCCAAGCAGCCCCATCACCCGTGTGGGCAGGACCACATCGCGGATGTCAAAGCCCTCGTAATAGTGCACGCGGCCCTGCATACAAACCAGCGGCACGCCCTCAAGATAGCCAAACAGAAACTGCCCCGCGTGGCCCGGCACGGAGGAGATCGGAAA
>CAYROZ010000230.1:0-1589 GCA_964426125.1 uncultured Oscillospiraceae bacterium
GGCGGCAATTGGGACGCCTGGATCGAATATCTCAAGGGTCTGATCGACCAGAACATTTCCGACATCGCCGATCAGGTCGAGGCGGAACTGGACGCCGCGCAGGAATCCGACTACACCGGTATGCTGGACGGCACCGTGTTCGGCGTGTTTGCGTTCATGTACGATGCCACCCCGTATGAGGACTTCGTAGGATAATACAACCTTAAACAAAGTCTCCCGTGACTTCGGTCGCGGGAGATTTTTTTTGTAACCAAATTAGCCTTGCTCTGTTTGGATAGGGATGATATACTGCATGTGTATAAGTAGGTTTCGCAAGAGGGGCGTCCCTCTTGCGCATGGGAGCTTCCATGCGATGGGTCATCGGCACAAGCTGCGCTCAACCGCTTCCGCGTGAACGCGAAAGCTATATCGCTCCGCTGCGCCTCCTCTTCCAAGCCGAATCGCTGCGCTGGATTCGTCTTGGATATTTGGGAGCCGACCCGAAAAATGTAAAAACGGACGGCGCTGCCGTCTGCCTCAAAGGAGGAATATTATGAAAAAGCGTTACTTATCCATGCTGATGGCGGTGGTGCTGTGTCTGAGCCTGTTCACCACCGGGGCGCTTGCAGCCAGCGGGGAGGTCGAACCTGCCGCGCCTGCGGAGAGCGCGGAGCCGGTCATGGACGGCCAGCCGAGCGAGACCCCGGCCGAGAGCGCGGAACCCGGCGAAACGATGCAAACGCAGGCGCTTGACGGCGAGTACGTTTTCTTTGAGCCCATGGCCGGTGTGGTCATCGCGGGCTACGGCGGCAAGGTGGTATATTATGTTTCATCCACTTCGATGAATAGATTGGATTGGGTCGGCACTAGGCCCGAAGGCGTAACTTATTCCCTCAAAAATAGCCTACTCTCCATTACATACAACAACCCGACAGAAGCTAGAACCTGTAAGTTCCGACTATATAACGGTGCGGGGAATGAAACATTCGATGGCCAGTTCAGCGTCCTTACACTGGACGAGGCCAAGGAAGCAGGGAAGCTCAGCTACGAGGGCTTTAAGCTTTACAAATACACCGGCACGGAAGCTTCGCCCACGCCGCTGGCGGGCGCGGTGTTCGGCCTTTACACAAGCAACCCCAATGACCCGGCTGCGGATGCAGCGCCTTCGCCGGTGGCCACGTTTACAACGGATGCAAACGGCTTGGCGGAGATCAAACTGGACGGAACCACGGCGGAAAACGCCCTTCCGAAGCTTGGCGACCCGACCAGGTCCGGTGCGGAAAAGGGCGGCACGAACTATTTCCTAAAGGAGATCACGGCTCCGGATGGCTATGTGCTGTCGAACACCGTGTGGCCTGTTTTCGGCTATGCCAAATGGGAGACGGATACGAACGACGCGACCACCAGCCTGAAATTCGTTTTGGAGCATCCGGAGGATTCGGGTGACGGCAAGTGGGACGAAAGCAACCCGAACGATAAGAAATTCACGGTTTCCAATCAGCCCTTGCCCAATGACTACGCGGGCTTTGATCTGGTCGCATGGACGAAGAAGGACGTGACCGAAACGGGCTTTGATAAAGAGCTTCTGGATGGCGTGAAATTTGGCGTTT
>CAYROZ010000231.1:0-1557 GCA_964426125.1 uncultured Oscillospiraceae bacterium
CCCTTTGCCATGGGCGTGCGCATCGAGCACTTGCAGGCGGAGCTGGACCGGGCGCAATACGGCGCGCTGGCCGGTCATCCCGCGCTGCCTCCGGCGGATTATTCGCTGGCCTGTCAGCTGCCGAACGGGCGGCGCTGCTACAGCTTTTGCATGTGCCCCGGCGGCGAGGTGATGCCCGCATCGAGCGAGAGCGGACGTCTTTGCGTAAATGGCGCGAGCCCGTATAAGCGAGATTATGTAAACTCAAACGCCGCACTTTTGACGGCCATATCCCCGGCGGATTTCCCCCATTGCGGCCCGCTGGGCGGGATGCTGTGGCAGCGGGAGCTGGAAGCGCGTGCCTACGAGGCCGGCGGCGGCGGATACATCGCTCCGGCGCAGACCGTCGGCGGCTTCCTCCATGGCGGCTGTCCGGCGTTTGCCTCCGTGTGTCCGAGCTACCAGCCCGGCGTGAAAAACACCGACCTGCGGCGCATCCTGCCGCCCGTGATCGCGGACTCGCTGGCCGAAGCGCTGCCGCTGTTTGCCAAAAAGCTCGCCGTGTTTTCCGATCCTGACGCCGTGCTCACAGCGCCGGAAACGCGCTCGTCCTCCCCCATCCGCATCCTGCGCAGCGACACGCTGCAAAGTCCTGCGCTGCGCGGCTTTTATCCCTGCGGCGAGGGTGCGGGCTGGGCCGGCGGCATCATGTCCGCTGCGCTCGATGGCATAAAATGCGCCTCGGCGCTTATAGTGTCCATATGAAGAAGCGGAAAACAAACGGGCCCCGCCTGCTGTGGCCGGGCTATCTGCTGGTCATGCTGTGGCTGCTGTTTTTGCAGCGCCAGCCGCGCTTTCTGACCACGCCGTATCTCGACTGTCTGCGCACGGGCTATGAGCTTGAGCCCTTTCGCGGCACCTGGCGCTATCTGTACATCGCGCGCCACCAAAGCCTTTCGACCGCCGTGACCTATCTGGGCGGAAACCTCCTGTGCTTTGTGCCGCTGGGCTTTGGTCTGCCCTGCCGTCATGAGCGGCTGCGCCGCTTTGGCCGCACGATGCTGTGCGCCGCGGGTATCATCGCTGCCGTTGAGCTCGCGCAGCTTTTCACCACGCTCGGCTACTGCGACATTGACGATCTCATCCTCAATCTGATCGGCACGGCGCTGGGCTACGGCCTGTGGGCGCTGCCGGGCGTGCAGCGCCGACTTCGCAGCCGGAATTGACCGCGCTGTGCCGCCGCTCCAGCACAAACCAGGCCGCCTCCGGCATCGCCGGGGGCATAAAAAAAAGATCGCCAGCTTTTCGCGCATTGCGACCAGCGGGCGGTCTGTTTTGTATTCAGTTGGTTGCATCCTGCTTGTCGAATCGCATCTCAGTCTATCGGCGGAGTGGATGGATTTTTCACCTTATAGTAGTTCTCCCCAACGATAATATAGGCTTCTTTGCTTCTGTCTTCGTAGGTAAACGCATATTCGCCCCTGACATAGAAATCATATCCTTCTGCGCCTTCCACTGCTTCCGGCTTATCGCAAGCGGTCAATTTCAAACCATAAAACCACTCAATAACAGAGGTTG
>CAYROZ010000232.1:0-1534 GCA_964426125.1 uncultured Oscillospiraceae bacterium
TCGGCGCGCTGCCGCACACCATCATCACGGCCATGGCCTCGCCGATGGCGCGGCCCACGCCCAGCACCACCGCCGTGGCGATGCCGCTTTTCGCCGCCGGGACGGACACGCGAAAGCAGGTTTCAATGGCCGTGGCCCCCAGTGCAAGCGAGGCGTCCTCGTATTCCTTCGGCACGGCCTCCAGCGCCGTGACCGACACTTTGACGATGCTCGGCAGGATCATCACCGCCAGCACCAGCATGGCCGCCAGCAGGCACGCTCCATCGGACAGATCGAACGCGCGCCGGATGGCCGGCACCAGCACCATCATGCCCACCAGACCATACACCACCGACGGAATGCCCGCCAGAAGACTCACGCACTGCTGCATGACCGCTTTGACCCGCTTTGGCGCAAACTTTGCCAGATACACCGCCGCGAAAAAGCCCACCGGCACACCCAGAACAATGGCTCCCGCCGTGCCGTACACGCTGGTCAGAAGAAACGGCAGGATGCCGTATTCCGGCTCGCTTGCGCCCGAGGCCCACACCCGCCCGAACAGGAACTTACCCAGTCCGATCTCGCGTATGGCGGGAATGCCCATTCCGATCAGATACACCGATATCAGCAAAACGCAGCCCACGGCCACAAGGCCCAGCAGCAAAAACACGCCGTGGATGAGCGTTTCCGTTTGGTTTGTTTTCGATCTCATTCGTTCGTCCCTTTCAAGCGGCCGGCGGCGGCGGGCATTGCCGCCGCATTGGACCGGCTTTTTCAATTGGCCGCCACCGCGCCCGCCGCCGCGATGATGTCGGCCACCGTGCCGGACAGCGCGAAGTCATAGAACTCCTGTGCCTCTTCGGAAAGCGGTGTGTCTGCGCACGTTACCAGCACGAAGGGCCTCTGCACGGGGTAGCTTCCGTCCTTCACGGTCTGCTCGCTGGGGGCGACGCCCTGCACGGACAGGACCTTTACGCTGTCCTTCACCGTGGCCAGCGAGGCATAGCCGATGGCGCCGGGGTTGTTTGAGACGGTGGTGATCACATCGCCGTTGGAGCCGAGTTCCTGCCGGTACTGGCACGCATCCGCCGTGCCGGTGATGGTCTCAAAGCCGTCGCGGGTGCCGGAGTTGGCCTCGCGGCCGATGCGCACGATCTCGCTGTCCGGGCCGCCAAGCGCGCTCCAGTTCGTGATCTGGCCGGTGTAGATGGCCGCGATCTGCTCCAGGGTCAGATCGGATACCGGGTTGTCCGGATGGACGATCACGGCGATGCCGTCATAGGCCAGAACGGTCTCAATGAGTCCCGCCGCCTTTTCCTCGTCCTTGAGGGCGCGGGAGGAAAGACCGATGTCGCAGCGGCCCTCCTGCACGGCCTGGATGCCGGAGCCGGAGCCGGTGGGGTTGTAGGTCACCTTTACGCCCTTTTCGGCCTCATACGCCTCGCCCAGCGAGCCGATCACCTTCGCCATGGAGGTGGAGCCGTCCGTGGAAACGGTTTTGCTGCTGCCGCCGGCGCAGCCGGTCAAAACGCTCAGCGCCATAATGGCCGCGAGC
>CAYROZ010000233.1:0-1517 GCA_964426125.1 uncultured Oscillospiraceae bacterium
TCTCGTCGGCCTCGCGGCTGCGGTTTATCTCAAAGGGCAGCTCGTTATAGCGGCAGCGGCCGAGCACCTCCACCGATTCCGGAACCAGCTCGATGTCGCCGGTGGGCTGCTTGGGGTTTTTGCTGTCGCGCTCGCGCACGGTGCCGCTGACGGCGATGGTGGATTCCTTGGTGATGGCGCGGAAGGTGCGCATCATGTCCTCGGTTTCGATGACGACCTGCGTGGTGCCGTAGAAGTCGCGCAGCACGGCAAAGCCCAGCGACGCGCCCACCTCGCGCAGATTTTCAAGCCAGCCGCAAAGACGCGCGCTCTGGCCCGCGTTTTCGATGCGCAGCTCGCCGCAGTTGTGAGTTCGATTCTGTGTCATTTTTTTATCTCCTTTACGGGCGTTGCCGCCGTATGTGTCTTTTCCAGTATGACCCCGGCTGCCTCAGCCGCGCGCATCACGCTCTGCGTGCCGGTGGCAAGGTCTTTGAGGGAAACCGTTTGCTTTTCCTGCTCGTCGCTGCCGAGAACCACGGCAAACGGCACGGACAGCTTGTCGGCATAGCCGAACTTGGCCTTGATCTTTTTCGATTCCAGATACACCTGTGTGCGAACGCCGGCGGCGCGAAGCTCGGTGGCCACCGCCGCGGCGTAGCCAAGCTGGTCCTCGCCCATGGGGATCACCAGCGCATCGCAGGGAGCCGTGGCGATCTCATCGTTCAAAAGACCCTGCTCCTGCAAAACGTAGAACAGGCGCGTCACGCCGATGGAAACGCCCACGCCGGGCAGCTTTTTATCGGTGTAGTATCCGGCCAGATCGTCGTAGCGGCCGCCGGAGCAAACGGAGCCGAGCTCGGGATAATCGAGCAGCTGCGTTTCATACACCGTGCCGGTGTAGTAGTCAAGGCCGCGCGCGATGGTGAGATCGAGCGTCCATTTATCCGCCGGAACGCCGAAGCCTGCAAGCAGGCCCGTGACCTTTTCAAGCTCGTCCAGACCCTCGTCCAAAAGCGCGTTCTGGCCGCGCAGGGCGTAGGGGTCGCCGGACTCGATCACGTCCATCAGCGCCTTGGCGCTTTCGGCGGAAACGGCGTAGTCCGTTGTGAGGATGTGCTCCACCTTTTCCCGGCCGATCTTTTCGAGCTTGTCGATCGTCTGCATCACGCCGGAGGCGTTTTCGCTCAGACCAAAGCGGTCGAACAGGCCGTTGAGCACCTTGCGGTTGTTGATGCGGATGACGAAGCGCTCGATGCCGAGCCGGCGGAACACCTCGCAGATCACGGCGGGCATCTCCGCCTCGTTCGCGGGGTCGAGCGCGCCGTCGCCGATGACGTCGATGTCGGCCTGATAAAACTCGCGGAAGCGGCCGCGCTGGGCTCTTTCGCCGCGGTATACCTTGCCGATCTGGTAGCGCCGGCAGGGGAAGGCCAGCTGGCCGTAGTGCAGCGCGACGTATTTGGCCAGCGGCACGGTCAGATCAAAGCGCAGGGCCAGATCGCTGTCGCCCTTGGTGAAGCGGTAGATCTGCTTTT